>JBOHUX010000127.1:0-6784 GCA_050734915.1 Candidatus Dormibacteraceae bacterium
CTGGGAAGCCTTCGTGGCCGTACCCGATCGGGCCGGGACGCTGTTCCCCTGGTGAGTGGGCTTCAAGAGGTCGGATGTCACAAAACCGGGCGCGGTGGTGCTCGAGAGGACAGTGAAGATCGATGCCTGGCCGCGGCTGGTGACCTCCACGGACCCCACAGAGGCCTTCGAGAGGCTCTTCCGGGCGGAGTACGCCCGGGTGGTGGGGGTGGCTCAGCATATTCTGGCCGATCGCCCGGAGGCCGAGGACGTGGCCCAGGAGGTCTTCTGGTCATTCCATCGCCGGCACCCGTCGGGCGCGCCGTACGCGGCGGCCTGGCTGCACCGGGCGGCCGCCCACGCCGCGCTCAACATACTGCGGGGAGATCGCCGGCGCCGCCGGCGGGAGCTGGCCCAGCAGGATCCGGCGCCACTGGCCGATCCGGAGCTGGAGGTGGTTCATGCCGAGCGCCGGCGGACGGTGCGTCGGGCCCTGGCCCGCCTTCCCGAGGGCAGCGCCACGGTGCTCGGGCTCCGCTACAGCGGCCTCAGCTATGCCGAGGTGGCAGCGGCGATGGGCGTCGGCATCGGTCAGGTGGGCACCCGGCTTCGAAGGGCGGAGGCGGCCTTCCGCAAGGAGATAGAACATGCGACATCTTTCTGACGGCGCGCTCCGCCATCTTCTCGACGACCCCGACTCCATCGCCGACTCGCAGCGAGCGCACACGCAGGTCTGCGAGCGGTGCGGGCAGGCGCTCGCATCCGCACGCGCCGACCGGGATGCCACCGCCGCTCTCCTGGCGGCCCCGGCGCCCGCGGTGAGGACGGAAGCCGCCCTGCGCGGCATCACGAAGCGAGTCGAGACGGCGGGCTCCGCCCGCCTCCTGCCCCGGCTGGCCGCCCGGCTCGACCCGATCCGGATCCGCCCGGCCGGGCGTCCGGTGATGGTCGCCACCGCCCTGGTGCTCGGCGCCGGAACCGCGGCCGTGATGGCGTTCGGCAACGTGACCCGGATCTTCGAGCCCGCCCAGGTGGCACCGGTCACCTTCTCCGCCCAGGACATGCGGGCGCTGCCCGACCTGAGCGCCTACGGCACCGAGAAGACGGGCACCAGTCACGCCCCTCGTCAGGTCGCCGGCCTGGCGGCGGCGGAGGCGGCCACCGGGCTCAGCCTGACGCTGCCCGGACGGCTGCCCGCCGGCGTCAGCGGGCAACCCACCTACTACGTGGTGGACACCGAGCAGGGAAGCTTCACCTTCTCGGCGGCCAAGGCCCAGGCACACGCCCAGGCGATCGGCAAGGCGCTTCCGCCGATGCCCGCCGGGATGGACGGCAGCACCCTCTACGCCAACGTCGGGCCGGCCATCGTGGCGGCATACGGGGGCGGCCCTGGCTCGACGCCAGACTTCGCGGTGGCGGTGACGAAGGCGCCCAGCGTCTACAGCAGCGGCAAGCTGACGGTGGGCGAGATCGAGCGATACCTCGTCGCCCAGCCCGGCTTCCCCACCGGCGTCGCCCAGGAGATCACAAAGCTCGGAGATCTGACCAGGACCCTGCCGATCCCGATCGCGGCCAAGCTCATGAGCTCCCAGCGGATCACCATCAACAACGTGCCCGGCGTCCTCATCACCGAGAACAGCGGCATCGGCTCCGCGGTCGTGTGGGAGAAGGACGGCCTCGTCCACGCGGTGGGCGGGCTCATCGACGCCCAGGCGGCGCGGGACGCGGCCTCGGCCCTTGGCTGAGGCAACCACCACCCCACTTCGTGCTGAGGAGCCGGCCGTGGCCGGCTCCTCGCCCGCCATTCACACCTCGGAGCTGACCAAGCGCTACGGGCAGACGGTCGCCCTCGCGGGACTCACCATGACCGTGCCCAGGGGCGAGATCTTCGGGTTCCTGGGACCCAACGGCGCCGGCAAGACGACGGCGGTCAAGCTGCTCACCGGCCTCATCCAAGCCACCTCCGGCCAGGCGATGGTGCTGGGCGCGCCCGCCGGCGACCTCGAGACGAGGCGGCGCATAGGCTACCTGCCCGAGCTCTTCCGCTATCAGGACTGGCTGACCGGCCGGGAGGTCCTCGCGCTCCACTGCGAGCTTGCCCGCATGCCCCGGGCCGACTGGGCACGGGCCATCGACGAAGCGCTCGCCACCGTCGGCCTCGTGGGCAGGGACGGCGACCGCGTGGGCACCTATTCCAAGGGCATGCAGCAGCGGCTCGGCCTCGGCGTCGCGCTCCTCGGACGGCCGGAGCTGGCCTTCCTCGACGAACCCACCTCCGCCCTCGATCCCGTCGGCCGGCACGACGTCCGCGAGGTGATCCGCCAGCTACGCGGGCGCGGGGTGAGCGTCTTCCTCAACTCCCACATGCTGACCGAGGTGGAGCAGGTCTGCGACCGGGTGGCGATCGTGGACGGAGGCCGTGTCATCGCCATCGGCACGCTCGAGGATCTCCTTCGCGGCGACGCCGTGCGGGTGCGGGTGACCGGGCTCTCGCCTGCCCAGCGAGCCGGCCTGGAGAGCTTCGGCAAGGTCGAGGACGAGGGCGAATGGCTCACCCTGCGCGGCGTTGCCGCCGAGCGGGTCCCGGACCTCGTCGCCGGCATCGTCGCCCTCGGCGGCCACGTGTACGCCGTGGAGCCGCGCCACCAGAACCTCGAAGATCGGTTCCTGCAACTGCTCGAGGGGGCCACCTGATGGCGGTCTGGACGATCGCGCGCCTGACCATGAAGGAGGCATCCCGGCGCCGGCTGATGCTCGCCCTGCTGCTCTTGACGGTGGTCGTGATCCTCCTCACCGGCTGGGGCTTCCAGCGCCTGACCACGATCAAGGACCACGGCCGGCTGGTCCCCGTCGGGGAGATGCGAGCCCTCGCCTCGCAGCTCCTGATCCTGGTCATGTTCATGTTCAGCTTCGTGCTCGCGCTGAGCGCGGCGTTCGTCTCCGCGCCGACCATCTCGTCCGAGGTCGAGTCGGGCATCACCCTCTCGATCCTGGCGCGCCCGGTCCGGCGCTCGCACGTGGTGCTCGGGAAGTGGGCCGGTTTCACGATCCTGATCGTCATCTACACGATTGCGGCGACCACCCTGGAGCTGCTCTTGGTGCGGTGGGCGACGGGCTACCACCCGGTCCATCCGGTCGAGATGGAGGCCTACCTGGTGGTGGAGGGCATCACGCTCCTGACGCTGACGCTGCTCTTCAGCACCCGGCTCTCGGCCATCACCGGCGGCGTGGTGGCGATCGTGCTCTTCGGGATGGCCTGGATGGCCGGCGTGGTGGGCAACTTCGGGATCGCGTTCCAGAACGACACCGTGACCAGGGTGGGGACGGTCAGCCGGCTCCTTCTCCCCACCGACGGCCTCTGGCGGGGCGCCAACTTCAGCCTCGAGCCACCGGAGTTCATCGCCACCACGACGCAGGGGGGACGCGGCGCGCAGGCCTTCCCGTTCTTCGTCGCCAGCCCGCCCAACACGGCCTACCTGGCCTGGGTCGCGCTCTGGCTGGTGATCATGCTCGGATTGGCGATCTGGAGCTTTCGCAACCGGGAGACCTGACCGACTTTCTCAGGGGTAGACGTAGTGGCGCAACTGGTCGTCGTCACCGGCCGTCCGCATGCCGGCCCGCTCCATCACCGCCTGCGAGGCCACGTTGTCGAGCAGGGTGTCCGCCCTGACGAGCGCCGCCCCTCCCGCCGAGAGCGACCAGTGGACGAGCGCCCGCAGC
Organism: Candidatus Dormibacteraceae bacterium; assembly: GCA_050734915.1. Taxonomy (GTDB): domain Bacteria; phylum Chloroflexota; class Dormibacteria; order Dormibacterales; family Dormibacteraceae; genus JBOHUX01. Next base: position 3,700 of record JBOHUX010000127.1, read on the forward strand.
GCCTCGGTCGCGTAGCCGTGGCTGCGGGCGCGGGGGGCGAGCCCGTAGCCGATCATCACCGAGCGGTCGGGGGCCGGGGGCCCGTGAAAGCCGATGTCTCCGACCACCCTGCCGTCCTCGAGCCTGACGATCTGGTACATCCCGAAATCGCCGTGATCGATCCCTGACCGGACGCCGAACAGGAAGCCGCGCGCGGCGTCGAGCGTGCCCTCGATCGGGTAGCCCTCGATCCAGGGCCGCTCCGGATCCTGGCGCCCCTGCAGCACCTCGGCCGCCTCCTCGGAAGAGACCTGCCTCAGCCGCAGGCGCGGGGTGAGGATGACGTTGCCCACCAGCCAATCATGGATGGGATCGGCCGACGGAGGTCAGTCCGCCAGGAGCGCCCGGCGGAGGTCGCCCAGGAGCGCCTCCAGCCGGCCGCGATCAACCTCGAAGGCGGTCCGGCCGTCGCGCTTGTCGGGGACCACGAGGCCGGCCTCGCGGAGGAGCCGGAAGTGGGCGCTGACGGTGGGCTGGGCGAGAGCGAAGGCGCGCGCGATCTCTGTGATGGACGAGGGATGCTCGGCCAGGTGGCCGAGGATCGCGAAGCGGGTCGGGTCGGCGAGCACCTTGGCTCGCTTGGCGAGCGCCGCGGAGGTGCGCCTCAGAGAGCTGAGCGAGCTCTTGTCCCCGATCGGCAGCGCCGTGTAGTAGACGCCGGGGAGATCCAGGAAGATCGAGTGGTGGCCGAGATGGGTGAGCACCAGCGCCAGCTCGCCCCGCTCAGCGGCGTCCTCCTGCTGGCTGAAGAACTTGGCTCGATGGCGCCCCGGATGCGCCTCCAGCAGATCCCGGAGGGGTGCGCCGCCGGCGGCCATCTCGCGCCGCGCTGCGCACGCCTCCTGAACCGCACCCAACCCCTCGTCCTCCCACTCACGACGAGCCAGCTCCCAGACTGCCGACACCACGTCCCGGTAGCCGGCTCGGAACCCGGCGTCGCGAGCCAGGCGCCCAAGCCGGTCGAGCAGGCGGCGCCGGTCCTCGGCGGTCTCCGAGCGCAGCGGGAGGTCGTCGGCGCCGGCGCCCGGCGGCTGCCGGAGGTCGGCGAAAAAGCCGTCCAGGGAAAGGTCGAAGAGGTGGCCGGTGAGCTGCGCGAGGATGATCAGCTCGCTGAAGTCGCAGGGCTGCCCGTCCCCCCAGAGCTCGCGCACGCGCGCCCCCAGGCGGCGGCGCGCCGGTTCGATGGGTGGCGTTCCCACCCGCCCCTCGAGGTCCGCGCAGCCCGCCACCGCGCGCAGCGACCAGAACAGCTCCGAGGCGGCCGACGGCTCGACCTGGATCGAGCGCGGAGCCATCTGGCTCTCTTCGACGACCGGCATCGTCCTTTAACTATACCTCCCCGCCGGAATATTGCTAGATCGCTTGACCGCGATATGCCTTTACCGCTATATTGCAGTCATGAACTACTGGGATCTGGAGCAGCTCGTGCGCGACAGGACCGATGCGACGCGCCGGCAGGCGGAGGCGTCGTCCCGGATGGGCTTCGACCGGCGCGTCCCCCGGCGGCGGCGGCGCCGGGTTGCGCGCCCGGTGGCGACGGCCCTGCGGGCGTTGGCGGACCGCCTCGCCCCGCAGGAGCCGGCCGCCGGCGGCCGCGAAGAACCCGCTCAGCGAGCCGCCTGACCGGCGTCCGAGGCCCAGTTCACGGGTAGATTCCCCGGTCGGCGGTGGCGGCCGCCACCCGCTCGACCGCCAGCACCTGAGCGGCGCTGCGCATGTCTAGCTTGCGCTCCGCCCTCGTCGCCAGCACCTCCCGGAGGGCGCGCTCCATGATGTGCTGGAGCTTCTGGTTGACCTCGTGCTCCGACCAGAAGAAGGACTGCAGATCCTGGACCCACTCGAAGTAGCTGACCGTCACGCCGCCGGCGTTGGCCAGGATGTCGGGCACCAGCAGTATGCCGCGGCTCCGGAAGACGTCGTCCGCCTCCGGCGTGGTGGGACCGTTGGCGCCCTCCACGATCAGCTTCGCCCGCACGGCGCCGGCGTTCCGGGAGGTGAGCTGGTTGCCGATCGCGGCCGGCACCAGGACGTCGCACTCCAGCTCCAAGAGCTCCTGGTTGGTGACCTCCTTGGCACCCGGGAACCCGCGCAGCGTCTTCTCGCGCCCGCGGTACTCGAGCGCTCTCTTGACCGAGATCCCGAGCGGGTTGTAGATGCCGCCGTAGTCCTCGGAAACAGCGACGATCGTGCAGCCGGCCTCCTCCAGGAGCCGGGCCGAGACGCTGCCGACGTTGCCGAAGCCCTGCACCGCCACCCGCGCCCGGTAGGGTTGGAGGTCGACCTGCTGGAGGGCAGCCAGGGTGCAGATCATGACCCCGCGCCCGGTCGCCTCGGTCCTTCCCGCCGATCCCCCCACCTCGAGCGGCTTGCCCGTCACCGAGGCGGTGACCGAGAAGCCGCGATGCATGGAGATGGTGTCCATGAACCAGGCCATGGTCTGCGCGTTGGTGTTCATGTCGGGGGCGGGGATGTCGCGATCGGGCCCGATCAGGACCGAGATCTCGGTCGCGAAGCGCCGGGTCAGATGCTCCAGCTCGTTGAGGCTGAGCTCGCGCGGTTCGACGATGACCCCGCCCTTGGCGCCGCCGAAGGGGATGTTGACGACCGCGCACTTCCAGGTCATCCACATCGCCAGCGCCTTCACCTCCTCGAGCGAGACGTCCTGGTGATAGCGGATCCCGCCCTTGGCCGGTCCGCGGTTGATGTTGTGCTGGACGCGGTAGCCGGTGAAGACCCGCGTGTGGCCGCTGTCCATCCTGACCGGGAAGTGGCACGTGAACTCGCGCTGGACGTCGCGCAGGATGGCGCGCAGCGCCGGATCCAGCTTCAGGATCTCGGCCGCGATGTCGAACTGCGTCTGGGCGGTGCGCCACTCGTCGGCCTCGACGGCGGCGGCGCTCTTGACTGCACTCATCTAACCGTTGGCCCTCACATCAGAACCGATGAACGAGGATACTCAGCCTCCGGGTCGCAGAGGACGTTGACGCAGGCCGGCACGCCGGCCCCCGCGGCTCGCGCGAGGGCGGCCCGGATCTCCTGGGGGCGC
>JBOHUX010000128.1:0-6651 GCA_050734915.1 Candidatus Dormibacteraceae bacterium
GTCCGGACGCACGACGCCGGCGACAGGTGGGAGCGGATCGAGAACGGGCTGCCCTCCGGCTTCGGATTCCCGATCGTGATGCTCCCCGGCCAGCCGAGGACGCTGTTCGTGGTGCCGCAGGAGGAGAGCTACTCGCGGACCTTCCCGGCCGGCGACTTCGGCGTCTACCGGACGCGCGATGGCGGCGACCGCTGGGAGCGCATGCATCGCGGGCTCGAGGGGCCCAACTGGGGCGGCGTGCTGCGCAATTCGATGATCGTTGACCGCGAGGATCCGCCCGCCGTCTACGTCGGCACCTCGCTGGGCGACGTCCACTGCAGCCTGGATGAGGGGCAGAGCTGGCAGAAGGTGCCCGGGCGCTTCCCCCGGGTGGAGTCACTGGCGGCCTTCCGCATCTGAGATGGCGACGCTTCGGCTGCCTGTCACGCTGGCGCCCTACTGCGGCGGCATGCGCAGCCTCACGGTCTCCGGAGCCACCGTCCGCGAGGCGCTCGACTCGCTCGGAGCCGAGTCCGTGGTCCGCGTCCACCTGCTCACCGAGTCGGGAAGGCTGCGCCAGCACCTCCACATCTTCCTGGGGGAGGTGGACGTGCGCGACGAGCTGGACACGCCGCTGGGTGCGGGCGACGAGCTCTACGTCCTCCAGGCAATGAGCGGAGGCCGTGGGGTGGGGAGCGGTTCCCCGCACCGCCGGCAGCCCCTCGCCGGCCCGGGCCCGATCTAGCCTAGCTCAGCCGCGAGATCACGGGTCTCAAGGCAGCCTCAGGCGGCCTCGGGCGCGGGCGGTCCAGGGGTCCGCGGGTCAGGGAGGCGCAGCAGGCGCCCGCCTCTGCTCCGACGCAGCTGGATGACGCCTTGGGGCGGCCTCGCCTGCCTCCGAAGGCGTTCCGTGAGATCGATCACCTGCGCCGGCGCCTGATCGCGTTCAGAGTCTGCCATGGCGACAGCGTGCCGGACGGAGGTGAAGGGGACATGAACGGGGTCAGGGGCGGCGCTGGGCGCGGCCACGCGCGGCGTGAGCGCGCCGGACCGGCGAAACCGGACCGGGCTCAGCGTTCCGCGCCGCGGTGCCGGATCAGTGGTCCGCTCGCACTTCGAAGATCGTCTCCAGGCCGTCCTCGTCATCCCACTGTTCGCCCACCTCGATGAATCCGTACTGCAACACCAGCAGGCGGGAGGCGTGGTTGTCGGGACGGATGGTCGCGCGAACCGTGCGCACCTCCGGCTCACGCTGGGCGCGCTCGAGCAGTGCCACGAGTGCCGCGCGGGCGTAACCCCGCCGACGATGGGGGGGATCGACGGCATAGCCCACCTCCACCATCCCGGCCGGATCCGGGGGCCCGTGGTACCCGGCCCGCCCGACGGCCATCCACCGATCGGCGTCGACGATGGCGCGGGTGATCCATCCGGCCGTGGCGGGATCGGCCTCGATCTGCTTGCTCCGCCGTCGCCACGTGCTCCTCGACTCGGGAGCCACGAAGTACGGCGTCAACGTGAACGTGATGAGTGCGGCCCGGTTCGCCGCGGCGAGATCGCCGGCGGCCAGAGCGTGGATCACCGGGGGCGCCAGCTCGACGAGCTGGATCGTCCTCGTCCCGGATCCGGTCAAAGCCTGCCCATGTGGGAGCCCCGGAACGACGCGTCGCCCACCGAGAGCCCGTGGAGGATGCTCACGCGACCCGGATTGTCCGCTGGGCCATGGCAGTCGGAGCATATCTGCTCCCGCCCCCAGGGCCAGCCTCCTCACCATCCCCGCGGACGGGACGGCGGAGCACGAGTTGGTAGGGCCCAACCCCTTCCCCCGGCACTGGATCGACGACGCCCAAAGACCCCTGGCCAAGAAGACCGGCATCATCGACTTCCAGAGTTGGTCACTGGACTCCGTCCGACGGCACACCCCTGCGGCGATCAGGACTCGCGCGCGCTGGTGACCGGGGTGGGCTCGCCCTCCAGCCGCGCCCGGCGATCCTGGAGCCGGCCCGCGAGGGAGACCTCTTGACCCACGACTCCCAGTACACGGCGGCCGAGCTGCCGGAGCGGGCCGTGTTCGGCCTCTCGGCCGTGCCACGGGTCCGGGCCGGCCGCTGATGGGAGCCGCCGACGCGGTCGTCATCGGGTCGGGCCCGAACGGGCTGGTGGCGGCCTGCCTGCTCGCCCGCGCCGGCTGGTCGGTCACGGTGCTGGAGGCGGCCCAGGTGGCGGGGGGCGCGGTCAGGACCGAGGAGCTGACCCTGCCCGGCCACCTTCACGACAGCTTCTCGGCCTTCTACGGGATGCTCCACGCCTCGCCGGTGTTCGGCGAGCTGGGGCTGGACCGCCGCCTGGAGTGGCGCCACTTCGAGGTCCCGGTCGCCGCGGGGGTGAGCCCCCAGGCGGCGGCGGCCTGCCACCGGGACCCGGAGCGGACCGCCGCCGCGCTGACCGCCATCTCGCCGGGAGACGGGGAGGCGTGGCTCGAGCTCTGGCGCTGGTGGCAAACGGCCGGCCGGCGCGTCCTCCGACTGATGCTGGGGCCGCTCCCCCCCTCGCCGCCGGCGGTACTGCGGCTCCTGCGCTCGACCGGCCTGCGCGGGTCCCTGGAGCTGGCCCGGATGCTCATCGAGCCGGTGGAGGTGCTGTCCCGCAACCACTTCCGCTCGGAGCCGGCGCGGGCCCTGCTGGCGGGTGGGATCAGCCACTCCGACCTCTCGGTGGAGGCGACCGGCGGCGTGCCTCTGGCCCTGGTCCTGGCGATGGTCGCCCAGGACGTCGGGATGCCGGTGCCGGCGGGGGGCGCGGGGAAGCTGGCGGAGGCGCTGGTGGGGGCGGTGGAGGAGGCGGGCGGAACCGTGACCGTGGGGGCGCGGGTGGAACGGGTGCTCATCGCCGGTGGCCGGGCCGCGGGGGTCGAGCTGGCCGGGGGCGAGCGCGTCGAGGCGCGGCGGGCGGTGCTCGCCGGCACCGGGCCGCTTGTCCTCTTCCGCGACCTCGTCGGCGAGGAGCACGTGCCCCGCGCCTACCTGGAGGGGCTGCGGCGCTTCCGGCCGGGGAGCGGCATCTTCAAGCTCGACCTGGCGCTCCGTGGCCCGGCGCCCTGGACAGCCGCGGCGCTTCGCGACGCGGGTGTCGTCCACCTGACCGGGTCGCTGGAGCAGATGGCCCGCTCCTCCTTCGAGGTCCACCGGGGCCTGCTGCCGGGCCGGCCGCTGCTGGTGGTGGGCCAGCAGAGCCTGGCCGACGCTTCACGCGCACCCTCGGGCGCTCACACGCTCTGGCTGGAGACCCACGTACCGGCCTCGCCTCGCGGCGACGGTGACCGCGCCGGCGCCCTCGCCGGGGGCTGGGCAGAGGCGAAGGCCCCCTTCCAGGAGCGCGTGTTGGACCTCCTCGAGGGGCACGCGCCCGGGCTCCACGGCCTGATCGCGGGCGCCTTTGCGCGCACGCCCGACGAGCTGGAGCGCGAGAACCCCAACCTTGCCGGCGGCGACCTCGGCGGCGGCTCGATGGCGCCCGACCAGCAGCTCTTCCTCCGCCCCGTCCCGGGCTGGTTCCGGTACGCGACCCCGATCCCGGGCCTCTACCTCTGCTCCGCGTCCACCCACCCCGGGGGCGGCGTTCATGGCATGGCCGGCCGGAACTGCGCGCGGCGGGTGCTGAGGGACGCCCGCCTGGCGCGGCTGCCCAGGAGCTCGTCCTCGGCAGTGGTCAGGCGGGGGTGGCCGCCGCGGGGAGGAGCCCATTCCTAGCAACCCCGCAGATGCTCCATGATGCTATATGATGGTAAGTGTGACCGACCCCAGACGCGCTGTCGCCTCCCTGATTGCCGAACGCCCGGATTGGATTCCAGTCCTGGAGGCGGCCATCGCAGTGTCGGACCAAGTCGAACCCAATGGAGGTGAGTTCGCCGGCGCTTGGGTGATCGACGAGCTGGCGCGACGCGCCGGGCATCGTACCTGGCTGCCGAACCTTCGGGTTCTGGTCAGCTATGGGCTCGTCGAGAAGTCGGGAGAGTCGACTCGTGGCGGTAGACGGGCTTACTACAGGATGCCAGCGAAGAAGGCTGTGGTCGAGGCGCTGCGCCGCCTCAAGCCTTCGAGAGCGCCCCGCCGGCCGGAACAGCCGAATCGGTTCCGCCTGATTGGGTCTGGCGACTCGGGCGAGCCGGGATCCGACTGGGCCCGCCGCTCGGGTGACCTGCCTTTCGAGCCCAGCCCTTGGCGCTGATCCTCGACACTGGGCCGCTATTTGCGGCAATGGATCGCTCGGACGGCGACCATGACAGCTGCAGGGCGCTCGTCGAAGATGCAAAGGAGCCAATTGTCATCCCGGCACCGGTCCTCGTTGAGATCGATTGGCTGGCGAGCCGCCTACTGCAGCCGGAGGCCTTTCTCAGCTTGTTGATGGACATCCAGGGAGCACGCGTCGGGGTCGAGGATCTGCGGTCGGCCGACTACACGCGCGCTCAGGAGTTGGTCGACCGTTATCGCGATCTTCCGCTCGGGTTTGTCGACGCAGCGGTGCTGTCCATCGTCGAGCGCCTCGGCGAGTCTAAGTTGGCGACGCTAGACCACCGGCACTTTGCGGTCGTCCGGCCGAGGCACCTCCCCACACTGCGGCTGTTGCCCTGACCGATCGCAAGCGATCCCGAGGGGCTGGTCGTCAGGTTCCTGTACTACTTCTTCCGGGCCACGGCGAAGCAATCTGTAGCCTGGCTGACCGAGCCTCGAGTCGCGAGCTGAACGCACGACTTCCCCAAGAGGACGAACCCCGGACGTTCGCGTTACGTCAGGAACGGTCGAGCTTGGTGGGCCGCGGTGGACTCGAACCACCTACCTCCGCGTTATCAGCACGGCGCTCTGCCAGTTGAGCTAGCGGCCCGGCCCATGGTGGCAGGGGCGGAAGGATTCGAACCCTCGGCCCTCGGTTTTGGAGACCGATGCTCTGACCAGACTGAGCTACGCCCCTACGGACCAGAGCGAATACTACCGCGAGCGGTCCCGCCTGATCCCTCTCCCGCCCTCCCGCGCCGATACCATCCGAGGGTGGGAGCTCACCTGGAGCGGGCCTCGAGGCGCGGGCCGATGCCTGAGCCGGCCAGCGGCGATCTGCCGGTGGTGGTGGTGGGAGACGTGCACGGTGATCTCGAGCACCTCTTCTCGGCGCTGCGCCCCTACCCGGCGGACCAGTGGCACACCTTGTTCCTGGGGGACCTGGTCGACGGGGGGCCGTTCGGGGTGGGGGCTCTCCGCTACGCGCGCGACCGGCTCAACTCGACGGTTCTGGTTGGGAACCACGAGGTGGCCATGCTCTGGGCTCTCCGCGACCGGACGCGGATCGGCTACTGGGTCAGCATCGGCGGCCAGATCCACGACCTCGACGAGCTGCGGCGCGACCCCGATCTGGCGGCCTGGATGCGCCGCCTCCCCGCCCTGGCCCGGCTCGAGGACGGCAGCGTCGCCCAGCACTCGGACAACGACGGCTACGCGCGGCTCATCGACGCCGGCGCAGAGGACGTCCTGGGGGACGTCAACCGGGAGGTGGGCCGGCTGCTGGAGAGCGGCGGGGAGGAGACGCTCTGGTCCTTGATGACGCCTCGGCACGTCTTCCGGCAGAACCCCCTGCGCCTCGACAGCTGGCTGGTCCGGACCGGCTCGTTCCGGGTCGTCCACGGGCACACGCCCCACCGCCTCAGCCGGCCCGAGGTCTACCAGCGGGGACGCGCGGTCAACTTCGACGGCGGCCTGGGGCGGTACCGGATCTCGCGCCTGTGGGGAGGGCGGCCGTTTGCCGCCTCGGTCGGGCCCCTGCCGCCCTTCTAGAGGGGGGTCCCGGGTATCCTTGACGGACCCAATGCAAGAGGTGCTTGCCCCCTCCCCCATCGCGCCCCTGCGGGGGGCCGGCAAGGCTCTCATCACGCCTCGCCGGATCGTAAGACGGGTGCGCCGGATGGGCCTGGAGATCTCCCAGCGGTACGCGGACATCGACCAGCCTCTGGTCCTGGTCGTGATCCTCAAGGGGGCCACCGTCTTCGCCTCGGACCTCCTCCGGGCGCTCAGCATCCCGGCCGAGCTGGAGTTCGTGCGTGCCTCCAGCTACGGGGACCGCACGTCCAGCTCCGGCAGCGTCAAGCTCGCCCACATGGTGGAAGGCCCCCTGACGGGCCGGCACGTGCTCCTGATCGAGGACATCGTGGACTCCGGCCGCACCATCGACGTCATCATGAGACGCCTCAAGCGCGCCAAGCCGGCCTCGCTCGCGCTGGCGGCGCTGCTCGACCGTCCGGCTCGGAGGGAGGTGCGCGTCGGGATCGACTTCACGGGGTTCGTGATCCCGGATCTCTTCGTGATCGGCTACGGCCTCGACTACGCGGGCCTCTATCGCGAGCTGCCGGGCATCTACTCGCTGGGGTAGCGGCGGCGGCGGACCTGGTGGCCGAGGAGCGGGCCCGGTTCGCACGCGACATACACGACCTGCTCGGCCACAGCCTCTCCGTGATCGCGATCAAGAGCGAGCTGGCGGGACGCGTGGTGGCGACCGCGCCGGAGCGGGCGGAGGCGGAGGTGAAAGACATCGAACGGGTCTCCCGGGAGGCACTCAAGGAGGTCCGGGAGGCGGTCAGCGGCTACCGGCAGCCGACCCTCGCGGCCGAGCTGCAGGGCTGTCTCTTATACA
>JBOHUX010000129.1:0-6644 GCA_050734915.1 Candidatus Dormibacteraceae bacterium
GTCCTCTCCCTCTACCTCAACAGCATCTTCTACGGGAACGGGTCGTTCGGGACCGAGGCGGCCGCGGAGTCCTACTTCGGCGTCCAAGCGTCCCAGCTGACCCTGCCCCAGGCCTCCTTTCTGGCTGGACTGCCGCGGGCCCCGAGCGGGTACGATCCCTTCGCGGGCCCGGACGCGCGGGCCGGCGCGCGGCAGCGCTGGCGCGAGGTCCTGAACTCGATGGTCGCCACCCGTGAGATCACCCCCAAGCAGGCTCACGCCGCGTTCACGACCGACATCTGGACCCGGCTCGACGCCACCCACCGGGCCGCGCTGGGCACCGCTCGCGACCCGGGGACGGCACACTTCCTCGACTACGTCGTCCAGTACCTGGTCCGGACCTATGGAGTCAAGGAGACCTACCAGGGCGGACTCAAGGTGGTCACCACCCTCGATCTCGCCAGCCAGCGCGACGCGGTCAGGCGGGTCCAGCACGGGGTCGCCGTCTACAGGTACAAGGGCGCCAATACCGGCGCTCTGCTGGCCATGAACCCGCGTAGCGGGGAGATCCTGGCCATGGTGGGCAGCGCCAGCTACGACGATGCCGCCATCTCCGGCCAGGTCAACCTCACGCTGGCCAAGCGCCAGCCGGGCTCGTCGTTCAAGATCTACACCTACGGCGCCGCCCTGGAGCATGGCCTCTACACCGCCGCCACCAAGCTGGACGATCGGCATCCGGTCATCGACGGGCACCGCTTCACGGACTGGGACGGCCGCCTGGAAGGCATGATCCCGCTGCGACGTGCCTTCGAGGAATCCCGCAACCTGCCCGCGCTCTGGGTCTACAAGCGGCTCGGCTCCCAGATGGTGATCGACTTCGCGCGCCGGCTCGGGATCACGACGCCGATCGACCCCCACTCGCTCACCGTCACCATCGGGTCCGCGGACGTGGAGATGATCCAGCACCTGGCCGCCTACTCGACCTTCGCCAACGGGGGCTACCGCGTCTCGCCGCACGCGATCCTCCGGATCACGGACGACGGCGGCAGGGTCCTGGAGTCCTACGACGGCGGCGGTTCGCACGTCCGGGTGATCTCGCCGGAGCTGGCCTACCTCGTCACCAGCATCCTCCGGGGCCCCGTTCGCACCGAGCTCGGCTGGCCCCTCGCCGGCCGGCCGGTGGCCGCCAAGTCGGGGACCACGGAGTCCTGGACGAACGCCTGGTGGGTCGGCTACTCGCCCGATCTGGCGGTGGCCTCGATGATGGCCCACATCGACAGCGGGCCCGCCTGCAAGTCGGGGTTCGGGTACCTGGCGAGCGGATTCAAGCCGACCGGCTGGATGTGCCCGACCGACGTGCTCTGGGGCGAGCACGTCGGCATCACGGTCTGGGCGCCCTTCGTGGAGAGCTACTACAGGCGGCACCCCTGGCCCGCCGACTGGACGCGGCCGCCGGGTATCGTGACCGACACCGTCTGCAGGCAGGACGGTAACCTCGCCACCGCGACGACGCCGGCCAACCAGAAATACGATGAGATCTTCATTCGTGGGACCGGAGAACCAAGCGCAACCTGCGGGGGAGCCGCTGCCGACGGGCAGCCCGGCGCGCAGCCGGCGCCCGGCGCCCCACCCACCCCTTCGCCGTCGCCGGGCGGCTCCCCCGCCCCCGCCGTCACTCCACCTCGGATCGCGCCCATCAGCCCCCGGCCCAGCGCGTCGCCCTCGCCTTCTCCGTCCCCCACGTAGCGGGCCGACCGTCGAGGGGGCGGTCGGGGCGCTCATCTACCTGGGCCTGGGATCCGCGTGGATGGTCGCCAACGGTCCCCATCCCGCCTGGCCCTTCTGGGCCTGGCTCGGGTTGCTGGCCGCCGTCGAGCTGTTCCTGAGCGGGATCGCCAACCAGCTGACTCTGGGGCGCGCCTATCTGGCCGCGCCGGCGCTCGCCTACGCGCTCCATGCCGGAACCCTGCCCCAGTTGGCGGTCGCCGTCGCCCTGGCCGGCTTCTCCGATCTGACCGACGGGACCTTCGCCCGCCGGCTGGGGGAGGAGACCAGTCTCGGCGGCGCCCTCGATCCGATCGTGGACGGGATCTTCTACGGCGCCGTCGCGGTCGGGCTGGCGCTCGGCGCCGCCTACCCGGTGTGGCTGGCCGCAGTCGTCGTGCTGCGCTACGCGATGCCGGTCGTGGGAGGCGCCGTGCTCCTCTTCCTGGGGGTCCGGCCGGAGCTGCGGCACACCTTTTTCGGGCAGGTCTCGACGACCGTGATCGCCTGCCTGCTGGGCGGGATCGCGCTCTTCCGGGGCCTTCACGTGTCCGACTGGGGGCTGGTCCGGCTGGCTGAGGTCGGCATCCCCCTGGGCGCCGTCGCCACGTTCGGCAACCTCGCGTGGGTCGCCTACCGCTCGGTCAGCGGCGCCCGCTCGCCGGCGCCCGGCGAGGGGTAAGATTCCCGGTGGCCGCGCTAGACGGGGGGCTGGCGGTACCCTGCACCGGCAATCCGCCACAGCCGGGTTGAATTCCCCCTCCGAGGTTCGGGCGTCCGAGTCGAACCCTGGTCGAAGGCGTCGATGGTCGGGACCTGCGCAGCTCGGGTCTTCGAACCCCGTCAGGTCCGGAAGGAAGCAGCGGTAAGGAGGTCACCCGGGGGTGCCGCAGGCATCCTGGCCGGAGCCGGCAGCCGGGGCGCCACCGGGGGCTACGTTATCGACGGGGGGGTGCGCGGTCACCCCGCTTCTTTCCGACGCGCGGCGAGATGTCCTGGAGATTCTTAATTGGTGATCAGATCCGGCCGGGGGCCGAAGGACGTGCGTCCTCGAAGTCACGAGGTGGCGGGCGGCGTGCCGGTCCCGGGCTCCTGACCTCGTGAGCCTTCGATGATCAGCACCTATCAGACCCTCTACCGCAAGTACCGGTCGCAGACCTTCTCGGACCTCGTTGGGCAGGAGGCGGTCTCACGGGCGCTGCAGGGGGCGATCGCGAGCGACCGGGTGGCGCATGCCTACCTGTTCAGCGGGACCCGGGGCACCGGCAAGACCTCGATGGCGCGGCTGCTCGCCAAGTCCGTCAACTGCACCGGGCGCGGGGCGGACTCGGCCGAGCCGTGCAACTCCTGCCCGTCGTGTGAAGCGGTCCTGGCGGGCGCGGCCCTGGACCTGATCGAGATCGACGCCGCCTCCAACCGGGGGATCGACGAGATCCGCGATCTGCGCGAGAAGGTGAACCTGTCGCCGGCCATGGGACGTCGCAAGGTCTACATCATCGACGAGGCGCACATGCTGACCACCGAGGCCTTCAACGCCCTGCTCAAGACCCTCGAGGAGCCCCCCGAGCACGTGATGTTCGTCCTCTGCACGACCGAGGCTCAGAAGGTTCCGCTGACGGTGTTGGGCAGATGCCAGCAGTTCATCTTCCGGCGCTTCAACGAGGCGCAGATCGGCGGGCGCCTGGCCCACATCGCGGGCCGGGAAGGGATCTCGGCCGAGCCGGAGGCCCTGGATCTGATCGCCCGGACGGCGCAGGGGTCGATGCGGGACGCGGTGGGCCTGCTCGACCAGCTGGTGCCCATGGCCCCGTCGGGGATCACCCTGGCCGGGGCGCGCGACCTGCTCGGAATCGCGGATCCGGCCTCGCTCGACCGGCTCTTGGACCTGGTCCTGACCGGCGATGCCGCCGCCGCCATGATCCTCCTGGCGGAGATGTACCAGGGCGGCGCCGAGCTCCGGCAGCTGGTCCGGGGCTTGATGGAGCGGTCTCGCGACCGCCTGGTGGCGGCGGTCACGGCCGGCGACGTGGCGTCGCGGACCCGCCTCTCGTCCGTGTTGGACGCACTCCTTCACCTCGACGGCGAGGTCCGCCGGCACGCGGAGCCCAGGTTCCTGGTCGAGGCGACGCTGGTGCGGCTCGCGGTGGCGGAGGACGTTCCCGCCGCGGCGCCGCCGCCGGCTCCCGATCCCGTTCTGGAGCCCGTCCCCGCGCTGGCGGCCGCTCCCCGGGCGGGAGAGACGGCCGCGGTCACCCCCGCCCCGGATCCGGCCCCGGCACCCGCACTTGCCCTGGAGCCGAGCCTGGAACCGGGCCTGGAGCTGGTCGAGGCGTGGAAGCGGGTCCTGGAGGGGCTCACCCCCTCCGTGCGGGCCTACTTCCGCGAGGCCCGGCCGGAGCGGACGGGTTCGGTCCTCGTGCTCACCTTCAGGTACGCCTTCCACCATCAGAAGGCGATCGACAACGAGGCGGTCGTGAGGCCGCTGGTGCAGGCTCAGATCGGAGACGTGCCTCTCGAGTTCCGGCTCCAGGATGGCCCCGGCGCGGCCTCGAGTCTGGTGGCACCCCCGCGGCGGCCGCCCGCGCCCGAGGAGCATCCTGTCGTCCAGGCCGCCGTCCGCCAGCTGGAGGGACGGGTCACCAAGGTTCGGGAGATGAGGCGATGAAGGACCCCATGAAGATGATGAAGCAGGTCCAGCAGCTGCAGGCGCGGATGGCGCAGGTGCAGGCGCACCTGGAGTCCGAGACGGTCGAGGCCTCGGCGGGGGGAGGGGTGGTCCGGGTGGTCGTGACGGGCGGCCAGAAGGTGACCTCGGTGACCATCGATCCCGAGCTCGCCGGCGACGTCGAGATGCTCCAGGACCTGGTCCTGGCGGCGGTCAACGAGGCGGTCGAGCTCTCGAAGGAGATGGCCGCGCGCCGCATGCAGGAGGTCACCACCGGACTGGGGCTGCCGCCGGGCCTCCTCTGAGCCAGGCCTGATGGCGCAGATGCCGGCGGCGCTCGAGCGGCTCATCGAGGAGCTCTCCCGGCTGCCCGGAGTCGGACCCAAGACCGCTCAGCGGTTGGCCTTCCACCTGCTGCGCGCGGACCGCGACCGGGCCGAGTCGCTGGCTCGGGCCGTGGTCGAGCTGAAGTCGCGGATCACGTACTGCGAGCGCTGCTTCAACATCGCCGAGGGCCCGCTCTGCATGATCTGCCGGTCGGGTCGGCGCGACGCCTCGGTCCTCTGCGTGGTGGAGTCTCCGATCGACCTGCTGGCGATCGAGCGCACGGCGGAATACGGCGGCCTCTACCACGTCCTGCACGGGGTCATCTCGCCCATCGACGGCGTCGGGCCCGACGACATCCACGTGCCGGAGCTGCTGGCCAGAGCCCGGGACGGGGTGGGGGAGGTCATCGTCGCCACCAACGCCGACATCGAGGGGGAGGCGACCGCCGTCTATCTGCAGCGGGCGCTGGCCGAGCTCGGGGTCAGGGTCTCCCGGCCCGCCCACGGGCTGCCCGTGGGTGGCGATCTCGAGTACGCGGACGAGCTGACACTGGCCCGCGCCATCTCCGGCCGGCGCGACTTCTGAATCTCCTCGCGCGGGATCAACCTTCGGGCGCGGCGGTCAGGTAGACTGTGCAGACCGAGTTGAGCCGCCGGGCTTGCTTTGGTCCGGCCATCGAGAGTAGAATCCTCGGTCGTGCCTCCGTCCCGAGGTTCTCTGCGCCCTGCGGGCGTCGGGGCCGCGGGGGGACGGGGCCGGTTCCGCACCTTGACAACTGAAGAGTGGGAAAGGCCCTTGGGAGCCCCGTCGGGGGCTCGGGTTCAAGGTTTTTGGGCTTTCCGTGTTTCAACGGAGAGTTTGATCCTGGCTCAGGGTTAACGCTGGCGGCGTGCCTAACACATGCAAGTCGAGCGAGGGCTCTTCTCCCGCAAGGGAGGGGGGTTCCTAGCGGCGAACGGGTGAGTAACACGTGGGCGACCTACCCTCTCGTGGGGGATAACACCGGGAAACCGGTGCTAATACCGCATGTCATCTGCGGTCGAATGGCGGCAGAGGAAAGCAGCAATGCGCGAGAGGAGGGGCCCGCGGCCTATCAGCTAGTCGGTGGGGTAACGGCCTACCGAGGCGAAGACGGGTAGCTGGTCTGAGAGGATGTCCAGCCACACGGGGACTGAGACACGGCCCCGACTCCTACGGGAGGCAGCAGTGAGGAATCTTCCCCAATGGGCGCAAGCCTGAGGGAGCGACGCCGCGTGCGGGATGAAGTCTTTCGGGATGTAAACCGCTGTTGGAGGGAAAGAACTCTTGACGGTACCCTCCGAGGAAGCCCCGGCTAACTACGTGCCAGCAGCCGCGGTAATACGTAGGGGGCTAGCGTTACCCGGATTTACTGGGCGTAAAGAGCGCGTAGGCGGCTGGCCAAGCGTGACGTGAAAGGCACCGGCTCAACCGGTGGAATGCGTTGCGAACTGGTCGGCTAGAGTGCAGGAGAGGGCAGTGGAATTCCCGGTGTAGCGGTGAAATGCGTAGATATCGGGAGGAACACCAGTGGCGAAGGCGGCTGCCTGGCCTGCAACTGACGCTGAGGCGCGAAAGCGTGGGGAGCGAACCGGATTAGATACCCGGGTAGTCCACGCCGTAAACGTTGCGCACTAGGTGTTGGCGGGATTGACCCCGTCAGTGCCGCAGCTAACGCATTAAGTGCGCCGCCTGGGGAGTACGGCCGCAAGGTTAAAACTCAAAGGAATAGGCGGGGGCCCGCACAAGCAGCGGAGCGTGTGGTTTAATTCGATGCGACGCGAAGAACCTTACCTGGGCTTGACATGCAGGGAAATCTCATAGAGATATGGGGTCCTTTTGGGCCTTGCACAGGTGGTGCATGGCTGTCGTCAGCTCGTGTCGTGAGATG
>JBOHUX010000130.1:0-6633 GCA_050734915.1 Candidatus Dormibacteraceae bacterium
CACCTGACGGGTGCTCCTTGGTGAGACGTTGGTGGGGTTGAAGCACCGCCATTGTCTCAACTCAAAGAGTGCCCGTTCCTTCCTTTCTCACCCTCCCGCGCCGATGGTTGTTCGGTGGATCGGGGCTTAGTCATGGCGACCCCTCCTGTGTGGCGTGAAGCACCCACAGAATGGGGTCGTCCTATGTCCGGGCGCTACCTCCCAGGTGTCGCCTGATCTTGTGAGCTGTTCAACCTAAAGGCCCGCGGGCCACTTGAAGGTCGGGGGTGGGATCATGGGGGGGACGATCTCCAAGGTGATGTCCTCGTGCGGGCGCAGCACGATGGAATCCGGCTTGCCGCTGTAGACCTTCCCGTTCACGTACGCGAGCAGGTGCTCGCCCGGTCCGACCGGATAGCTCGCCACCTGCTTGGTGCCGAGAGGCTCGCCCCAGACCGAGAAGAAGTCCCCCAGGGTGAACTGGGTGTGGACCTGTGCGTTGGGCGCCTCGATGTGGATGACCCCGCTGGTGTCGTGCGTATGGAGCCAGAAGAAGCAGGTGGTGCGGATGCCGATGTCGGCGGGGACGGTCTCCCTCTGCCCCTTGTAGAAGATGTCCAGATGGGTGTGGTAGTGGAGCTGGCGATCGTACATGGTCGTCGCGCACGGGATGTTGTGGGCGGCGGTGGCGGCCGGGGGCCCGGAGGGCGCCGAGCTGGCCCTCGCATACCACCCGAGCGCGACCAGGGCGACCAGGAAGGCCGCGCCGACCCCCACCGGCAGCAGCGGGATCGTCGCGCCGCGGGTCGTGCGCCGCCGGGCGCCAGGTCGCGCGCGCTTCGATCGCTTGGGCGTGGTCGTGCTCCTGTCTGGTCCGCGGTAAGTCCGGTCGGGGTGCCGGCTCCGCCGGCTCGGGAGCGGGCTGCCGGGCCTGTCGCTTGATAGAATAACCCCGCCCCTTCCGGCCCCGTCCGGCGCTGTTCTCAGTGCCGCTCGTACGGGGTCAGATCCCATGAGAAGGAGATTCGCCCCTTGCGGGACTATGAGATCTTGTACGTCGTCCGGCCGGAGATGACCGAGGAGGATCTCGGCGCGGCGGTCCAGATGGTGACATCGTTGATCGAGAACCTGGGCGGCGCCCACCAGCGGACCAACGTCTGGGGAAAGCGCCGGCTCGCCTACGAGATCGCCCACCTTCGCGAGGGCTACTACGTTCTCACCGACTTCCAGCTCGAGCAAGAGCGCGTTCCCGAGCTGGAGGCGACCCTCAAGATCTCGGACACCGTCTTCCGCCACCAGGTGCTGCGCAAGCCCCGGCCCAGCGCCCGCGCGACGGCCAAGGCGGACGGAACCAGGCCCCCCAGCTCTGAGGTGGGTCCGCGCGAGCCGGAGGCGACGCCCGCATCGACATCCGGCTCGGCGTCCGGCGAATCCGCGTCGCAGGCAGACAGGGAGCCGGGCGGAGAGCTCGCCGGCGAGGCGGGAGCGCAACCGGAACCGCGACCGCAACCGGATGAGGCGCCCGCGGCCGCTGCGGCGGCGGGCGTCGAGGAGGAGACGGCGAAGCCATGACGAGCCTCAACCGAGTGATGCTGATTGGGCGGCTGACCAGGGATCCGGAGATGCGCTACACGCCCAGCGGGCAGCCGGTGACCTCCTTCAGCATCGCCACCAACCGGTACTCGACCGGCGCCGACGGTGAGCGTCGGGAGTTCACTGACTACCACAACATCGTGGCCTGGAACATCGGCAAGCGGAACCTCGCCGAGCAGGTCGGCCAGTACACCCACAAGGGCTCGCTGGTCTACATCGAGGGTCGCCTTCAAACCCGGTCCTGGGAGAGCCAGACGGGCGAGAAGCGAAAGGCGACGGAGGTCGTCGCCAACGACGTCCAGTTCCTGGAGCCGCGGAGCGGGGCGGGCGTGGCGGCCGGCGCGGAATCGGGATCGGCGGACGATCTGCCCGCCCCGGCCGAGGACGCGGCCCGCGACGTGGACCCGGACCAGATCCCATTTTGATCGCCGGGAGGAGTTGAGCGGCCATGCCACCCAGAGAAGGCGGAAAGGGCAAGCGGACCCACCGGAAGGTCTGCGCCTTCTGCGTCGAGCGGATCGACTACATCGACTACAAGGAGGTGTCCCGGCTGCGCCGGTACGTCTCGGAGCGGGCCAAGATCCTGCCCCGGCGCGTGACCGGCACCTGCGCCCGCCACCAGCGGCCCCTGACGGTGGCCCTCAAGCGGGCACGGGCGATGGCGCTCCTCGCCTACACGAGCGATCAGGCCTGACGGCTGGCGTCGGAGCCGCGGCGACGACGCTGCCCATCCTCGACAACATCCTGCTCGAGACGACCGAAGGGGGGCCCTGCTTCACTCGCGCCTGGCCGCCGGCGCGGGACATCTCCACGCTAGTGACCGGCCCCGCGGGCGCCGCCCGCCCTGCGGCGCGGCGGCGCTGCGGCGCTGCCCTCCACGTCTCCCCCCACCCATTTGGGGGTTTCCGTTTGATGGCGGGGGGGCAGAATACGGACGCTCTTGGCGGGGCGCCAATGCCGGTTGTTGAGGACGGCCGGCAGCACTCGCCCGGGCCCCCGGCCAGGGTGCGGCGCTAGAATCCTGCCACCCGCCATCCCCGCCGAGGAGCGTGCCGTGATCTTCAATCCCCAGCTTCGTATACCCGGCCCCACCCCCCTTCCGGATCGTGTCGTGCGATCGATGAGTCGACCCATGCTCGACCACCGCGGGCCCGAGTTCGCCGCCATCGTCTCCGAGGTAACCGCCGGCGCCCGGCGTGTCTTCCGAACCTCCGCCGACCTGCTCCTGCTCAGCTGCTCCGGCACCGGCGGCCTGGAGTCGATGGTCGCCAACCTCGTCTCCCCCGGCGACGAGGTCCTGGTCGCCACCTGTGGCAACTTCGGCGAGCGGGTACTCGCGATCAACCGCGCCTACCGGATGGAGGTCGTTCACGTGGAGTCGCCCTGGGGACGTCCGACGACCCCGCGAGAGCTCCAGGAGGCCCTCGCCGCCCACCCTCGCGCGGGGGTCGTCTTCCTCACCCACAACGAGACCTCGACCGGGGTCACGAACCCCCTCTTGGACCTCGTCAAGGTGGTCAAGGACGCCGGTCGCCTGGCCGCTGTGGACGGCGTCTCATCGGTCAGCTCGATCCCGGTGGACATGGATGCCTGGGGCATCGACGTCCTCGTCAGCGGATCTCAGAAGGGCTGGATGGCTCCCCCGGGCGTCGCGCTGGTCGCCGTCTCCGACGCCGCCTGGGAGCATCAGCGGCGCTCCACCTCCCCCCGCTTCTACCTCGACTGGGGCCCGGCGGCCAAGAGCGCCGCCGAAGGCATGACGCCCTACACGCCGGCGATGAGCGTCGTCTTCGCACTCCAGGAGGGGCTCAAGATGCTCGAGGAGGAGGGCCTGGAGAACGTCTACACGCGCCACCGCCGGATCGCCGACGCCACCGCGGCCGGCCTCGGTGCGCTGGGCTTCAAGCTCTTCGGGGCCGACGGCTACCGCTCCGCCACGGTCACCTCGGCGACCCCCCCCGACGGCCTCGACATCACCGCCTTCCGCGAGATCCTTCGCGAGCGCCACGGCGTGGTGGTCGGTGGCGGCCAGGGCAAGATGAAGGGCCGCATGATCCGCGTCGGGCACCTCGGCGCGGTCAGCGAGGGCGACATCGTCCAGGTTCTCTGGGCGATCGAGCAGGCGCTCCAGGAGCTCGACGTCGCGCCCGCCCGCGGCCAGGCGCTGGCGGCGGCCGGTCAGGTGCTCACCCAAGAGGCAGCCGCGGCGCTGCCCTGAAGGCCCCCGGGCTCTGATGCCGCGCATCTTGGTCTCCGATCCACTGGCGGAGGACGGTCTCGCCCGCCTGCGGGAATTCGGTGACGTCGAGGCCCGGTCCAAGCTGCCGCACGAGGAGCTTGTGGCGCTGGTGCCGGCGTTCGACGCGCTTGTCGTGCGCAGTGAGACGAAGGTCACCGCCGCGGTCCTGGAGGCCGGCGGCCGGCTCCGGGTCGTCGGCCGCGCCGGCGTCGGCGTCGACAACATCGACGTCGTCGAGGCGACCCGGCGCGGCATCCTGGTCGTCAACGCTCCCCGCGGCAACACGATCGCGGCCGCCGAGCACTCCATCGCGCTTCTCCTCGCTCTGGCCCGCTGGCTGCCCCAGGCGGACGCGTCGCTCCGCCGAGGAGAGTGGACCCGGTCCCGGTTCATAGGGGTCGAGATCCGCGGCAAGACCCTCGGCATCGTCGGCCTCGGCAACATCGGCGCCGAGGTCGCCCGACGGGCCCAGGGCATGGACATGGACGTGATCGCGTACGACCCCGTGGTCGCATCCGAGCGCGCCGAGCAGCTCAAGGTGGAGTTGGTCTCCCGGGAGGATCTGATGCGGCGGTCCGACTTCATCAGCGTCCACGCCCCGCTCGTGGAGGGCACCCGGAACCTCATCGGCGAGCCCGAGCTGGGATTGGCGAAACCCACCGCCCGTCTCGTCAACGCCGCCCGGGGGGGGATCGTGAACGAGTCGGCGCTGTACGACGCGCTGTCGTCGGGGAGGCTGGCCGCCGCCGCCGCCGACGTCTTCGAGAAGGAGCCCGCCACCGGCAATCCCCTGCTGTCGCTTCCCAACTTCGTGGGGACGCCGCACATCGCCGCCTCGACGGCGGAGGCGCAGAACTCCGTCGCCCGCGACGTGGCCGAGGAGGTGGGCGCCGTGCTTCTCGGGGAGATGCCTCGGTACGCGGTCAACGCGCCCACCCTGCCGCCCGAAGAGCTCTCGTTTCTGCGTCCCTTCGCGGAGCTCTGCGAGCGGCTCGCCTCCCTTCACGTCCAGCTCCATGGCGGCCGCGTCCTGAGTCTGGAGCTGGCGTGCGAGGGGGAGATCGCCGAGCACGACGTGACCCTTCTCACCGCGGGGGCCATCAAGGGCCTCGTCGGGCCCTTCACGGAGGAGCGCATCAATGCCGTCAACGCCCGCCTCGTGGCCGCCAACCGCGGCCTCAAGCTGATCGAGCGGCGCGATCCCGAGGCGGGGGACTACCCGAACCTGGTCACCGTCCGCATGGACGGATTCGAGCTGGCGGGTACCGTGCTCCGCGGCGAGCCACGGGTGACCCGCATCGAAGACTTCCGGGTCGACCTCGTCCCCGCCGGCCGCTACCTGGTCAGCCGGCACGCGGATCTCCCCGGCGTGGTCGGCCGCTTCGGCACCGTCCTCGGTGAAGCGGACATCAACATCGCCAGCATGCAGGTCGGCCGCGATGCCCCGCGGGGCCGCGCGATGATGATCCTGGCCGTCGACGAGGCGGTGCCCGAGAAGGTCCTGGAGCGCCTCCGGGCGATCCCCGGCATGGCCGACCTGCGGTACGTGGAGCTGGCGGGTGGCTGACCTCCGCCCCTTCCCGGGGATCAGGTACAGCCCGTCCCTGGTCGGTGACCTGGGGGCCGTCGTCGCGCCGCCCTACGACGTCATCCCGGAGGCGGACCTGGCTGGTTACCGGGCTCGGTCGCCGCACAACGTCGTGCGCCTGATCCGCCCGGGGGACGACTACGCCGGCGCCGCCGCCACGCTCGACGAGTGGGCGCGAGAGGGTGTGCTTCTCGAGGATCCGGTCCCCGCCCTCTACCTGCACGAGGTGGACTTCGAGGGCGCCACGCGGCGCGATCTGATCGGCGCCGTCCGGCTCCAGGATTACGCCGATGGCGTGGTCCTGCCCCACGAGCTGACCCATCGCGGGCCCAAGGAGGATCGCCTCGCGCTCCTCCGGGCGACCGCCACCAGCCTGGAGCCACTCTGGTTCCTCTACGAGGGCGCCGGGTCGCCCATCGGCGGGCTCCTGGCGGAGGCGGCAATGCCGGCGCCCACCCTCGCATTCGCCGGCCCGGACGCTCAGCACCGATTCTGGGTGCTCACCGATCGCGACTTGCTGGGCACGCTGCGGACCGCGTTTGCGTTCGAGACCCTGCTCATCGCCGATGGACACCACCGGTACGAGACCGCCCTCGCCTACGCGGGCGAGGTGAGCGGCGCCCGGGACGCGTCGTCACGATTCACGCTCGCGCTGCTGACCGCGATGGACGATCCGGGGCTGCGCGTGCTGCCCACCCATCGCGTGATGAAGGCGGGAATCAAGGTCACCGGCGGCGAGGCGTCGGCCTCGCTGGACGAGGTGGTGGCGGCGATCAGGGGGCGGGTGGCGGCGGGCCACTACCGGGTGGGGTCGTTCGAGGTCCTGCCGTTGGAGGGCGAGGTCGCCGTTCTCGAGCTGCACCGGCAGGTCATCGACAACATTCTCGGGCGGCGCTCGGCGGAGGAGGCGCTCCTCTACACGCGGGATGCTCCCGAGGCGGTCCGCTGGGTGGACGAGGGCCGGGGTGTCGCCGCCTTCCTCCTTGACGCGCCTCCGCTGCGGCAGGTCCTGAAGCTGGCCCGGGAAGGGACCGCGCTGCCCCAGAAGAGCACGTACTTCCACCCCAAGCCGCCGTCGGGGATGGTCTTCATGGGGCTGGACCCGAACCTGCAGCTATAGTGAGGCCGGCGATGCCCACGTACGGTTATCGATGTCAGAGCTGCGGACACGAGTTCGAGATTCTCCAGAGCATCTCCGACGCGCCTCTCGACGCCTGCCCCCAGTGCCGGGGGG
>JBOHUX010000131.1:0-6615 GCA_050734915.1 Candidatus Dormibacteraceae bacterium
GGCGAAGATGGTCCGCTCCGGGGGAAGACCGGTCACCTCGGCGATCTCGCCCGCCACCAGCTCGGGCTGGGCGGCGTCGAGGTCGATCTTGTTCACCACCGGCACCAGCACCAGGTCCGCCTCCACCGCCTGGTAGAGGTTGGCCAGGGTCTGCGCCTCGACGCCCTGCGAGGCGTCCACCACCAGCAGCGCGCCCTCGCAGGCCGCCAGCGAGCGCGACACCTCGTAGGAGAAGTCCACGTGCCCCGGCGTGTCGATCAGGTTCAGGTGGTACGTCTGCCCGTCCCGCGCCAGGTAGGACATGCGCACAGCCTGCAGCTTGATGGTGATCCCCCGCTCGCGCTCCAGGTCCATGGTGTCGAGCACCTGCTCCACCATCTCCCGCCCGCTGACCGACCCCGTCTGCTCCAGCAGCCGGTCGGCGAGGGTGGACTTGCCGTGGTCGATGTGGGCGATGATGCAGAAGTTCCGGATCCGGTCCTGGGGGATCCCGCCCGAGCTCGCTGACACCGCTTCATGGTATCCGCGCCCCGTTCGCGGCCCGCCCGGGGTGGCCGGTTCGCTTTGGTACACTCCCGGCGGTGCGCCCGGCTTCCCTGGACTGGAGACGCGGGACCGCCGCCAGCGTCTCCGAGGCGCGCGAACCCGACCCCGCTCGGCCCCCTCCCCCACACCCGCCGGTCCGGCGCCGTTCCGGCCGCCGGCCCCGCCCCGGACGGCCACGGAGCGCCCTCCGCCTGCCCGTCGGCCTGCTGATCGCGCTGGCGGCGGTGGTGGGCGCCGGGCTGGCGGGCGTCTACTACGCCCGGCACGAGGTCTCCCGGATCACCGGCTCGGTCGCGGCCGAGTTCCGCGCCGGCCAGGCGGCGATCGAGTCGGGCAAGGCGGAGCTGAAGCGGGCCGCGGGCGGCCAGGACATGGCCGGGATCCGGCGCTCCCAGGCGCAGTTCGCCGCCGCCGCCGCCGACTTCCAGGCGGGCGCGGCGGTGATCGACGGCAGCCGCCTCGTCCTCATCGCCCAGGCGGTGCCCCTCCTCGGGTCGCGGATCGTCACGCCCCGGGTCCAGGCCGTCGACCGCCTGGGCGCGATGGGCGTCGCCCTCAGCGGGGCCGCCTCCGCCGCCGCCGGCGTGGACCTGACCATCACCGCCCCCGATCCGCACGGGTTGAAAGGCGCACCTCACCTGCTCGCCGCCCTCGAGCGGTCGCAATCCCAGCTGAGCGTCGTCCAGTCGCTCCTGCTCGTCGCCCAATCTGAGGCCCACCAGGTCGACCCCTCGCTCCTGCCCGGCAGCGAGCAGGCCACCTTCCACAAGAGTCTCGGCAGCATCGACAAGGCGGCCGGCGGCATCGTGGCCTTCAACCGGCTGGTGCCCTCCCTCTTCGAGATCCTGGGCGGCAACGGCCCCCGCACCTACCTCATCGAGCAGGTCAACCCGGCCGAGCTGCGGTCCGGCGGCGGCTTCCTCGGCACCGCCAGCATCGCGCGCGCCGACCACGGCAAGCTGACGATCCTCAGCTCGGGCGACGTCTACACGCTGGAGGGGCGCCGGGCCACGTACGGCGAGAGCGGCTACATCGCCCCCCCGCGGGAGCTGGCCCAGGCCTTCCCCGCCGCCTACGACCACTACTACAGCTGGGTGCTGGCCGACTCCAACGTCTTCCCCGGCCTCGACACCAACGCTCGCTGGGGGCAGTGGTTCGCCCAGCACGAGCTGGGCGTCAGGCCGGACGGGGTCATCGTCATGGACTACAACGCGGTCGCCGGCCTGCTCCAGGTGACGGGGCCGATCCAGGTCCCCGGCTACGGCCTCACCTTCACCGCCCAGAACTTCGTCCAGCAGGTGCTCGCCCAGGACGTCAACCAGACCTCGATCCACAAGAGCATCCTGGCCGCGGCTGCCCAGCCGCTCCTGCAGCGCATCTCCGGCCTCTCCACCAAGCAGTGGCCGCAGCTGGTGGCCTCCCTCAACTCACTTGTCACCCAGGGCCACTTCCAGGTCTACTTCGACAACACCGCCGCCCAGCGCGAGATGTCGAAGCTGGGCTGGTCGAAGGCCGTCAACCCGACCGGCGCCTCCGGCTTCCTGATGGAGACCGAGGACAACTTCGCCGGCGCCAAGTCGAACGCCTTCCTGACCCGGGGCTACACCGTCCAGCTGTCCCGTACCGCGTCCGGCGTCCACCACCGGGTCACCGTGGACCTCTACGACCGGACGCCCTGGAACGTGGCCACCAGCCGGAGCTACGGCGCCTACGTGCGCTTCTACGTGGGCAAGCTCGCCGCCAACCTCGAGCTCAGCAGCGCGCCGGGAGTCTACGCGCCGATCCGGATCATCGATCCCAACCCGAAGGACGTCCCCGCCGGCGTCAGGTCGGCGGGCGGCTACCTGTCGATCGACATGGCCGGCCAGAACGTCGGCCACTACCAGGTCGTCTTCCAGTACGACACCCCCTGGTCGCCCTCCTCACAGGGCGTCCAGTCCATCTACTGGCAGAAGCAGCCGGGGACGGCCGCCGACGCCGTCCACGTCACCTGGTCGGTCGGCGGCAGGACCTATCAGGCCCGGACCGACCTCTCCCGGGACCGCCTGATCCTCCTCAGCTCAGGCGGCCTCGCCGTCAAGGCGGCCCAGGCGGCGTCGGTGACGCTGCCCAGCCTCAGCTTCTAGCCGGGGCGCTCGCCGAGTAGCGCTCATACTGGATCCTGAACAGATCGATCACCGCCGCCGCGTCCGCGGGGCCGGCCATCCAGCAGCTGACCCAGCCGCTCTCCGGCAGGACGTGGTGGGGCCGCGCGCGGCCGGCCGCGATCAGCTCGTCGTGGAGCTTGCGGGGGAGCGGCAGGTCGGCCAGCCCGTCGCCGTGGACGTGTCCCATCTCCTTGCGGCCCAGGCGGTACTCGGTGCCGCCGAAGCGGTGCGGCACGGCCTCCACTCCGGGCCACGAGGTGACCGCCTCCCTGATGGCCTCGCCGGCCGGCTTCATGCTCACTGCAACCGGGGCCTGGCCGGCGGTAAATCCAGCCCTGCCGGGTCTCGAGGATATCCCGGATATACTGAAGCTGTGACCAAGGTCCTGGTGTCGATCGAACAGCCCCTCCTGGACCGGATCGATCGCGCCGCCCGGAGTCAGGGTCTCTCGCGCAGTGCCTACCTCGCTCAGGTGGCCGCCCGAGACCTGGCGGGGGGGGTCGGGCCCGGTCGCGAACCGTCGGTGCGGCAGGCCCTGCGGGAGCTGGACGACCTCTTGGCGGCGGCACCGGCCGGCGAGGCGGTGCGGGATCTGAGAGCCGAGCGCGAGGCTCGTTGACCGAGCTCGTCCTCGACGCCTCGGTGCTGGTCAAATGGTTCCGAACCCAGGGCGAGGAAGACCTCGACGCGGCCCTGGCGCTGCGCTCCGCATTCGAGGAGGGAGCCCTCCTGCTCGTGGAACCGCCGCTCGTGCACCCAGAGTTGATCAACATCGCCGCGCGGCGGTGGAGGTGGGAGGAAGGGCGGCTCGTGAGCCTGGCGCGGCTGCTCGTCCAGCTCCGGTTGCGTCTCGTCGAGCCCGAGCTCGATCGCGTGGCGAGCTGGGCGGCCCGCGGCCTGACGGCCTACGACGCTGCCTACGTGGCCGTTGCGGAGGCCGGTGCCGTGCCGCTCATCACCTCAGACGACCTCGTGCTGGCCACCGCGTCAGGCATCGCCCGGCCGCTCGGCTCCTGGCGCTGACCGGTCTTCAGAAGCCGGCTGTTGGGAGAGGGTCCCCCGCGGGCGGGGCTCGGCCGGGGGCCGGCTCGCGCCCACCGGGGGGCGGCGGGTGAGCAGGAATACGAGCGCCCCCATGCCGGCGAAGCTGAGGACGTCGCCGGGGCTGTAGGCGGCGCCGAAGGGGCCCGGGATCCAGTCGTCGAGGCGGGCGAGACGGGTGCCCGGGGTGCCCAGGACGTACTGGCCGAGGGTGCCGTGGGCGCGGATCGCGCTCGCCATGGCCGGCGTCACGCGCGCGAGCGAGGCGGGATCGACCGGCATGTGGAAGCCGTTGGCGAGCACCACCGCCAGGTTGGCCAGGATGCCGATCGAGACCACCCAGATGGCGGGGATGCGGTCGATGTGCCAGAGCGTCCAGCCGGCCAGGCCGATCATCCCCGCCACGTAGAGGAAGGGGGTGATGCCCGCGTGCGCGAGCGGGCTCAGGATGCCCAGCTCCTTGACGACGACCGCCACGATGACGACCAGCGGCCAGCGGAACCGGACCAGGGCCAGGTTGTTGAGGGATCCGCCCGCCAGGAGGCCGGCGAGGAGCCCGAGCGCCGCGCCGAGAAGGAAGACCATTGTGGGGTTGGCGGAGTCTAAACCCTTCTTCCGGGCAACCGGTGGCGAGCGCGGTGCCATCGGCCCGCTCCCGGCCCCGGGATCACTCGTCCAGCGAGCTCAGCGTGTAGCCGCTGGCGGTCGAGATCAGGAAACGTTTGCCGAGGCCCTCCTCCAACTGGTCGATCCTCCTTCTGAGGGTCACCAGCGCGCTGTGCACGGTCGTGCGGGCGGCGTCCGGGGTGAAGAGCCCGGCGGCGATCAGGTCGGCGGGCGTGGCCGGCTTGCTGCCCTGGGCCAGGAAGACCACGATCGAGGTCTGCTGGGAGGTCAGCCGGACCTCGCGCTCGCCCGCCCGCATGGTCCGCTGGATGGGGTCGAACTGCAGGGGGCCGAACCGGTAGAGCCCCAACCCGGCGCTGGAGTCCATGATCCGGGCGGCCAGGTCCGAATAGATGTGGGCCATGGGCACGGTCCCCTTGACGAAGTAGCTGCTCGCCCCCAGCTCGTAGGCGCGCCGGATCGCGGCCGAGCTGACCTGGGCGGCGGAGAGGACGATCACCGGCAGTCCGGGATGGTGCTGGCGGATCCAGGCCAGCAGGTCGAAGCCGGCGTCCTCGCGGTCGTCGAGGACGAGGTCCAGGAGGACGGCGGCGATGCGCTCGTGGCTGAGCAGCTCGCGCGCGTCCGCGGCCGTGCCCGCCACCACCGGCTCGTAGCCGAGGCCACGGAGGTCGAGTTGCAGCTGGATCTGGATCTGCTGCTCGTCCTCGACCACCAGCACGCGCGAGCCGAGCAGGGCCAGGGGCCGGTAGACGTGGAGGCCGGGCGGCATGGGCGGCGCCTCCCGCGGCGGTCCTGAGGGCGGCCGGCCCACTACTCCTTCTCCATGAGTGCGGCTTCAGGATACTGATGGGAATTTCCAAGCGCCAGCCAAAGTTTGTCAAGGCGCGAGATCCGGAGGCTCGAAGGCCTGGGCGCCCGCTTCCGGCCCCGATCCCCCGATCTACCTACAACATCCTTAACAATTCTTGCCCATTCCTTCATCGGCTCTGGCTCTGGGCAGGCCGTACCCTTGGCCAATCAAAGAGGGCGAGAGCTTGGGATTCCCAAGGTCCGACCGACAAAGGAGATGAAACAAATGGTTTGGAAGACAAAGCTGATCGGCCTCGCGACCGGCGTGGGCGTCCTCGCCGCGCTCGCGATCTCGTCTGGCGCCGGTTTCTGGACCTGAGCCACCGCCTCTGACCATCGCTGCCGCCAGTCAGCTGGGTTCCTCTGAAAAGGGGCCCGTTGACTGGCGGCAGTTCCTTTTTCCGGGACGGACGCCGGCGCGCAAACCACCTGTTCCACGCTGCCCGTCCGCCGTCCATACTCTTGCGCGGGACGGATCACTCATCTAAAACGACACCCATATGGCCAGAGCCCTGATCAGCAGCCGCACCAGCCGGCGCGCGGAGTCGGACGGCGTCATCGACGCCCTCCGCGCCTGCGGCACCGAGCAGGACGTGGTCCAGGTCCTCTACAGCGCCCTGCGTCCTCTCTTCGGCTACGAGGTGATCACGCTCCACATCCTCGACCGGGAGGGCTGGTACCACCACGTGGCCGTGGACGAGGGGGTCCTCCAGGACTCCCAGTACCGGCCCCTGGCGGACTCGGTGGTGGAGCCCTTCTACCGGAGCGGCGAGACCACCGTCCTCTATCCGACGCTGGGACCGGCCGAGGAGGCGTCCAGCGTCACCTCCCGCGGCCCCGGCGGCTCCCGGCTCCCCCGCACCATCATCTGGGTGCCCATCCACCACCAGGGCAACCTGATCGGGAGCGCGCTCTACCAGACCTACGCCAAGCGGGCGGTGCCGCGGGAGGAGCGCGACTTCCTGGTCGAGGTGCACGGCCACCTCGGGGTGCTGGTCTCCAACGCCCGCCTCAACGTCGTCACCCGGGACCAGGCCCTGCGGCTGGGGGCCCTCAACCAGGTCGCGCGGGCGCTGGCGTCCACCCTCGACGAGCGCGCCATCCTGGCCGCCCTGCGGTCCACCGTCAGCAGGGTCCTGCCCGTGGACCGGGTGGTGCTCGCCATCGCCGGCCCCGGGGACTTTGTCCGCACCCTCACCCACACCGCCCGCAGCTTCACCAGCCGGATCGTCTCCCTCGACAGCGCGGCGCTGGGCGAGGCGGGGCCGGCGCTGGCCGGCAGCAGCGTCACCATGAGGCAGCAGCCGGTCCGCGGCTCCCGCTTCGGCTCCGTGATCTGGATCCCCATGGTCCAGGCCGACGGGGCCCGGGGCGCGCTCTCGCTGCAGGCCTTCGAGGCGGG
>JBOHUX010000132.1:0-6548 GCA_050734915.1 Candidatus Dormibacteraceae bacterium
GCCGTCAGCCGCGCCAGCCGGACCTCGCCGGGGCTGGCCTCCGAATGGCCGGGGATGGGGTTGCCGTGCGGGCAGGAGCGGGGCCGGCCGAGGGACTCGTAGAGCCGCTCCTCGACCACCTCCGAGATGGCGTGCTCGAGCCGGGCCGCCTCCTCGTCCGCCGTCACCCAGTCCAGCCCCAGGTAGTCGGTCAGCCAGCGCTCCATGATCCGGTGCCGTCGGACGATCGCCTCGGCGGCGGCGGCGCCCTTCTCGCTGAGCTCGATCTCCTTCCTGGAATTGAGCCTGACCATGCCGTCGCGGGTCATGCGCCGGAGGGCGACCGTGACCGTGGGCCGGCTCACCGCCAGCCAGTCGGCCAGCCGGGCGCTGCGCACGACCTCGCCCTCCGACCGCAGGTAGTAGATCGCCTCCAGATATCGCGACACGACCTCGGAAGGTCCCCGCGGCACTGTGATAGCGTGATCTAACTGATGGTCTTGCATCGTACTAACCAATAGGATGACTCAGAGCAGCGCCGCCGCATTCGGTGCCATCGCCGGGCTCACCATCTTCATCGGGCTCCCGATCGCCCGCGTCCGGGGCCTCTCGAAGGCCGTGCAGGGGTTCCTCAACGCGGTCGCGACCGGGATCCTGGTCTTCCTCCTCTGGGACATCCTGAGCCACGCGTCGAACCCGGTCGAGAGGGCCCTGTCCGGAATCCATCATGGGCAGCCTGCGCCTTTCCTGGGGCTCGCGGCCACGTTCGGAGGCGGGATCGCCGTCGGCCTGCTCGTTCTCGTCTACTTCAACACTCGCCTGGCGGCCCGCTTCAAGAGGCAGGCGGCGAGCCCCTCGAGCCGGCCCCTGGTCCTGATGATCGCCAGCGGGCTCGGCCTCCACAACCTGTCCGAGGGCCTCGCCATCGGCCAGTCGGCGGCCACCGGCGCCGTCGCCTTTGCCGGCGTGCTGGTGATCGGCTTCGCCCTCCACAACATCACCGAGGGATTCGGCATCGCCGCCCCCATGGCACTGGACGCCAAGCGCCCGTCCTGGAGGTTTCTCGCCGGGGCAGGACTGATCGGCGGCGCCCCCACCTTCGTGGGCACCGTGCTCGGCTCCCTGGTCACCTCGCCCTACGTGTACGTGCTCTTCCTGGCGCTGGCGGCGGGCGCGCTCATCTACGTGCTCAACGAGCTCTTCAACCTGGGCAAGCGCCTCAACACCCCCGGCGCCATGGGCTGGGGCCTGCTGGTCGGGTTCATGGCCGCCTACTCGACCGACCTCTTCCTGACCTACCTCAGCGTTTGAACGAGGGCCCCGGCATCGCCTCCAGGAGGCCACGCGCCCCGGCTCAGCTGGCGCGGATCAGTCCGTCGTCCTCACCGACGTTCCAGTCCGGATACCGCCAGCGGAAGAGTCCCTCCTGGATCTCGAAGATGCTGTCCAGCATCTCCTGGACGACCCCCGTGTCGCGGAACCGGCCCCGGATCTCCGCCGGCAGCGGCTCCAGCGTGGTCCGGATCTGAGAGCGCGTGCGGCCGGGGACCTGCTTGACGCCGTCCCGGTTCATCTCCTCCAGCTTCCAGAGCACCCTGTCGCTCGCGTGCAGCAGCGTGTAGAAGGCGTTCCGGCGCTCGTTCTCCCGCCGGATCTCTTCCTCCATCTCCTCGATGGTCAGATTGGTTCGATCGATCATCGTCACCACCTAGCTTACCCAGATGCCCCCGCCCAGCCTAGCCCCGAACTGGCGAAGTGCCCGATTTCCTGAGTGAGGTGCAGCGCCGCCTCAGCCCGCCGGGCAGCTGGGGCGAGTTCCGCCGGGGCGCCCGCCCGGCCGCCGTCGTCGCCCTCCTCCACCGCGACCGGGGCCAGTGGCTGCTCCCCTTCGTGCGGCGCCGGGCCGACCTCCCCGACCACCCCGGTCAGGTCGCCCTCCCGGGCGGCGGCGTCCGCGCCGGTGAGGGGGCGTGGGAGGCCGCGGAGCGCGAGCTCGAGGAGGAGGTCGGGGTCCGGCGCGGGTCGAGCCGACCCCTGGGGGCGGGCCAGGTCGTCTACGCGGCGGTCAGCAACTTCTCGGTCGTCCCCTTCGTGGCCGTGCTCGAGGAGCCGACGCCGGTCTTCCGGCACGACACCTACGAGCTGGAGGGCCTGCTGGTGGTGCCCCTGCCCAGGCTCCTCGACGAGACCGGCTGGCGGCAGTCCACGACGCCCTGGATCGGATCCCACTTTCCCTGGGAGGGAACATTCATCTGGGGCCTGACGGCGAGAATCCTGGACGATCTCCTGCCCCGCTTCCGGGCCGCCCTCCAACCAGGCTCCGGAGATCCCGGGCGGGATCCGCGAGAGAGCCCGTCGGAGGGCTGACGCCGGCCTCGAGCAGGCGCCGGGCGTGGCTCACGCTGCGGTGGTCGCCGGCCCCGAACGCGGCGACGAGGCGGTCGCCGCGCAGGTAGAAGACGGTGAAGGGGGGCCGGCCAAGCTCGCCGCGGACGGCGATCTCGTCCCATGCCAGCCCCGCCCCCGCGTACTCGAGCCGGAGGCCGAACTGGTCGGACCAGAACCACGGCGCCTCCAGGAAGGGGGCGCCGGCGCCGGCCATCGCCCTACCCACGGCCCGCCCGTGGCGGGCGGCGGTCTGGAAGTGCTCGACGTGGATACGGGCCGCGAAGGTCGGGCTCCAGAACCGCGCCACGTCGCCGGCCGCGTAGACGCCCTCCACGGAGGTCCGTCCCACCTCGTCGACGAAGATGCCCCCATCCTCCACGATCCCCGCCCGCCGCGCCAGCTCGGCGTTGGGCACCGCTCCGGCGGCGACCAGTGCCCGTCCCCGGAGGCGGGGCAGCTCCTTCACGCCAGTCCGCAGGTCCACCCCCCGGGACCTCTGGACACCGGCCAGCCAGGCGCCCACCTCCGGCCCCAGGACGCGCTCCAGCGGATGCGCGAGCGCCTCGTGGACGGTGACCGCGGCGCCCAGCCGCAGAGCCGCCGAGGCCACCTCGGACCCGATGAAGCCCGCCCCCACGATCTCCAGGCGCGCTCCCGGCCCCAGCCTTTCACGCAGGCGATCGGAATCGCCCACGTCACGCAGGTGGAGGGCGGTCTCGAGGCCCGGCAGGCGGCGGGCACGGCCGCCGGTGGCGATCAGGAGCAGCTCGAAATCGAGCTCCTCCCCGGACTCCAGGAGGGCCTGGCGCCGGTTCAGGTCGAGCTCGCCGACAGTGCACCCCAGCCGGACCTCGATCCCCAGGTCCGTGTACATGCCGGCGGTCCGGAGCGGCAGTCGCGCGCGCGGCATGGCGCCCAAGAGGTATTCCTTCGAGAGCGGCGGCCGCTGATACGGAAGCTCGGCCTCGGCCGAGACCAGCGTGATCGGGGCACGGTGCCCGGCCTCCCGAAGGGCGGCGGCCGCGGCGTCGCCGGCGGCCCCCCCGCCGACGATGAGGACCCGGCGGTCCCGCCCGCTCAGTCCCGGTGCCGGCGCTTGAGGTCCTCGATCTCGGATCGCACCGACCGCAACTGGCCGATCAGATAGAGGACGAAGCCGCCGATCAGGCAGAACGCGATCACGTAGGCGGCGAAGAGGTAGCTCAATTGGCCCTCAGTTGGCCTTCAATTGGCCAACTGGCCGCCACCGGCGCGCCGGGAACGGCGGCCCGCTCCGTCTCGTCCAGTTCGTCCCGCAGCGTGGCCAGCGCCTCGCGGGCGGCGTCGATCTGGTACCGGGCGCCGACCAGCACCGCCGCCAGCAGGGTGATGGCGGCGAGCGTGACCAGGAAGGTGACCGTCATCTGTGGCGGCAGGTTGGGCTGGGTCGAGTCGAGGATCGGCTGCGGGTGGATGGTCCGCCACCACTCGACGCTGACGTGCACCAGCGGCACGTCTATGAATCCGACGATGCCGACGACCGCCGCCAGGCGCGCCGCCGACTGCTGATCGGAGGCCAGGCGGCGGACCAGCAGGTAGCCCGCGTAGACCATCCAGAGCACCAGGGTCGAGGTGAGGCGGGCGTCCCAGGTCCAGTACGTGCCCCAGATCGGCTTCGCCCAGATCGAACCCATGACCAGGCACACGGTGGTGAGCAGGAGCCCCACCGGCGCCGCCGAACGGGCGATGCGGTCGGCCCGGGGCGAGCGCTTCCAGAGGTAGAGGACCCCGCCGACGAGGACGGCCGCAAAACAGAAGTAGGCGGCGATGACCGAGGCGACGTGGAAGTAGAAGATGCGCTGGACGTTGCCCTGGAGGGCGTCCATGGGGGCGTAGAGGAAGATCATCGCCCCCGCCCCCAGCAGAGCCAGGAAGGCGACGGCCGCCGCCAGGGTGAGCTTGTCCGTCGCGGGCGGTGTGTCCAATCTATTCATCGAGCACGAACCTGGCCGCCAGCGAGGTGGCGACCACCAACAGTATGTCGAAATCGAGCAGCAGGCCGACGGCTCCGGAGCTGGAGCCGGGGGCTCCCATCGCGACCTGGACGGCGCGCCCTCCGGCGACGACGAGGGGGATCCAGACCGGCAGCGTGAGCACCGGCAGGAGCAGGTCGCGGGCCCTCGTCTGGGCGGCGAGCCCGCTGAAGAGGCAGCCGACCGCCGCCATCCCGACGGTGGCCAGGAGGATGGCGCCCACCAGGGCCCAGGAGGCGACCGGGATGCTGAAGAAGAGGCCGAGACCGAGCACCACGACGAACTCGCAGGCGACCAGGAAGAGGGCCGACGCGATCGCCTTGCCGGCGAAGATCGCCGCCGCCGGCGCCGCCGTCAGCAGCATCGCCTCCAGCGAGGCCTGCTCGCGCTCGGCCCCGAAGGCGCGCCCGAACCCGACCAGGCCGGCGAAGACGATGGTCAGCCAGAGGATCCCGGGGGCGATCTCGCCGGCGTTGGCGTGGTTGATGTCGAAGCCGAAGTTGGCGATCAGCAGCGCCAGGATGCCGAACTGGGCGAGCGCCCAGATGAGCTCTCGGGACCGCCACTCCGCCCGCAGGTCCTTGAGCGCGACGGCGACGGCGACGTTCGCGAAGCGCCTCACCCGATCGCCTCCAGCGGCGCCGCCCGGATGTCGGCCGCCGGGATGTCGGCCGCCGGGCGGCCGCCGGCCAGATCGCGGAGGTCGGCCACCACCAGCCCGCCCTCGAGCGTGAGGGCGCGGCCGCAGATCCCTCCCGCCAGCCCGCGATCGTGGGTGGCCAGGACCACCGTCCGGGACCCGATGAGCTCGGCCAGCAGCTCCCGCCCCCCGGCGTCGAGGCTGGCGTCCGGCTCATCCAGCACCCAGAGCTCGGGCTCGTGGAGCAGCGAGCGGGCGATCGCCAGCCGCTGCTGCATCCCCCGGGAGAGCTCCGCGACCGGCCGGCCGCCCCCGGCCGAGAGCCCGACGCGCTCCAGCGCCGGTTCAACGGCGGCCGGGGCCAGGCCGAGCAGCCGCGCGAAGAAGCGCAGGTTCTCGGCGGCGGAGAGGACCGGGTAGAGCCCGAGCCGGTGGCCCAGGTAGCCGATCCGGGGCCGGACGCTGTCCCGCCGGACGAGCGCGTCGATCCCGAACAGCTCGAGCCTGCCGGCGGCCGGGCGGGCGGCGGTGGCGAGGAGGCGGAGCAGTGTCGTCTTGCCGGCACCGTTGCCGCCCAGCACCGCCAGCCGCTCGCCGCGCTCGACCTCGAGATGGAGAGGACGCAGCGCCATCCGGGTCCCGAATCGCTGGCAGAGGCCGGCGGCCAGGATCGCGGTCACGAGCGGCGCTCGGCGGTGGCGATCGCCTCCGCCCGCCGCGCCGCCGCCTCCTCAGAGGAGAGGCGCCCGGACGCCAGGTCCAGCTCGATCTCCTCGAGGCCCGCGGCGAGGAGTGACGCCGACCCATCCCCGCCGGGCGCCGGCTCGCGCGGAGGGACCGGGCGCCGGTGCCGGATGACCGGCCAGAGCGCCAGCAACAGGCCCGCCAGCAGCGCCACCCAGGCGACCAGGAAGGTCACCGCACCGCCCCCGAGTACTCATCGGTGATCCGTGACGGCACCGGCGAAGACCGGCGGGCGCGCCGAGAGCTCGGTGCGGCGAAAGGCGCGCTCGCGTTCCCGAGCAGAACGCCCAGGATGAGCAGCCCGGCGCCGCTCCAGATCCACGTCACGAGGGGGTTGACGAAGAGCTGGAAGGTAGCCGTCCCGTCCGGCGCCGTGCCCACGAGCACGATGTAGAGGTCCGCCAGCGGGGTGCTCCGGATCGCCACCCGGCTCGCCGACTGGCCGCC
This sequence comes from Candidatus Dormibacteraceae bacterium, assembly GCA_050734915.1. GTDB lineage: Bacteria > Chloroflexota > Dormibacteria > Dormibacterales > Dormibacteraceae > JBOHUX01. Next base: position 6,211 of record JBOHUX010000132.1, read on the forward strand.
CAGGCTCGCGTACAGCAGCCGGGTCGGGGTCAGGGTCTCCCCTCCCATCCGCAGGCGTGCCGTCTCAGCGACGTGGTCCGGGTAGCGCGCCGAGGTGAACCCCTCATAGCGCATCCGGTAGCCGGCCACGGACACGGTCTGCCCGGGCCGCACCGCCGCCGCCACCGCCTTCTGCTGCCAGAGATGGGAGCCGGCGATCCCCGCCGCCGCGACGACGATCCCGATGTGGGCCAGATAGGCTCCGTACCGGCGACGGTTGCGCGCCAGCAGCCGCAGCGCCGCCGGCGCCCACGCGCCCGGGAGCCGGGCCGCGAAGCGGGCGCCGCGCACATACTCCA
>JBOHUX010000133.1:0-6496 GCA_050734915.1 Candidatus Dormibacteraceae bacterium
GGGGTACCGAGCGCAGCAGCGACCAGGTGTAGGGGTGCTGCGGGCTCTTGAACATCCGCTCCACCGGACCCTCCTCGACGATCCGTCCCGCGTACATGACGATCACCCGTCGGCAGAGGCTGGCGACCAGTGCCATGTTGTGGGTGATCAACATGACCGCGGTCCCCAGGTCCCGGTTCAGCTGCTTCAGGAGCTCGATGATCTGGGCCTGGACGGTGACGTCGAGGGCGGTGGTGGGCTCGTCGGCGATGATCAGCGAGGGCTCGTTGGCGACCCCCATGGCGATCATCGCCCGCTGGCGCATGCCGCCCGAGAACTGGTGCGGGTAGTCGCTCGACCGCCGCTCGGCGGCGGGGATCTGGACCTGCTTCAGGAGCGGCACCACGCGATCTCTGGACTGGCGGTTCGTGAAGCGCCGGTGGGCCGTCATCGCCTCCTCGATCTGGGCGCCGACGCGGGTGACCGGGTTGAGGGAGGTCATCGGGTCCTGGAAGATCATGGCGACGTCGTTGCCGCGGAACTCGCGGACCTCGTCGTCGCCCATCTTGACCACGTCCCGCCCCCCGAAGACGATCGATCCGGAGGTGATGCGCCCCGGGTCGGGCACCAGGCGCAGGATCGAGAGCGCGGTCATCGTCTTGCCGCAGCCGGATTCCCCCACCACGCCGACGGTCTCGCCGGCGTCGATGTGCAGGTTGACGCCGTCCACCGCGTGCACGACGCCCCGAGACGTGCGGAACTGGGTGCGCAGGTCCTGGACCCGCAGGAGGTGGTCTGTCAAGCGCGTTGCCTGCCCGGCCCCGGGTTGGCTCAGCGCCGCATGCGGGGGTCGAGGGCGTCGCGCAGCCCGTCCCCGATGAACGTGAAGGAGAGCATGGTGATGGCGATCGCCGCCGCTGGGAAGAGCACCTGGGTGGGGCTGGCGTAGATCGCCTCGGTGCCGTCCAGGACCATCCGCCCCCAGGTCGGCGTGGGGGGCGGGATGCCGACCCCCAGGAAGCTCAGGATCGCCTCCAGGAGGATGGCGTTGGGGATCCCGAAGGTGACCTGGACGATGACCGGGCCGAGCGAGTTGGGGACCAGGTGCCGAAGGATGATCTTGAGCGGGGGCGAGCCGGTGGCGTGGGCGGCCTCGATGTACTCCTTCTCTTTGATCGAGAGCACCTGGCCCCGGATCAGCCGGGCGAGGCCGACCCAGTTGACGATCCCGATCGCGGCGAAGATCGACCACAGGCTGGCCCCGAAGACGGCGACCAGGACCAGCACGAAGATGAGGTCCGGGAAGGCGTACCAGATGTCGGTGAACCTCATCAGGAGGTTGTCCACCCGGCCCCCGAAGTAGCCCGCGGTGAGGCCGACCGTGCCCCCGATGACCAGGTAGATGCCCTGGACCAGGATCCCGATCAGAAGCGAGATCTGGGCCCCGAACATGAGCCGGCTCTGGATGTCGCGGCCCAGGGAGTCGGTCCCCAGCCAGTGCCCGGCGCCGGGCAGCAGACCGTTGAAGGCCACGTTCTGGGCGGTGGGATCCGCGATCAGGCCGATCCTCGCCAGGAGCGGGCTCAGGACCGCGTCGAGGACCAGGACGACGACGATCGCCGCCCCCAGCACGGCCACCTTGTTGCGGCGGAACCGCTGCCAGGCGTCGCTCCAGAGTCCGACCTGCTCGGGGACCTCCCAGTCGACCACCTCCTGGATGGCGGCGGCCACCGGCTACTCGAGCCTCACACGGGGGTCGATGAAGACGTAGAGGAGGTCCACCACGAGGTTGGCGACCGCGATCACGACCGAGAACAGGATCGTGGTCCCGAGGATCATCGGGTAGTCGCGGGAGAGGACGGCGGTCACGAACGCGCGGCCGATGCCGGGGATGGCGAACACGGTCTCCACCACCACCGAGCCGGTGATCAGGAAGCCGAAGATCGGCCCGAGCGCGGTCACGACCGGGATCAGCGAGTTGCGCAGGATGTGCTGCATGACCACCAGCCGCTCCTTGAGCCCCTTCGCCCAGGCGGTGCGCACGAAGTCCTGGCGCAGCGTGTCGAGCGTGCTGGCGCGGGTCAGGCGGGCGATGAACGCGGTCGGCGTCAGCGCCAGCGTGATGGCGGGCATGATCAGGCGGTCGTCGAGCCCGAAGCCGGTCACGGGCAGGGAGAAGTTGCCGCCGGTGACGTTGTAGAGCGCGACCCCGAAGATGATGATCAGGATGATGCCGGTGACGAAGTTGGGCACCGCGGCGCCGAAGGTGGCGAAGCCCATCGTCGCGTAGTCCACCGCGGTGTTCTGGCGGAGGGCGGCGAGGACGCCGAGCCCGATCCCGAACAGCGTGATCAGGAAGAACGCCAGCACCCCGATCGTGGCCGTGATCGGAATCCCGGTCAGGATCAGGTCGCTGACCGTCTTGCCCTGGTACTGGTAGGAGAGCCCGAAGTCGAAATGGGCCGCGTTCCAGACGTAGAGGACGAACTGGTTCTGGATCGGCTCGTTGAGGCCGTAGCGGAGATTGAGGGCGTTGATCACCGCCGGCGAGAGCTGGCGCCCGCCCGCCTTGTCCCAGGGGCTCCCGGGCGCGGCGTGCATGAGAGCGAAGGTGATCATGACCACGAAGAGGACCACCGGCACCATCCACAGGACCCTCTTCACGACGTAGAGGGCGAACCGGGCCGAACGGCTGCTCGATCTGGACCCCAGGGTCAGGATGTTGGTGGCCACTGCTGTCGAGATGAAATCCTACAGGTTCAAATGGAGATCCGAGGGGAGGGGGCGCCCGCACGGGCGCCCCCTCTGTCAGGTCGCTGGGCTAGCTAGTGCTTCGCGATGTAGATGGTGTCGTAGTGGAGGTCGCCCGGGGTGTACTCGTCGTCGGTGGGCGTCTTGGTCATGTTGGCGACGTAGGGCTTGACCAGGTCGTACTCGTACTGCTGGTAGATGAAGCCGACCGTCGCGGTGTCGATCAGCTGCTTCTGGGCCTTCAGGTACTCCTGGGCGCGCTGGCTCGCGTTGAGGTTGGTGTCCGCCTTGGCGACGAGCGCGTCGTAGCCGGGTAGGCCCCCGGTGGCGCCCACGCAGCCCCAGTTGAGCGAGCCGCAGGCGGCGGTGGTGAAGATGTCGAACCAGTCCTGCTGGTCCGGGTAGTCGGCGCCCCAGCCGTCGGGTCCGTAGATGTCGAACTGGCCGTGGCGGATGTGGGTGGTGACGGTGTGGCTGTCGAGAACATCCAGCTTGATGTTGGTGTGGAGGTTGGTGTTCCACTGGGCGACGATGAACTGATTGATGGTCTCGTTACCGGTCGTCGCCCGGGTCAGGAGCTTGATGTTGTCGAAGGCCGAGGGCTGGACGCCGGCCTTCTGGAGGTCGGCCCGGGCCGCGGCCGGGTCGAAGCTCTGGGCGTTGTCGCCGGTGTAGACGCCCGGCATCCCCTTGGGGATGAAGCTCTGCCACGCCTTGTCGGTGCCGTGCTCGACGTTGTTGACGAGCAGGTTCCGGTCGATCGACTTGGCGAACGCCATCCGGACCAGCGCCTTGTCGAAGGGCTTGACCTTGCTGTTGAAGGTCATCCAGAAGGTGCTCAGCGTCGGGTAAAGGTGTGCCTCCTTGCTGAGCTTGGGGTCGCCGCGGACCGTGGTCACGTCGGCGAGGGGGACGTTGAGGATGTCGAGCCCGCCCGTCTTGTAGAGGGAGTAGGCGGTGTTGGCGTCGGAGATGAAGAAGTAGGTCAGCTTCTGGATCTTGGGAGCCCCGTTCCAGTAGTAGGTGTTGGGGACCATGTCCACATGGTCCTTGGTGACGATGTCCTGGATCTTGAAGGGGCCGTTGCCGACGATGGTGGAGGCGTTCTGCGCCCAGGCCTCCAGCTTGGCGGTGTCGGTGGACGCGGGCGCGGTGCCCCCGGCGGCCTGGTTGACGACGTCCGCCCGAAGCGGGACGCCGACCCAGAGGGTGCAGACCCACTTGAAGTAGGCGGCCTTGTGCTGGAGCTTGACCACGAAGGTGTGGGAGTCGGGGGCGGAGAGGCCGAGGCCGTTCAGGAAGCTGTCGATCTGGGCGGCGGTGGGGGTCGTCTTGGAGAACGCCAGCGTCGCGTAGTTCTGGCCCCCGGCGATGGTGCCGTCGAAGAAGGGGTCCACGTAGCCGGCCGCCAGGGCCGGGTTGAGCAGGTGCTTCCAGCCGTAGACGAAGTCCTGGGCGGTGACCGGCTTGCCGTCGCTCCACTTGCCGTTGGTGCGGAGGTGGAAGGTGTAGGTCAGCCCGTCGGGCGAGACGTCGTAGCTCTGGGCGGCGGCCCCGGTGACGTCGCTCCCGTCCGTCTTGGCCTTGAGCAGCGCCTCGAAGGTGTTGCGGCCGACGGCCGCCTCGTAGGTGTAGGTCTGCTGGGTGGGGTCGTAGCTGTTCGGCTCAACGCCCTCGTTGATCCGAAGGACCTGCTGGCTGGCCGGAGCCGCGGCGACGCCGTTGCCGCCCGGGCCGCTCGCGCCGCCGCAGGCGACGGTGACGGTCGCCGCGGCTGACGCCAGGGCCAGCAGGCGGAGCGACCGAATGTGTCTCATCGACAGGTGCATGCGCGTTCCCTCATCAAGAATCGCTGCCCACCGCCTTCTTCCCGGGACCGCCGGGGCGAGAGTGCGCCGGCGAGGGCCACTTCCACTCCATTTGCCAGGTTGGCAGGCGAATTGTCCCGTGAATGGCGCCGGAAGTCAATGGGGTCCCCACCGGGCGCGCCTTTGGACGGGTCAGCCGGACACCCACCAGTCCTGACAGCCCTGCAGCCAGTAGAAGGCATTGCCCCGGTATCCGTGAAGGTGTGCCGAGACCGCCTGCACGGTGATCAACCGGTAGAGCGGCACCTCGGGCAGGAGGCTGCCGAGCACCCTCTGCGCGGCCTGATAGGCAAGGCGCCGGCCCACCGCCGTGGCCGTCTGGCGGCCCGCGGCGAGGGCCCGATCGAGCAGCTTCTCGCAGGTGAAGGTGTCGTTCTCGTGCGCCACCTCCAGCAGCCCCACTTGGCCCCCGCCGCCGGCGGGACCTGCCGCCGCCGGGCAGGCGTAGGAGGCCTCGAGGGCGGCCGGCTCGGCCGGCGACGAGTAGCGGGCGCCGGTGATCGCCATGTCGAAACGGTGGGTGGCGAGGAGCCCGCCGTCCTGGTACTCACCCCCGATCAGATCGGCGCTCGGATCGCGCGCCGGCAGCCGGACCCTGATCCCGATCCGGCGGAGGTCGGTGGCAACGACGTCACGTTCCCGCTGCCCCATCTGGTCGCCGGCCGGCGCGAGGATGCCGAGCGTGATCGTGCTGCCGTCCCCGAAGCGCCGGTAGCCGCGCCCGGCGCCGGAGGCCTGGACGGGGTACCCCGCCGCCGCCAGCAGGGCCCGGGCGCCCCCCGGGTCGTAGCGGGTGCGGGGCAGGGAGGGATCCACGCACCAGGCGGCGGCGGCGCACAGCCAGGAGTCGGACGGCACCACCGTGCGGCCGTCGAGCAGGATGTCGACGATCGCCTGGCGGTCGATCGCCATCAGGATCGCCCGCCGAATGGCGGGGTCGGCCAGGTAGCGGTTGTGGAGGTTCAGATCGATCTTCTCCACCCCCCCGGCGGGCAGCGCCTGCGCCGCGAAGTCGGGGACGTGGCCGATCGCGGGCAGGGCGCCGACGCCCATGTCGAGACCCAGATCGACCGCTCCCGAGCGCACCGCGGCCAGCTCCCCGGAGGGGTCGGGCTGGAACTGGATGTAGATGTAGTCGAGGTGCGGGCGCGGCCCCCACCAGCGCGGGTTCCGGACCAGCGTCACGTGGTCGCCGGGAACCCAATCCTTGAACATGAAGGGGCCGGTGCCGACCAACCATCTCCCCCAGGCGGCCGTGCCCCGGTAGGCGCCGGGGACGTCGATCGCAAGGCGCGTCCGGGTGAGGTCCCCGCCCTGCGCCCAGGCCCGCTCCAGCAGATGGGCGGGCATGATCCCGTAGGGACCGCTGCCCAGGCTCAGATAGGGGCCGTACACGCTCTTGAAGTGGACGACGGCGGTGTGGGGATCGGGGGTGAGGACGCCGGTGACCTGGTCCCAGCCCTGCGTGGAGAGGATCGGAGTGGGGTTGTGGGGCCCGTAGCGGAGCCAGTGGAACTGAAACGTGGCCCAGACGTCCCGGGAGGTGAAGGGGCGGCCATCCTGCCAGGTGACCCCGGCGCGGAGCTTCCAGGTCACGTCCATGCCCGGTCCGGCCAGCCTGACGCCCCCGTTCTCGACAGTCGGCACCCGGATGGCCAGTTGCGGGCGCCAGTAGTCCGCCGGACCGTGGGGATGGGCCGCCACGCCACCCGCCGGCCGGGCGGCGAGCAGGCCCTCCATGACCGGGCCGGTGATGGCGTAGGCGTTGGGATCGGCGCCGGTGATGCCGGCCGAGAGCATCGAATCCGGCTCGGCGGCGTCGCCCACCCGCACCGTGCCCCCCTCCGGAATGGACCCCGAGCCCGGCCAGGCCGGCGCGCAGGCGGCGGCCAGGAGCC
>JBOHUX010000134.1:0-6486 GCA_050734915.1 Candidatus Dormibacteraceae bacterium
GGCTGACCCAGCAGCCGGCTGACCTCCACCATGATCCGACCCTGAGCGTCGAAGACCGCGTCCTGGACCCGGTCGATACTGGGGCGGCTGCTGGCGACCACCTGGGCCAGGTCGGGGTCGGCCTGGGCCACCTCGGCGTGACGCAGGTGCTCGGCCACGCTGGGTGGGACCACCCGGCGCTCACGGATCCGGGCGTCCTCGAGGTCGGCGAGGACACGGTCGAGGTGTTCCAGATGGGAGCGGTACTTGCGCAGAATCCGGGTCCGGGAGAAGCGGTCGCGCTGGCGCCTCAGGATCTCGCGGCGGGTGCTGCGGAAGCGGTTGTCTCGTTCTGAGGTCATCATGGGTTGGGGGTCCCTTCTGAGCCTTGGCTCAAATGGCGGGTCACCCGGAGTCCTGAACTGGACGTCCGGTGCTGAAACGGCGGTGTGCGCATCCTGGTTACCCGGTGCTCCCCGCCACCCGGCAGCGCAGCACTCGTCGCTGCGCTGACACAATTATATCCGGCGAGCAGGCCTTTTCAAACCCTGCTGACTGCCGGGTAGTGGCTCAATTTGAAGTTGGCCAATCCGAGATCGGCTGATACGATGGTCGTATGCCGAAGCGCTCAAGAAAGCCAGCCGATCTCAACCGCATGGCCTATGAGATCGTCCGCCAGTCAACTGACCCAGACTACGATCCCAACGCCGGGAAGAACCCAGCCGCCGTGGAGTTGGGCCGGCTGGGGGGCCTCAAGGGTGGCAAGGCCCGGGCGGCCAAGCTCTCCCCCGTACAGCGGAACGAGATCGCCAAGAAGGCGGCCGCTGCCCGGTGGGGCAAGCGTCCAGCCCACTCTGGCTAGGTCAGCGGACCTATCCTTAGGGCTAAGTTAAAGAGTCCAAGGCTTGAGGGGGCGGAGATAAAGACCAACGTCCTCTACTACGGCGACAACCTCGACATCCTGCGCCGCTATATCCCGGACGAGTCGGTGGATCTGGTCTACCTAGACCCTCCATTCAACTCGAACGCGAACTACAACGTCGCTCCACCAGATTAAGGAGGAGTAGGCGCCCATGGTGAAGCTGGAAGACATCAACCAGTGGCGGGGAGAGGACGTGGTCGATGCCGGCGGAGAGAAGATCGGAACGCTGGAGGAGATCTACTACGACTCGGAGACTGACCAGCCACTCTTTCTCGGGGTGAAAGTTGGGCTGCTGAGTCCCCACCTGACCTTCGTCCCCTTCCAGGGCCTATCGGTGGGCAAAGAGCACCTGCTCACCGACCAAGCCAAGTCGCAGGTGAAGAGTGCGCCGACCCTTGCCCTGAACGCCGAGCTGCCCCAGGAGGAAGAGGCCAAGATCTTCGACCACTACCACCTCGACTACACGCGAGGCTCAACGCCCACCGGCAAGCGCCTGATTCGCCGCTAGGGCTGTCGGGGTGGCGGCACCACCCGCACCGTGGATCCGGCCCGCGAGCCTCAACGGTCGTGGCCGCGCTTGGTCGCCCTTCCCACTCGGTCATGGACAGATTCGTCTCCCGCAACAGTCGAAGTGCTCGATTCGCTCGGGAGCGGCGCCTTAGCTCGTCAGGAGTCATCCCGAATTCGCTCCAAAACAGGCGGCGCAGGGGCGCGCGGAAACGCCGAGAGGCGCGGCCAGAGTCTCATCGCCCTCCGGGCCGGCTGGCTCGCCCACAACCGCGCACCGCGCGGTCGACGGTTCGGTAGCGGGTCCCAGCGGCGGATGTCTTCGCGGCACTGTCCCGACTGGAGGCTGCGAGTGTCATCGAGCGTGTGCTCACTCGTTGGCCCGCGACACCGGGTCGTGCCGGCACGAAGGCCGACCTACCGTTCCAATGTCCAATCGCTGGCGCAGCCTGCGCCATCAGATTGCGCACAACACCAGTTCCCAAGCTAGGCCACCTCCGACTGCCGGGTAGTGGGTCGGTTTGACTCGGGACACCCCGACGGCTCGATCGCCTAGCGGCCCCGAGAAGACGAGGCTGGAACCCGTAGGGCGGAGGGGCCGCAAGCTCCCCCCACACCCGTGGAGGGTGGCGGCCGCGCTCGAGCAGATCGCCGCGGCTTCGTCGATGGCTCGGCGCTTTGGTGGGGCTCGACGAGCGCGTTGACTGGCGCCTCGTCGGGTGGACGAGGCCCAGGCGCCACTCTCGCGTGCCCGTGGGCCGTGCCCCCCCGGGGCACAGGGTCCAGCGGTCGTGCCATATGCCGATCTAGACATATAATAGGACCATGGCTCGGGCTTCCGCCACTGCCGACGTCTTCAACGCGATCGCGGAAGCGCACCGTCGCGACATACTCGACTTGCTGGTCGGAGGGGAAAAGCCGGTCGGGGCGATCGTCGACGAGCTCGCGATCTCCCAGCCCCAGGTCTCCAAGCACCTGCGGGTCCTCAGCGAAGTGGGGCTCGTCCGGTGTCGTGCGGTGGGGCGCCGTCGTCTCTACCGACTAAATCCCCCCTGCCTGCGACCGCTGGGCGACTGGGTCGCGAAGTACGAGCTCATCTCGAACGAGCGTCTCGACAGGCTCGACGACTACCTCAGCGAGCCCCAGCGTCAAGAACGCAAACCAGACCAGCAACCAAAAGGGGCACCATGACAACTAGGACAACTACTCGACACGGCTCGGCTACCTTCGAGTTCACCGACCGCACGGTCACGATCCAGCGCAAGTTCGAGGCGCCGATGGCGCTGGTCTTCGATGCGATGACCGAGCCTGAGCACATCCGCGTGTGGTTCCCCGCGGATGCGGTGCCGCTCCACATCTGCGAGATCGATCTGCGGGTTGGTGGAAAGTACCACTACGCGTGGTACGCCCCTGGGGGCACGGAGTGCTCATTCCGGGGCAGCTTCCTCGAGGTCGAGCGGCCAACGCGGATCGTCGCCACCTGGCTGTTCGAGGGGTGGCCGGACGACGAGGCGGTCGAGACCGTGATCTTGACCGAGGAAGGCCGCGTCACGACCATGACAGACATCCTGGAGTTCAAGGCTCCAGAGAACCTCGGTGATCACTTCCAAACAAACGATGGCGCCCAGACCAGCTGGGACAAGCTGGACGACCTCCTGGCTGACCTGCAGGCGGTCCGCACGTAGGCCAGTCCGCAGGACTGCTGGGCGAGTCGCAGGTGGGAGTCTCCAACGCCGTGCACGGAGGTTTCCGGCATTAGGGATTGAACAACTCCCAGTGCCGCTCGGAGACGACCGCGCGGTGCCGGGACGGGTCATTACGACGGTGTACCCGTCGCCAACGGCCTGCGGGTCAACGAACGCCCGGACGAGGCCCAGGACCTGCGTGTCCCAGGCCCGCTCGCGGCAATGTCGCGCACCCTGAGGCCGCCATGTGAGATGCCGGTCACCCCCGGGGGTGCCTGGGTGGCTGGGGATGTTTCAGTATTCCTCGTGGTCGAGACGTTGCGCCAAGATGCTGACGGCGGTCATCTGATCACGCGCGGCAGAGGGTTTCAGGCAACGGCTGCAGGAGACTTGCGGGGAGCGAATCCGTACCTTCGTTCTTCACGAACCCCGCCGCCTACAGTTTCCGCGGCGGTCCTGCCGAAGGTGTTGCCTGTCGTTACACGGTCAACTGTGGAGTCGTTCCGTGCCACGACGTCGAACGCGCGCGTGACCGTAGTCAGAATATGAAGGGGACCAACCGCTTGCGAGCGGCGGCGTAGTCCCGGTACTCGGCGCCGAACTGCTCTGCGAGCGCCCGTTCCTCGATGGTCACCCGGCGGGCGAACGCCGCCACTGGCAGCGGAGACAGCGCCAGGGCCACGCGGTTGTCGCAGCACCAAAGGCAACCCGCCACCGTCAGCAGCGCGCCAGCGTAGCCGGGGTGCTGTATCCAGAGGTAAGGACCGCGCTGGACCAGCCGCTGCCGCGGAGAGATCGCAACCCGGACTGTGAAGAACTCGCCCAAGGCGATGATCGCCCACCAGCGCAAGCAGATGCCGGCGGCCATCAGGGCTGAGCCTCCGGCGACTGCCAACCTTGTCGAGCGGGGCCGCGCGCGGCCACCGTTGGCGGCAGCTGCCAGGCCGCCGCCAACTGCACCCCAGACGCTGCCAATGAGGGCGGCCATCGATCCGTGGTCCAGCTGGTCCTCAGCGTGGGCGGGCGCGCTGGCGCGCGAGCGCAGTTGCAAGGTCACCTCTGAGGCGACCCAGGTCGCCATCAGCGTCCAGAACACCGGCCGCAGAGGGCCTCTGCGGAAGATGGGCGAGCGCTGGGTGCCGAGCGCGGCGCTTTCCATCGCCCCTACGACTCCTCGAGAATCCTGGTGAAGGCAGCGAAGTAGCTGGGGTCGCCCGAAGTCTCGCGCCGTAACCAGTACTCCAAACCCCAGAAGAAGTAGGCGCTGACCACCGGGGGCTGCCCGCTGGGGCCGAGCCCGAGATTGTAGTTGGCGATCACCCGTTCTGGGGGACAGCTGAAGGCCACGCTGCCGGGAAGGTCCGGGGGGACCGTGGTCGCCTCCCAGGGCTCCGCCTGGCCCTCGGAGACCACCAGTTCCCGGCCGGTCGCTTCCACCCGGCGCCGCAGGCGGGACCAGGGCACCCGGTTCCAGGGGAGCTGGGCGCCGTCGAGGTAGAGGGAGTGGCCGCCCAGCGCGGCAGCAGCGTTGCGGGGGTAGATATCGAGGCCGACCATGTCGGCAAGGCTCAGGGCCGCCTCCAGGGAGTCGCCCTGGCCCCTGGTGCGCCATAGCTGCGCCGCCCGCACCGTCAGCGACATGGGCAGGAAGCCGTTGAGCAGAATCGGGCGCGTGGGATCGAGCGAACGGACGGTGGCCATCTCGCTGGCGAGGAAGTCGCGTGAGAGCCGCCAGCTGTGCTCCATACCCAGCGGGTCCAAGGCCTCGTTCTCGACCTGCCAAGCGAGCACCGAGCGCCGCTCCCGGTAGCGACTGACCACCCTGGCCAGGAACTCACGTGCGGCCGCGTTCAGCCTGGGGTGGCTGGCGGGTGTTACCAGGCGGCCCTCGGGGAACCCGCTCGGAGCCCAGTGTGGGGGCACGTACAGCTCGGGATAGCCGAATGTCTTGAGCGCCCCCACTGCCAAGATCACCTTTTTACCGGCGCTTTCGACGACATCAAGCGACCGATCCAGCTCCCCCAAGTCGAAGTCGCCGGGGACCTTCTCGATGCGGCTCCAGTAGGCTCCCAGCCGCACCAGTTCCACCGGAAGTTGGGCCAGGCGGCGCAGCACCTGGCCCGGGTCCAACCCCAGCGCCTCCGCCTGGCGGGGCCGGTAGGAAATCCCCAGGCGGCACGGGCCGCGCTTCCTGACCGGCACCCGTCTCCACGCCGCCGAGGGCTGACGCTGGGGCCGCCGCAGGCGCACCTCCAGCACCGGGGGCAGCGCCAGCGCGCCCCCGAGCAGGGCCAGACGGCGGGCCCGGCTGCCGCTCACGGGCGAGCCACCGCGATCACCTCGTGGAAGTGCTCCACGGGCAGCAGCGGCAGCGCCGCCCACCCCGGGATCAGCCGCGCCACGCCGCTGCCGATGGCACCTCGTTGGCTTCGGTGGGCCCGCCAGGCGAGGGACTTGGACCAGAGCGGGCGCATCCCGATCCACACCTTGAGCGTGGGCAAGGTGGTTGCCCCCGCCGCCCCCGGACTCACCGGCAGCGACCTCAACCCGACCAGGGCCCAGCGCAGACCTCGCGGCAAGGCGACGTACCAGAGGCGGCACCTCGGCACCAGCTCCCCGCAGACCTCGGTCACGACCTGGGAGCAGGCGACGTGGTCGGGATGACCATAGAGGCCGGAGGGGTCGTGGGTGATCACCAGGTCGGGGCTCGACTGTCCCAGGATCTCCTCGAGGAGTTGGCGCAGCTCGGCACGGCAGGAGCCGAGCCGACCGTCCGGCAGCTGCAGCTGGAGGACCCGGGTGACCCCAAGCTGGGCCGCCGCCCGCTCCAGCTCGGCAGCGCGAACCCGACCCACGGCGTCGCCGACCAGGCCAGGGACGGTTGCCGCCTCTCCGCGGGTGAGGGCCACCAGGGTCACCGCGACACCAGCTCCCGCCAGGCGGCGCAGGGTTCCCCCGCAGGCCACTGTTTCGTCGTCCGGGTGAGGGAAGATCGCCAGCACCCTTCGGAAGCGGGTCAGATCCTGGCTCGGCAGGCCCCATTCCTCGAGCCAACCGGTGATCACGGTGGCGCCCAGGGCCAGGCAGGCGGCCTTCGCAGCGCGGCGACGGCCGGCCCGGCCCCGGCAGCGCCCCAACTAGCCGCCTTTCTCAGGCGCGGCGACGTGGCCGGTCGGTGACTCCCGCGGCCTCTCCGGGGTGTTGCGGGGAGTGGCGTTGGCCAGCGCTCCGGCCAGAGCCACGGCCCAGGAGGGGAGGAGTGGCGCCGCAACCTCGGCGCGGTACTCACGTAAGAACGCGAGCACCTCCAGCAACCAGCTGAGCCGGCCCAGCCCGGTGGCCCGGACCCTGCCCAGCTCGGCGCCTGCCCGTAGCACCTCCTCCATCCGGAGC
>JBOHUX010000135.1:0-6423 GCA_050734915.1 Candidatus Dormibacteraceae bacterium
GGCGCAGGTCGGGGACGCGATCGGGAGGGGTGCCCGGCTCGCATTCGGCGGCGGGCGCCCCGAGGGAGCCGCCTACGACGGCGGCAACTACATCAACCCGGCGATCCTGATCGACGTGCCGGAGGGCACCCGGATGACCACCGAGGAGGTCTTCGGGCCCGCGCTGCCGGTCTTCCGGATCAAGGATCTCGATGAGGGGCTCCGGAAGGCGAACGACTCTCCCTTCGGACTCGGATCGTCGATCTGGACCCGGGACATGGCCAAGGCTTACCGGGGGGTCAACGAGCTGGAGGCCGGCTACACCTGGGTCAACGCGCTCCAGATCGCCTACGACGAGCTGCCCTTCGGCGGCGTCAAGGAGTCGGGATTCGGCAAGGAGCACGGCGTCGAGGCCTTCCTCGAGTACACCGAGCAGAAGTCGGTCGTCTTCGGCGGACTGTGAGGGTGGGAGGCGGGAGGATGCTGACGCGGCGCGGACCCGAGGCGCCATGACGGGGCGGGCGGCGGCCGTCGAGCTGGTCGTCTTCTCGGACTACGTCTGACCCTTCTGCTACATCGACTCGGTCCGGGTCGACGAGCTGGAGCGGGAGGGTCGGGTCGCTGTCACCTGGCTGCCCTACGAGCTGCACCCGGAGGTGCCGGTCGAGGGACGGCTTCGCGATGAGTCCCTGCCCCCCGAGCATCTGAGCCCGGTCGAGGGCGCGGTGGCGAGGATGGCCGAGGAGGTCGGGCTGACCATGCGAACCCGAAACCGCCGCATCAACACCCGCCCGGCGCTCGCCGCGGCCGAGTTCGCACGCGACCAGGGCCGCTATCCGGAGATGCACGGGGCGCTCTTCCGAGCCCACTGGGAGGGCGACGGCTGGCTCGATTCGGTGGACGACCTGGCTCGGATCGGCGCCGGGTGCGGCCTCGACCCCGAGGCGCTCCGCCGGGCCCTCGCCGGCGGCGCCTACCTGGAGCGAATCGACGGCTGGCGCGCGGAGGCCACCCGGCTCGGCATCGACGCCATCCCCGCCCACATCTTCGGAGGCCGGCTGCTGGTCCTCGGCGCCCAGCCCGCGGGGGTGTTCGAGGAGGCGCTGGAGCGCCTCGGCGGCTGAGCTCAGCTCCTCCAGGCGGTCTCCAGCGCGTGGGCGACCCGGATCACACCCGCCTCGTCGCCGATGTGCCCGATCACCTGGATCCCGACCGGAAGGCCGGATGCCGGCGCCGGGATGCAGACGACCGGCTGGCCGGTGGCGTTGAAGGCGCGGGTGAAGCGGGCCAGCGGCTCCCGGGTGTGGGGGGCTCCGATCGGCGGGGCGACCTCGGCAGTGGCGGGCAGCAGGAGCGCGTCCCAGCCGCGCATGGCCGCCTCCGCCTCGGACCGGACCCGGTCTCGTTCTCGCAGCGCCGCCAGATAATCCACGGCCGGGATCGCGAGGCCGCGCACCAGGCGCTCCAGGACAGCGCCGTCGCCGTAGCCGTGGCGACAGCTCTCGACCCAGTGCCGGTGGTAGTGGCTGGCCTCCGGCATCATGATGCCGTTGCTGACGTCGTTCATCCGCGCCCGGTCGGGGAAGGGGATCTCGGGCAGCCCGTCGCCGACCCGCCGCCAGGCGGCCTCGGTCTCGCCGTCCAGGCCCGTCACCCAGCCGGCGGGCACCGCCAGCCGCAGCGCCGAGAGCGAGGCGGCTCCTCCCGGCACCAGGCCCGTCCGCCCTGACATCAGCTCCAGCGCCGCCGCCGCCGTGCTCACGTCGGTCGCCAGCGGACCCAGGGTGTCGAGGCTCGGGGAGAGGGGGACCACGCCCGTGGTCTCGATCAGCCCCATGGTGGGCTTGATGCCGACCACCCCGCACAGGGCGGCCGGGATCCGGATCGAGCCGCCGGTGTCGGTGCCGATCGCCCAGTCGCACATGTCGGTGGCCACGGCCACCGCGGAGCCCCCCGACGAGCCCCCCGCCACGCGTGCCTCGTCACGCGGGTTGAGCACGTCGCCGTGAATCACGTTCTCGCTGGTGACGCCGTACGCGAACTCGTGGAGGTTGGTCTTGCCGACCATGACACAGCCGCGCTCGCGGAGGCGGCGGATGACGGGCGCATCCTCCCGGGCAGGCTCCGAGGGCAGGAGGCGACCACCGGCGGTGGTGGCGACGCCGCGGACGTCGATCAGGTCCTTGACGGCGACCACCGTGCCCGGGCCCGATTCCCCGGTCACCGAGATGAACGCGTGGAGGCGGGTGAGCCCGGCGATGCGGGCGCGGGCTTCTTCGATCCTCACCTGGGGGCCTGGGAGGAGCCTTTGAAGAGGCGCCGGATCCGCCCCCAGAGGACGGCCCAGAAGAGTGACAGCGCGTTGACCGGCGCCGCCGTGGCGGGAACCTTCTCGGGGGCGGCCGGGCCGGGCGGGGATGCCGAGCCGGGGGGTGAGTCCGCGATGCCGCCCGGCCCGGGTCCGTCCAGCCTGGGGTCCGTCGCCACCGCCTCCTGGGACTCCAACCGCTCCTTGATGCAGGCGGCCATCTGCCCGACCAGGCGCCGGGAGACGTCCTCCATGACGCCGCGGCCGAACTGGGCCACCCGGCCGGCGACCGTGTAGTCGGTGGCCAGCGTCACCGTGGACCCCGAGCCGGATGCGGTCACGGCCATGGTCGTGGTCGCCCGGGCCGATCCCGGGCCGGTCGTCTCGCGGCCCTCCGCCTCGAGGGTGGCGGTGCGGGCGGCCTCGTCGCGGAAGGAGATGCGCGCGGTGCCGTTGTAGGCGACGGTGACCGGCCCCACCTTGATCCGGACGCGCCCCTGGAAGGTGGACGGATCGACGAGGGCGGCCAGCTCGGCGCCGGGGACGCAGCCGACCACGCGGTTGACGTCGAGCAGGAACGCGTAGACGAGGTCCGGGTCGGCTCCCACTTCGAAGGCGTTCTCGATGTTCAACAGCTTCTCTCCCCATTCTCCGGTGCCGGGCCACGCGCGGAAGTGCTAATTTCTTGGCAGTCCGGTCCCCTGCCATCGGCACGAACCGTGTCGCGCCTTCGATTCAAGAGGAGGATGCGCATGAAGCGTAAGGTAGCGCTCACCGTCAACGGGTCGCCCGCCGAGCACGAGGTGGAACCCCGGCTTCTGCTCGTCCACTACCTCCGCGATGTGCTGGGTTTGACCGGGACCCACATCGGGTGCGACACCAGCCAGTGCGGAGCGTGCACGATCCTGCTTGACGGCAAGGCGGTGAAGTCCTGCACGCTCTTCGCCGTCCAGGCGGAGGGCGTCCAGATCAAGACCATCGAGGGCCTCGCCAGCGGGGACCGGCTGCATCCCATCCAGGAGGCCTTCTGGAACGAGCACGCCCTGCAGTGCGGCTACTGCACGCCCGGCTTCATCATGGCCGCCGTCTACCTCCTGGAGCAGAATCCGCATCCGACCGACGACGAGATCCGTCGCGGCCTGGAGGGCAACCTGTGCCGCTGCACGGGCTACGTCAACATCGTGAAGGCGGTGAGGTCCGCGGCCGAGCAGATGGGCGGCTCCGTGGCCGCCGGCTCCCGATAGGGCGGGGAGGCACAAGATGGCGGTCACCACCATGATCGGCGCTCGCATCCAGCGCCGTGAGGACCCTCGTCTGATCACCGGGCACGGCCGGTACGTGGACGACATGATCCAGAACGGGCTCGTCCACGCCGCGTTCGTGCGCAGCCCCCATGCCCACGCGCGGATCGCCCGCGTCGAGGTGGCCGGCGCCCTCCGGGCGGCGGGCGTCCTGGCCGTCCACACGGCCGCTGACTTCAAGGACGTCCTCGCCGGGGCGATGCCGGTGACCAACTCCTTCGTGCCCGACAAGAAGCAGGCCCTGGGCTGGCGCTACGTCGCCGACGGGGAGGCAGTCTACCAGGGAGAGGTGGTCGCGATGGTGGTCGCGGACAGCCGCTATCGGGCCGCCGACGCGGCGGCGCTGGTGGAGGTGGAGTATGAGCCGCTGCCGGCGGTGATCGACCTCGAGGCGGCGTTGGAGCCGGGCTCGCCGCGCGCCCATTCCGAGGGCCCCGACAACGTCGCCTGGGACTTCACGGTGGGCGACGACGTGGAGCCGCTCTTCGCCGAGGCGGACGTCGTCGTCAGGCGGCGGATCGTGCAGCAGCGGACGCTTGCCATGCCGATGGAGCCGCGAGTCACCATCGCCGACTTCTCCCCCTTCGAGGGTCGGCTCACGGTCTGGACCTCGAGCCAGGTTCCGCACTGGGTGCGGCTCTGCCTGGCGCTTGGCCTGGGCATGCCCGAGAGCCACGTGCGGGTGGTTGCCCCCGACGTGGGGGGAGGCTTCGGCAGCAAGATCCACATCTACCCCGAGGACTATCTGCTGGCGGCCGCCTCCAAGCGCCTCGGCCGGCCCATCAAGTGGGGCGAGACACGCAGCGAGAACGTGCAGGCGAGCCATCACGGACGGGATCAGATCTTCGACGCCGAGATCGCCGCCCGTCGGGACGGGACCCTGCTCGCGCTGAGGGTCAAGCAGACCCTCGACTGCGGCGCCTTCACGAGCGTCTTCAGCTCCTTCCAGTGCTCCGCCTACGCCGTCGCCGGCGGCGCCTACGCATTCCGGGGCATCGCCTTCCACGGTGTCGGCGCCCTCACCAACAAGACGCCCACCGACGCTGTTCGTGGCGCCGGCCGGCCGGAGGCCACGCACACCGTCGAGCGCATGGTGGATCTCGTCGCCGGCGAGCTCGGCATGGACCCGGCCGAGCTGCGCCGCAAGAACTTCATCCGGGAGTTTCCGTACACCAACTACCTGGGCCTCCAGTACGACACCGGCGACTACGAGAAGTCGCTCCGCAAGGCGCTCGAGATCGCCGGGTACGAGGACCTGCGGCGGCGCCAGGCGGACCTGCGTGGCCAGGGCCGCCATCTGGGGATCGGGCTCTCGACCTGGATCGAGGCCTGCGGCTACGGGCCCAGCGCGGTCACCAGTGCCAACGAGCCGCTGGCGCTCGTCGAGACCTCGACCGTCCGCGTGCATCCGACCGGCTCGGTGAGCATCTTCGTGGGCACCATGCCACACGGCCAGAGCCACGAGACGACCTTCGCGCAGATCGCCGCCGACGCCCTGGGCATCCCCTACGATCAGATCGAGATCCGCTTCGGGGACACCGGGGACACCCCGTTCGGGTACGGGACCTACGGCAGCCGGAGCCTCCATGTGGGCGGCAGCGCGGTCCACATCTCCTGCCTCAAGGTGGTGGACAAGGCCCGCAAGATCGCCGCCAACGTCCTCGAGGCGGCCGAGGAGGACGTCGAGTTCGAGGCCGGCTCCTTCTTCGTCAAGGGGAGTCGCGATCGGGCCCGCTCGATGGGCGAGATCGCGCTCGCCGCCCACCGCGACGGCGTCCCCGCCGGCATGGAGCATGGGCTCGAGGCGACCACCTACTACGACCCCAAGAACCTCTCCTGGCCCTTCGGCGCCCACGTCTGCGTGGTCGAGGTGGAGCCGGAGACGGGCTCCATCCGGCTCGAGAAGTACGTCGCCGTCGACGACTGCGGGACCGTGATCAACCCCATGATCGTCGAGGGCCAAGTGCATGGCGGCGTGGTGCACTCGATCGGGCAGGCGCTGTTCGAGGAGGTCAGGTACGACCCCACCAGCGGCCAGCTTCGCACGGGTTCGCTGCTCGACTACCTGATGCCGACCGCGGCCGAGATCCCGGAGCTCGTGACCGGCAGCACCGTCACCCCGAGCACGGCCAACGAGCTCGGCACCAAGGGCATCGGCGAGGCGGGCACGATCGCGGCCTCCGCCGCCGTCATCAACGCCGTCTGCGACGCGCTCTCGCCGTTCGGCATCAAGCACGTGGACATGCCGGCCAGTCCGGACCGGATCTGGAAGATGCTCGCGGAGGCCAAGAAGTCATGATCCCAGCTAAGTTCGAGTACCGGCGGGCGCATTCGGTCGAGGAGGCCTCGGAGCTGCTCAGAAACCTCGGCGAGGATGCCAAGGTGCTGGCCGGAGGCCACAGCCTGATCCCCCTCATGCGCCTGCGGCTGGCCCAGCCGTCCGCCCTCGTCGACATCAACCGGATCCACGAGCTGACCGGCATCCGCCGCGAGGACGGCCACCTGCGGATCGGCGCTCTCACGCGCCACGTGGAGCTGAACCGGAGCGACACCGTGCGCGAGGCGCTGCCACTGCTCGCCGAGGTCGCCGGCGAGGTGGGCGACAACCAGGTCCGCAATATGGGCACCATCGGCGGGGTGGTCGCCCATGCCGACACCGCCGGGGACTACTGCACCCTGGCCCTCGCGCTCGACGCGGAGATCGTCACCAACCGCCGCCGGCACCCCGCCCGGGACTTCTTCCAGGACCTGATGACGACGGCGCTGGAGCCGGACGAGCTGGTGACCGAGGTGGTGTTCCCGGTCGCCGCCGGGCCACACCGGTACATCAAGTTC
>JBOHUX010000136.1:0-6367 GCA_050734915.1 Candidatus Dormibacteraceae bacterium
CCCCCGGGCTCCCTGCGGCCGGGCTCCGCGGCGGTGCCGGCGCTGGTGGCGCCGCGGCCTCGACCGGGTGCGCCCCCCGGCCCCCTCTCTCCAGATCGGGGTGCCATGTGCCCCAATTCTATAGGCCCGGGCTTCCCTCAGACCTATACTCCCGGGGGGCCGGGAAGGGCCGGGGGCACGGGCCACGATTGAGCCCGGCCTCTGACGGGCAGGATCTAGGCGGACCGCGGGCGAGGACCCTCGATCGGCCTCGCCGGAGGGCGGGTTCGAATTGATGGTCGGCGAACCGGACAGCCGTGAGGAGGGAGCGACATGGGTGGTTGGATAGCGCTCGGGGTGATCGTTTTCATCATCGTCGTCCTGGCCGCCGGCAGCGTCCGGGTCGCGGCCGAGTACGAGCGCGGAGTGGTCTTCAGGCTTGGCCGGCTGATCGCCCTCAAAGGCCCGGGAATCTTCCTGATCATCCCCTTCGGCATCGACCGCCTGGTCAAGGTGGACCTTCGCGTGATCACTCTCGAGGTTCCCCCCCAGGAGGTGATCACGCTCGACAACGTCACCCTCAAGGTCAACGCCGTCATCTATTTCCAGGTCATGGATGCCCGCGCGGCCGTGACCCGGGTCCTCAACTACGTCAACTCCACCTCGCAGTTCGCCCAAACCACCCTGCGCGCGGTGCTCGGCCAGTCCAGCCTGGACGAGCTGCTCGGCCAGCGGGACAAGATCAACCAGCAGCTGCAGCGGATCATCGACGAGCAGACCGAGCCCTGGGGCATCAAGGTCAGCGTCGTCGAGGTCAAGGACGTCGAGCTTCCGATCGAGATGCGGCGGTCGATCGCCCAGCAGGCCGAGGCCGAGCGCGAGAAGCGAGCCAAGATCATCCGCGCCGACGGTGAGTTCCAGGCCGCCCAGACTCTGGCGGACGCCGCGCGGGTGATCAGCACCCAGCCCGCGACCCTCCAGCTGCGGTACCTGCAGACCCTCACCGAGATCGCCGGCGAGCGCAGCTCGGTGATCGTCTTCCCGCTCCCGATCGACATCCTGCGCGGCCTCGGGCAGAACATCGGGGAGGGCGCCGGCAAGGTCGCGCCCGCCCCGGCGCCGAGCCCGGCCCGCAAGCCGGCCCCGCCCCGAACCTGATCGGCGCGATCTCGGCGGCCCTGACGGCGGCCCCCGTCGGTGTCGACTGGGGGCAGGTGCTGCCGCTGGCCGCCCCGTGGCCCCTGATCGTGGTCGCCAACCTCGGCCTCCGGCATGGCTGGGCCCGCTCTCTGACGTTCGTGGTCGTGGTCGCGCTGGCCGCCGCGACCGTCCTGCTCGGACTGCTCCAGATCGCGGAGGCGACGGCCAGGCTCACCCCCCAGCCGGCGGCCTCGATCCGGGGCGGCGCCGGCTTCGTCGTGACCGGTCTGGTCGCCGGCGCCGCGCTGACGCCTCGGGTGCGGGCCGCCGTGGCCCGTGCCCTTCCCTTCGACGGCGACAATCCCGTCCACGCCCTCGCGCTCTCGGGCTCGATTCTGCTGGCGGGCTTCTTCCTCAGCACCCAGATCTCCACCGACGTGCTCGCCCAGGAGACCTCGGGAGCACCGATCGGTGTGCCGGACCTGATCAGCCAGGAGGTCCCGTTCCTGGGCGCCGCCCTGCTTGGGGTCGGGCTGCTCGTCCGCCGGAGCCCGGCCGCCAGCCTGGGACGCCTGGGGATCGTGCGCCCCCGCTGGTGGCAGGTGGTTCTCGCCCTCGCGGCGGCCGGAATCCTCTTCGCGGTCGGAACGGGCATCGACTATCTCGGTACGGCGATCGATCCCAAGCTGATGAAGGAGGTGAGTCGGGCCAGCCAGCAGGTGTTCGGGGGCCTGAACAACCCGCTCGGGGTGGTGGCGCTGGCCGCCGCGCCCGCCGTCTGCGAGGAGGCCCTGTTTCGGGGCGCGCTTCAGCCCCGGCTGGGAATCGTCTGGGTGGCGATCGTCTTCGCGACCTTCCACATGCAGTACGGCCTGTCGTTCGACAGCCTGGCCGTGTTCGTCCTCGCCTGCGGGCTCGGGTTGGTGCGGAAGTTCACCAACACCACGGCTTCGATGATCACCCATGCCCTTTACAACGGTCTGGTCGGGGTCGGTTTGGCGGCCGCCTGGCTGCCGGTGGCGGTCGCGATCGAGATCATTCTGCTCGTGACCCTCCTCGCTGCCTGGCTTCTCGCCCGGCGTCGGCGCCAGGGGGTGCCGTCCGCCCCCCTGTAGAATTCCGCCGTGGCCAGCCGGGCCCATGCGGCCGCTCCCCCCCCGTCGCCGAACTCGGCCGGCCGAATCGTCGCGGTCGTCAATCAGAAGGGGGGCGTGGGCAAGACGACGACCGCCATCAACCTCGCCTCGGCGCTGGCCGAGCGCGGCGTCCATGTCCTCCTCATCGACATCGATCCCCAGTCCAACTCCACCAGCGGGCTCGGCGTCGATCCCTCCCGTCCTCGACCCACCGTCTACGACCTTCTGATCGGCCGGGCCGCCATCGATGAGGTGGCGATGGCGACCTCGGTGCCGGGCCTGTTCCTGGTTCCCTCGCACGTCTCTCTGGCCGGGGCGGAGATCGACCTGGCCACCATGCCCGAGCGTGAGCTCCGGCTCCGCGCCGCACTGGCGGAGCTGAAGGGGGGGTATGGCCACGTGCTGATCGACTGCCCCCCCTCGTTGGGCCTGCTGACGCTGAACGCGCTGGCGGCGGCGCACGAGATCCTCATCCCCCTCCAATCGGAATACTTCGCGCTCGAGGGCCTCGGTCATCTGCTGCACACCCACCAGCTGGTCAAGACACGGCTCAATCCCGAGCTCAAGATCGGCGGCATCCTCATGACCCAGTTCGACGGACGGACGGCCCTCGCCTGGCAGGTGCTGGACGAAGTTCGCCGGGCCTACCCCCGGCATCTCTACCGGACCGTCATCCCACGCAACGTCCGGGTCAGCGAGGCGCCCAGCCACGGCCGGCCGGTCACCGAGTACGACTCCGCCTGCCGGGGGGCCATCGCCTACCGTCAGCTTGCCGAGGAGGTGCTCGAGAGATGACTCGCGCCCGCGGCCTGGGGCGGGGACTCGACGCCCTGATCCCGCTCTCGGCCAGCGGCGAGGCGGTACCCGAGCTCGTGGCGGTGGACCAGGTCCGGCCCTCGCCCGAGCAGAGCCGCCGTCGGTTCGATGCGGAGGCCCTGCGGGAGCTGGCCGACTCGATCAGCGCGCACGGGCTTCTGCAGCCGGTCCTCGTCCGCCGTATGTCCGACGGTTATGAGCTGATCGCTGGCGAACGGCGGTGGCGGGCAGCCCAGATGGCGGGACTGACCCGGATGCCGGCCATCGTCCGCGCCACCTCCCCGGAGCAGGACGAGAGCCTGATCCTGGGGCTGGTCGAGAACATCCAGCGCCAGGACCTCGATGCCATCGAGGAGGCGCGGGGCATCCAGAGGCTGATCGACCACCTCGGCCTCACGCATGAGGAGGCGGCCGGGCGGCTGGGCAAGAACCGCGTCTCGGTCAGTCACGCCCTGAGGCTTCTCAATGCCCCCCCGTCGATCCAGGCCTCCGTCTCGGCGGGAGCGCTCTCAGCCGGGCATGCGAGGGCGCTGGTGGGGCTGCCGGACCTGGAGGCCCAGGAGCTCGGATTGCGGGTCGTCCTGGAGCGGCACCTGTCGGTGCGGAAGACCGAGGCTTGGGTCAAGTCCTACCGGGCGCCCGCCAGGCACCGCCAGGCCGGGGCTGGGCTCAAGCAGCTCGCCCAGGAGCTCGAGGGCGCCCTGGGCCTGCCGGTCGGGATCGCTGGTAGCGCGCGCCGCGGGCGGGTGATCGTCCGCTTCAGCTCGCCGGAGGAACTCGGCCGGCTGCGAGACAAGCTCTCCAGCTGAATGGCGCGGGTCGGCGGTGCCACGTTTTACGCGGGCCCCGGGAGCGTCTGGTGAGCCCGGGCTCGGACCGACCTCTGGCATCCCGCCGGTCGCTGCCCTCCGAACTGCTCTTGATCGTCACGATGGCCCTCGCCGTCTACCTGCTGATCGCCTTCGTGGCGCAGACCGTCCACGTGCTCGGCCAGTCGATGTATCCCACCCTGCACAACGATGACTATCTCATCTCCTCCAAGCTCGATTACCGGCTCCACCCACCCCAGCGAGGCGACATCGTCACCGTGCGCGACCCCTACGACGCCAGCAAGGATTTCATCAAGCGGGTGGTCGGGCTGCCAGGCGAGACGATCTCGGTCCGGGCCGGCCACGTCTGCATCGATCACCAGCGCCTCGCCGAGCCCTACGTCCCCAACCTGCCCGCCTGGGTGGTGGGCGCCAACATGGCGCCGCTCCGCCTCGCCCACGACGCGTACTTCGTGATGGGGGACAACCGCAACAACTCCACCGACTCGAGGGCCTTCGGCCCCATCACACGGTCCCACATCGAGTCCAAGGCCTACCTGCGCGTCTGGCCGCTCCGCACCTTCGGCCCGCTGGGCCCGGGCCCCCGCCTGGCGTCGGCAGCCGCCTCGGGGATCTGCGCCGCCGCCTGATCCGGGACAGACGGTTCGCGAGGGAACGCGTCGGCCGAGAGCGGGGTGGGGATGTCGGGCCGCGAGCTGGGTGTGCATGGGCGCCAACGCACGGCCGCGGATCAGTGGATCCGGGCTTAGGCCCCGATCGCCGAGCGGAAGCCGGAATCGCCGGCGAAAGGTCCGATCACCGAGAGCTGGATCGGGCCCGCCAGGACCCGGCGCGCGACGCGCTGGACGTCGGCGGCGGTCACCGAGTCCACATTCTCGATCACCTCGGCCAGCGTGCGGATCCGGCCCATCAGGAGCAGCTGCTGCCCGAGCCAGCTCGCCATCGCGTTGGTGCTCTCCAGCCCGAGCCGGATCCGGCCCTTGGTGAACTCCTTGGCCTTGATCAGCTCGGTCCCTCCCACCTCCTCGGTGGCCAATCGCCGCAGCTCGGCCACCACCGCTTCCACGGCGCCCTCGGCCTTCTTGGGATCGACCCCCAGGTAGACGGCCAGGTATCCGGTGTCCCGGTGCTTGCTGGTGTAGCTGTGCACGTCGTAGGCGAGGCCTCGCCTCTCGCGTATCTCGAGGAACAGCCGCGAACTCATCCCCTCGCCGAGGAGGGTGTTGATGAGGTCGAGCGCGTAGCGGTCCGGATCCCGATAGGAGAACGCCCGGACGCCCAGACAGATGTGCGCCTGCTCGGTGTCCTTGCGGTGGAGCAGCACGGTGGGGTCGCCGGGGAGCCCCTCGAGGGGGTTCCAGTCCCCGCTGGTGGCGCCGTCGCCGAGCACCACGCGCTCCTCGACCAGCGACCGCGCCTGGTCGGAGTCGATCCCGCCCGCGACGCTGACGACGACGTTGTCGAGGCGGTAGTGCTCGGACACGCAGGCGACCAGGTCGTCGCGGCTCAGCCCGGCCACGGATTCGGCGGTGCCGCCGATATCCCGCCCGAGGGGATGGCCCGGCCACATGATCTGCTCGAAGAGGCTGTGGACGTAGTCCTGAGGCTGATCCTGGTACATCTTGAGCTCCTCCAAGATCACCATGCGCTCCCGGTCGATGTCGCCGGGGGCGAGCTGGGAGTCGGAGACGACATCGCCGAGGACGTCGATCGCTAGTTCGAGGCGGTCCGCGGGCACCCTCGTCCAGTATGCCGTCACCTCCTTGTCCGTGGAGGCGTTCATGACGCCGCCGACACCCTCGATCGCCTCCGCGATGTCCTGTGCGGTCGGCCGCTTGCGGGTGCCCTTGAAGAGCAGGTGCTCGAGGAAGTGGAACGCACCCCCGTGCCGGTCGTCCTCGTATCGAGAGCCGACCCCGAACATGAGGACCAGGCTGGCCGAGGCGCGCTCCGCCATGGGGGCGGTGACGAGGCGCGCCCCACCTGGCAGCTCCATGAGTTGATGGCGCCCAAGGGTGATCGGCATAGGCTGGCCAGTATACCGACGGTCAACCCGGCGGCCGGGCGCCGCCAGACGTCACCCGGCTCCGGGCGAGGGCGGCGTACAGGAGCCCCGCGACGTGATCGCAGGGCATGCCATCGGCGAGCGCGTCGAGCGCCGCCACGAGCTGCGTCGCCGACTCGTTCAGCGCCCGCCGGCGGGCGCTGGCGAGAGCGAGTCTGATCTCGCGGGCGATCTCGGCCGGGGTCACCTCCTCGTCGCCCGCCCCGTCGGCGGCGGCGTTGACGAGCGCGATGGCTCGGCCCAGGTGGGTCACGATTCCGGCGCCCGGCCCTGGTGGGGAGGAGGGCGGCCGGGCCCGCGACGCATCCCGCGAGCCGGCACCCCCAGCGCCCGGCCTAACCGGCTGGCCGGGGCTCCACCACGACGCGCCGGGCCGGCTCCTCGCCCACGCTGTTGGTGGC
>JBOHUX010000137.1:0-6334 GCA_050734915.1 Candidatus Dormibacteraceae bacterium
GGGCGCCGAGGCGGTTGAGGGTGGCCACCAGCTCCGGATTGACCTTGCCGGTGAGGACCATCTTGACGACCTCGATGGTCCTCTCGTCGGTGACGCGGAGGCCGTCTTGGAACTCGGAGGTCAGGCCCAGGCGCTCGCTCATGGCGGTGATCTCCGACCCGCCTCCATGGACGATCACCGGGCACATGCCGACGTATCTCAACAGCACGATGTCGAGCAACGTCTCCGCGCGGCGCTCCTCCATCGCCCGGCCGCCCAGCTTGATGACGACGACCCGGCCGTGCAGGCGCCGGATGTAGGGCAGCGCCTCGATCAGGACCTGGGCGCGATCGGCGACTTCGACGCTCACGTCGCGGGGACCCCGGAGGCGCCCAATCTGGGGTGGCGCCTGCGCGATGTCACGTGGTGTATTCCGCGTTGATGCGCACGTACTCCTCCGACAGATCGCAGCCCCACGCCTCCGCGGCCCCGTCACCGAGGGCGAGCTCGGCCTCGATCTCAACCTCGGGCCGCTCGAAGGCGGCCCGCACGCGCCCCAGATCGGGATCGACCGGCACGCCCCGGCTGAACACGAGGACGCCTCCGATGCTGACCGCGAGGCTGTCGAGGGCGAGCTCGGCTCCGCTGTAGCCGAGCGCACAGACGATCCTCCCCCAGTTGGGGTCGCCGCCGTGCACGGCGGCCTTGACCAGGCTGCTGGAGGCGACCGCGCGCGCCGCCAGCCGGGCGTGAGCCTCACTTGCCGCACCCGCCACGCGGACCGTGATCAGCCGCGTCGCCCCCTCCCCGTCGGCGGCGATGGCGCGGGCGAGACGCCTGGCCACCTCGAGGACCGCGCCCTCCAGCAGCTCCGCCTCCGAGGAGCCCGCGACGATCTCCGGCCCCCCGGCGCCGCCTCCGGCCAGGACCAGGAAGGTATCGTTGGTGGAGCTGTCGCCGTCCACGGTGAGCAGGTTGAAGCTGCGATCGGCGACCCGCGCCGCCAGCGAGTGGGCGAGGCCGGGCGCGACGCGGGCATCGGTGGTGACGAAGGCGAGCATGGTGGCGAGGTCGGGATGGATCATCCCCGACCCCTTGGCCATGCCTCCCACCCGGATGGCGACGTCCCCGATCTCCAACTCGACGGCGGCGCTCTTGGACCGGGTGTCGGTGGTCATGATCGCCTCCGCCGCCGCGTCGCCCGCATCGCCGAGGTGCGCGCACGCGGTCGCGATCCCCGGTTCGATGAGGGCCATCGGCAGTCGGCGCCCGATGACGCCGGTCGAGCAGACGAGCACCTGCCCCGGCTCGAGGCCGAGGCGGGTGGCGGCCAGCTCCGCCATGTGAACGGCGTCGGCCATCCCCCGCTCACCGGTGCACGCGTTGGCGTTGCCGGAGTTGACCACGAGGGCCCGGATCCGGCTCCCCGGCACTCGGGCACGGTCGAGCACGACGGGGGCGGCCTGGACCCGGTTGGCGGTGAAGACGCCGCCAGCGTCGCAGTCGAGCGACGAGACGAGCACGGCCAGGTCGTCGCGCCCGACCCGCTTGATCCCGCAGGCGGCGACGCCGGCCCGCCACCCCCGCGGCGCGGTGACACCACCCGCGATCTCGCTCAGCTCGCGCCCGGATCGGCTTACGGCCACTGGACCGGCCCCCCCAGCGCCTCGGTGCGATCGAACCCGAAGGCGAGGTTGAAGCACTCCACCCCCTGGCCCGACGCGCCCTTGCCGAGGTTGTCGATGGCGGCCGTCACGACCGCCTTGGCCCCCTGGGCACCGACGTTCACCAGGCAGTGGTTGGTGTGGCTGACGAGCTTGGTCGGGGGCGGCTCGTCGACGAGGCGCGTGAAGGGCTGTCCAGCGTAGAAGTCCCTGTAGACCTCCCGCAGGCGCTCGATCGGGACCTGAAGGTCGAAGTAGCAGGTGACCAGGATGCCCCTGGTCATCGGCAGCAGGTGGGGCACGAACGTGATCCGCGGCGTCGCCCCCGCGCTGAGCGCGGCCAGCTCCTGCACGATCTCGGGCAGGTGGCGGTGGCCGATGACCGCGTAGGCGCCGGCGGACTCGTTCACCTCCGAGAAGTGGACGCCCAGGCCCGGCGACCGGCCGGCGCCGCTCACCCCCGACTTGGCGTCGATCACCACCTCGGGTCCGGCCAGCCCGGCGGCGGCGGCGGGGGCCAGGGCGAGGATGGCGGCGGTCGCGTAGCAGCCCGGCACGGCCACCAGCCGCGCCTCCGCCAGTTCCGCCGCGTGCAGCTCGGGGAGCCCGGGCACCGCCGCGCCGAGCAGGCCGGGCAGCGGGTGCGCCCGGCCGTAGAGGGCGGGGTAGCGGGCGGGATCCTTGAGCCGGAAGTCGGCGCTCATGTCGATGACGATGGCTCCCGACTCCAGCCAGGCTGCGACGCTCGGAGCCCCCTCGCCATGGGGCAGGCAGGAGAAGACGACGTCCAGCCCGTCCGGCGCCGCGGCGGGGACGAACGAGCCCTCGAGGTCGAGCAGGGGAAAGGCGGCACTGAGCGGCCTCCCGGCGAGGGAGCGCGAGCTCAGCTGGGCGAGGCGGACGCCGGGGTGGGTGGCCAGCAGGTGGACCAGGCAGAGTCCCGCATAGCCCGTCGCCCCCGCCACCGCGACCGCGACCCGGCCGCGGACCCTTTCGGCTACCATTGCATGATTATACAGTGGCATTGCATATTCATGCGATCTTGCGGCGCGAGCGGGCGGCCCGGGAGAAGCAGTCCCCCGCGCCCGGCCCCCTCGCCGCCGTCCCCAGCCAGGGCAAACCGCCCGCGACCGCCGTCCCGGCGCCGCCCCCTGCCCCGGCCGCCCCCGGTGCGCCTTCGCGGCCGGTGGCGTAACGGGCCAGGCGTGACGGTCGGGCACGCCGGGCCGGCTCCATCTCGTAGCCTGGCGGCGAACTGGAGTTCGGGACTAGGCGCCGAGCCGGGCCGGCCTTAGTGTTCACCTCGGCCCCGAGGGACACGAGCGACGGAGCCGGACAGGTGGCAACACCGATGCCGGAGCCGGAGAATCGATCCGTCGGGGTCATTTCTTGTTCCCCGGCCGCGCCCTGTGGGGGGCCTGCTGTTAGAGTTAGCTAACAGGGTGCCTTCCGGTGCCCGCGCGCCCCATGCTCGCCTCGGCGCGCGCCCTCTCCAACCATGACGAAGCTTCGCCACGACATCCGCAACCTGGCCATCATCGCCCACGTCGACCATGGCAAGACAACGCTCGTCGACGCCCTCCTCAAGCAGAGCCACACCTTCCGCGAGAACCAGGAGATGGGGACGCTGATCCTCGACTCGAACGCGCTCGAGCGCGAGAAGGGGATCACCATCCTGGCCAAGAACACGGCCATCCGGCACGGGGAGGTGACCATCAACATCATCGACACGCCCGGCCATGCCGACTTCGGCGGCGAGGTGGAGCGCGTCCTCAACATGGCCGACGGCTGCCTGCTGCTCGTGGACGCGGTCGAGGGGCCGATGCCGCAGACGCGCTTCGTCCTCCGTAAGGCATTCGAGGTCGGGCTGCGCACCATCGTCGTCATCAACAAGCTCGACCGGCCCAGCGCCGATCCGAGGCGCACCCTGGAGCAGGTCCACGACCTCTTCCTGGAGCTGGCCGAGGACGCCGACCAGCTCGACGCGCCGGCCGTCTACGCGATCGCCAAGGAGGGCCGCTCGGGCCGGGATCCGGACCACCTGGAGGCGGACCTCGAGCCGCTCTTCCAGACCATCCTCGACCACGTGCCGGCGCCGGTGGTGGAGGACGGCGGCTTCCAGATGCTGGTCGCCAACCGCGCCCACGACGACTACACGGGAGCGCTCGCGATCGGCCGCATCTTCCGCGGCGCGGTCGCCCCCGGCGACGCCGTGGCCGTCCTGGGCGCGGACGGCGAGTCGCGGGCCGCCCGGGTGGGCCAGGTGCTCCTCTACCGGGGGCTGGGACGAGATTCCGTCGAGCGGGCGCGGGCGGGCGACATCGTCCTTCTGACAGGCCTGGAGGCGGTCGTCATCGGCGACACGCTGGCTGATCCCGAGAGTCCCGACCCGCTGCCCCGGATCGAGATCGAGGAACCTACCGTCAAGATGACGTTCGGGGTCAACACCTCCCCGGTGGCCGGTCGGGAGGGGCGTTTCAGCACCTCGCGGCAGCTCCGGGCGCGCCTTTTCCGCGAGCTGGACGTCAACCTCGGCCTGCGGGTCGAGGAGACCGAGACCGCCGAGCGGTTCCTGGTCAGCGGACGCGGCGAGTTGCACCTGGCGGTTCTGATCGAGAGCATGCGCCGCGAGGCCTACGAGTTCGAGGTCTCACGGCCGGAGGCGATCGTCAAGACCGTCGACGGCCGCGCCATGGAACCGGTCGAGCGGCTGACCGTGGACGTCCGCGAGGACCACCTGGGCGCGATCACGGAGGCGCTCGGCAAGCGGCGCGGGGAGATGATCGAGATCTCCTACGGAAAGGAGGGCGGCGTGCGCCTCGAGTACCTGATCCCGACCAGGGGCCTGATCGGGTTCCGGAACAGCTTCCTCACGCTCACCGCCGGCACCGGTGTCATGGGCTCGATCGGGATCGGCTACCGGCCCTGGGCGGGCGAGTTCCGCGACCAGCGCAACGGCGCCCTCACCGCCTCATCGGCGGGCACCGCGCTCACCTATGGGCTGGCCAACGCCCAGGAGCGAGGCACCACCTTCATCGAGCCGAGCGAGGAGGTCTACGAGGGCATGATCGTGGGCATCCAGAAGCGGCCCGGCGACATGCCGGTCAACGTGTGCCGCGAGAAGAAGCAGTCCAACGTGCGCTCGTCCACCGCGGACATCGCGGTCCGGCTGACCCCGGCGAGCCGCCTCAGCCTCGAGCAGTCACTCGACTTCCTGGTCGATGACGAGCTGCTGGAAGTCACTCCCAAGCATCTGAGGCTCCGCAAGCGCCACCTGACAGAGGTGGACCAGGCACGGGCCCGACGCCGGACCGAGGCCGCCCCGGCCTAAGAGACCGCGGCGCGGGTCCCTCCGCGCCGCGGCTCAGCGGCGAATCCAACTGAGGGCGTGGGAGCCGAGCACGAGCAGCAGCACGACCGCGCCCCCGATCTCGCAGAAGGCGGTCGCCCCGGCGGCGACGTCCTTGACCTTCCCGATCGCCGGATGGGAGCCCGGCTGGACGTGATCACAGAGCATCTCGATGGCGGTGTTGAGCGTCTCCACGGCCAGTAGCGTGGTGCCGGCCAGCACCAGGAGCGCGATCTCCACGAGCGAGAAGCGAAGAACGGCGCCGAGGATCACCATCGCGATCGAAGCGACGATGCCCAGCTTCAACGAGGGGGTGCGCGGGGCGACCCAGAGCAGGCCTGCGAACGCGTGGTAGGCGCTCTTGAGCGCGTTCCACGGGCGCGGGCTGGCGCCGGAGGGCGGATCGAGTTCCGGAGATCGTCGGTTCAGGCAATCGATCGTACAGGGGATCTCCGACCGGTGACCCCGAGGACGACCGTCGAGGGACGAGGCCGGAGAGGGGGCCTCAGAGGCCGAAGGGCACCGCCGGCAACACCCGTGCGAAGGCCTGGGTCAGCAGCAGGAGGTTGTTGGTCAGCAGCAGGAGCCCCATCGCCAGAAGGACCGCCGCCGAGGCGAGGTCGATGCCACGGCGGTGACGATTCATGAGCCTGGTGAACGTCACCGCGCGCTCGATGGCGAGCGCCAGGACCAGGAAGGGTACGCCCAGCCCGACGCAGTAGGCGACCATCAGCACCAGTCCCGCGCCCGTGGTGCCCTGGGCGACCCCGGAGGTGAGAACGGCTCCCAGCGTGGTCCCGATGCAGGGAGTCCAGCCGGTGGCGAAGGCGAGCCCCAGCAGGAAGCCGCCCCGAGGCCCGGCCCGGGCCGGCGCCTCCTTGAGGACGCGATACTCGCGCATCAGGAACGGGATCCGGATGAGGCCCGCCGTCTGCAGGGCGAGCATGATCACCAGCGCTCCCGCGACGGGGATGAACAGTGCCCGGAAGGGCGTCAGGACCGTCCGCAGCGCATAGAAGAGGAGGACGAAGACCACGCTCAGGCCCGCCACGAAGGCGACCGCGTTGAGGAGGGTGAGGCGCCTCCAGGCGAAGGTCACCGCCGGAGCGGCGGGGCCCCCCGCCAGCGCCGGCTCGGCGGTCTCGGTCCCCCGCGCCAGGAACGCCAGGTAGGCGGGCACCAGGGGCAGCACGCACGGAGACAGGAACGACACCAGGCCGGCCGCGATCGCGAGCGGGATCGAGACCTGCTCGATGGTCACCCTCGTTCCGGGGAGGCGCCGCTCAGCAGGCTGCCGGCAGCCCGCTCAGGCCGCGGGCGTTCCGGCGGGACCGTCCAGGAT
>JBOHUX010000138.1:0-6296 GCA_050734915.1 Candidatus Dormibacteraceae bacterium
GTGCTCTCCTGGGACGGGCTGCTGGGTGTAAGCAGCGTCAGTATCCCAACTCGGGAGAGCGCCCTTTCCTTACTCTCGCCCCCTTACTGGCGACCGGCCTCGTGAAATATCCGGGCTAATGGCACGTGCCGGACCTCGAGGCGAAGCTGGCCGAGGTGACCGCCGCGGGTGCCACCGTGACTGAGCCCGCGCGCGACGTCGGTGGCGGCCGCCTGGTGGCCACCGTCACCGACCCCGATGGCAACGTCCTCGGGCTGCTTCAGGACCGATGAGTGCCGACCCCCCGCTCCCGCGCTCAGCGTCGTCGCGACACCGAGCATCGGATCACCCCTCGGCCGACGGTGCGCCGCATCCGGTGCCGCTGTCCTTCGACTGGGACGGCGACGCGCTGCTGGTGGCCACGCCAGCGGACAGCCCGACCGCGAGCTGATGCGCGACGGCCGCTGGTCGGTCTGACGCCTCGCGGGCAGGCCGCGTGGCCGGGGCCCAGAGGCTCCACGGGCCGTTCGCGGCATGCGGTGAATCTAACCCAGCCGGGCCGCCCGGCTCCCGTCGGATGACAAAGTCGGACGCGGCGATTTGTCGACGCTTCACTATCCGGCCTCCACTGCGGGCGGTTACGCTTCGCGCCTCATGACGATCGAGCGCTCCGTAGCAGTGTCCGCTGAGCTGGGCCTATCGGGCCTGATCGAGCTTGCCGGCCTGCGGGCGGGGCGCGGATCGAGGAACGAAGGCTAGACAACCCTCATCCGAAAGCCCCCGCCCGAAACCGGGCGGGGGCTTTTTGTTTCCCGGGAGGTGACGCGGTGAACGGTGCGGATGCGATCCTGGAGGCTCTCGAGCGGGAGGGCGTCGGGGTCATCTTCGGCTACCCCGGCGGCGCCAACCTGCCCATCTACCAGCGCCTCCCCGAGCACCCGAGGCTGCGTCACATCCTCGTGCGTCACGAGCAGGGCGCCGCGCACATGGCCGACGGCTACGCCCGCGCGAGCGGGCGCCCGGGGGTCTGCTTCGCCACCTCGGGGCCGGGGGCGCTCAACCTGGTCACCGGGCTCTGCACCGCCTATATGGATTCCGTGCCAGTGATCGCCATCACCGGCCAGGTGAACAGCGAGGCGGTGGGCCGGGACGCGTTTCAGGAGTCGGACGTGATCGGCTGCACGGCCCCGATCACCAAGCACAGCTACCTCGTCACGGATGCCGGCGAGCTGCCCCGGGTGATCCGGGAGGCCTTCCACATCGCCACCACGGGGCGGCCGGGACCGGTCCTCATCGACGTCTGCAAGGACGCCCAGATGGCGCGCTTCGAGCCGCTCCGGGACGCGGCCGCGCCGTCCTGGCCGCGCGGCTACCGCCAGGCCGCCGGGCCTGACCGGGCCCGCGCCGCGGCGGCGGCGGCCGCCCTCGAGGCGGCGGAGCGGCCCGTCATCCTGGCCGGCCACGGCGTCATCCTGGCCGGCGCCCAGGAGGAGCTGGCGACGCTCGCCGCGCGCTCCGGCGCCCCGGTCGGGACCACCCTCCTCGGGGTCGGCGCCTTCCCGGTCCGGCACCCCCTCTCGCTGCACATGACCGGCTTCATGGGGACCGGCTGGTGCCTGAGGGCGGTCCAGGAGGCCGACCTCCTGCTCATGGTCGGCATGCGGGTGGACGACCGCGTCACCGCCAAGCTGGAGGACTTCGCGCCCCACGCCCGGACGTTCATCCACATCGACATCGATGCCTCCGAGATGGGGAAGAACGTGCGCCCCGACATCGAGATCGTGGCCGACGCGAAGCCGGCGCTGAGCGCCATCAGCTCGCTGCTGACCGGCGACCCCGGGCGTCGGGCGGGCTGGATCACGCAGATCGACGCCTGGCGCGAGGAGCACCCGCTGCGGTACACGCGCTCCAACGGCCACCTGCAGCCGCAGGACGTGCTGATCCAGATGTACGCCCGCTGCCGGAGCGAGGCGATCGTCGTCGCCGACGTCGGCAACAACCAGATCTGGGCGGCGCTCTGGTGGGACTACGACCGCCCCGGGCTGTTCATCAACTCGGGCGGGGCGGGCACGATGGGGTTCGCGCTCCCCGCGGCGATCGGCGCCCAGCTCGCCCGGCCCGACAAGGAAGTCTGGTGCGTGGCGGGCGACGGCGGCTTCGTGATGAACGCGCAGGAGCTGGCGGTGGCGGTCGGGCACAACCTGCCGATCCGGATCGTCCTCCTCAACAACTCCTCCCTGGGCATGGTCAGGCAGTTCCAGGACGACTTCTATGGCGGCGTCCGCTCGCAGGTGGACCTCAGCGCCCAGCCCGACTTCCTGAAGCTGGCCGATGCCTACGGCATGCCCGCGGTGCGGGTCACGGCGGCCGGCCAGATCCCGGGCGCCCTCGATCGGGCGGCCGCCGCCCCGGGCCCGTTCCTGGTCGACTGCCGGATCGATCCCGGCGCCAACGTCTACCCGATCGTCCCTCTCGGCGGCGGCCTGCAGGAGTTCGTGGAGCACCCCTATGACGTCTGAGCCGGGCGCCCCCAACCGCCCCGGGCCGGACGGCGATGGGACGCGGGTGCTCAGCCTGCTCCTCGAGGATCATCCGGGCGCCCTGTTCCGGGTCAGCGGGCTGATCCGGCGGCGGGGCTTCAACATTCAATCACTGTCGGTGG
This sequence comes from Candidatus Dormibacteraceae bacterium, assembly GCA_050734915.1. Classification (GTDB taxonomy): domain Bacteria; phylum Chloroflexota; class Dormibacteria; order Dormibacterales; family Dormibacteraceae; genus JBOHUX01. The sequence continues at coordinate 2,642 of JBOHUX010000138.1, forward strand.
GGCGGTCCGCCGAGCCCGGCCTCTCGCGCATGAGCCTGACCGTCGATCCCGGCCACGCCGAGGCGGACCAGGTGGGCAAGCAACTGGACAAGCTGATCGACGTGCTGGAGGTCGCGGACCTGACCGCGGAGCCGACGGTGAGCCGCGAGCTGGCCGTCGCCAAGATCGGCTCACCGGCCGCCGAGCGGCCCCGGCTCCTGCGAGCCGTGGAGAGCTCGGGGGGCCGCGTCGTGGATGTCACCCACGACGCCGTGATCGTCGAGCTGGCCGCGGACGCCGAACGGATCGACGCCTTCGTCGAGATGCTGCGCCCGCACGGGATCGAGGCACTGGCCCGGACCGGGCCGGTCGTGATGAAAAGGGGCTGAACCAGATGCGGATCCACTACGAGCAGGACTGCCCGGCGCGGCTCGGCGAGCGCATCGCGGTGCTCGGGTATGGAAGCCAGGGTCGGGCGCACACGCTCAACCTGCGAGACAGCGGAGAGGAGGTGAGGGTCGGCCTTCACTCCGCAAGCGCGTCCCGGCAACGCGCGGAGGCGGACGGGGTGACCGTCGGCGACGTCGCCCCCGCCGTCGCCTGGGCGGACATGGTGATGGTGCTGACGCCCGACGTCGGCCAGGCGGCGCTCTACCGCCGGGAGGTCGAACCCGGCCTCCGACCCGGCAATGCGCTCATGTTCGCCCACGGGTTCTCGATCCACTTCGGCCAGATCGCGGCCGCGGACGGGATCGACGTGGCCATGGTCGCCCCCAAGGCGCCGGGCCACCTGGTCCGGAGCACGTACCTGGACGGCCAGGGCACGCCCGCCCTGCTCGCGGTTCACCAGGACGCGACGGGCCGGGCCCGAGAGCGCGCGCTGGCCTATGCGCGCGCCCTCGGCGCCGCCCGCGCCGGCGTGCTGGAGACGACCTTCAAAGAGGAGACGGAGACCGATCTCTTCGGCGAGCAGGCGGTGCTCTGCGGGGGCGTCAGCGCGCTCGTCAAGGCGGGGTTCGACACCCTCGTCGAGGCGGGATACCAGCCAGAGATCGCGTACTTCGAGTGCCTCCACGAGCTGAAGCTGATCGTCGATCTCATGTACCGGGGCGGCCTCGGGTTCATGCGCCATTCGGTTTCCGACACCGCCGAGTACGGCGACTACACGGCCGGTCCGCGCATCGTCGATGCGCGCGTCCGCGAGGAGATGCGCAGCGTCCTCCGCGAGATCCAGGACGGCAGCTTCGCCGAGCGTTGGATCGACGAGAACCAGGCCGGCGCGACCGCGTTCACCGAGCTCCGGAGGCGGGACGCCGAGCACCAGATCGAGAAGGTCGGGGCCGGGCTGCGCTCGATGATGACGTGGCTGGAGCCGGTCGAGCCATGATCGCCGGCGATCGCGTCTTCATATTCGACACCACCCTCCGGGACGGCGAGCAGTCGCCGGGCGCGAGCCTCACCGGCGAGGCCAAGCTCCTCATCGCCCGGGGCCTCGAGACGCTCGGCGTCGACGTCATCGAGGCCGGCTTCCCGATCTCCTCGGCGGGCGACTTCGAGGCCTGCCGGCGGATCGCCCGGGAGGTTCGGCGCCCCGTCATCACGGCGCTGGCGAGAGCGGTCCGGGCCGACATCGACGCCGTCTGGGCGAGCATCCGAGAGGCGGAGCGCCCGCAGATCCACATCGTCCTCTCCGTCTCCGACATCCACATCCGGCGCAAGCTCGGGCTCACGCGCGAGGAGACGATCCGGCGCGGCGTGGAGGCGGTCGCCCATGCCCGCGAACTGTGCGACGAGGTCGAGTACTCACCCGAGGACGCCGGGCGGGCGGACCCCGACTATCTGGCCGAGACCGTGGAGGCGATGCTGGACGCCGGGGCCACTGTCATCAACATCCCGGACACCACCGGCTACTGCCTGCCCGATGAGTTCGCGGAGCTGATCCGGCACGTGATGGCGGCCGTCCGCCGGCCGGAGCGGGCCCTCTTCTCGGTGCACTGCCACGACGATCTCGGGCTCGCCACCGCCAACAGCGTGGCCGCGGCGATGGCGGGCGCGAGGCGGATCGAGTGCACGATCAACGGAATCGGCGAGCGCGCCGGCAACGCGTCGCTGGAGGAGGTGGTGATGCTCCTGCGCGTCCGCCGGTCGGCATTCGGCCTCGAGACCGCCATCGACACCGGCGAGCTCTCTCCCATCTCCCGGCTCGTCTCCGAGCTGACCGGGATCCCGGTCCAGCCGAACAAGGCGATCGTGGGCCAGAACGCCTTCGCGCACGCCTCGGGCATCCACCAGGACGGGTTCCTCAAGGACCGCCTCAACTACGAGATCATGCGGCCGGAGGAGGTCGGGCTCGGCAGCTCGCGCATCGTCCTCACGGCCCGCTCCGGGCGGCACGCCTTCCGCTTCCGTCTCCAGGCTCTCGGCCTGGCGCTGGCCGATGCCCAGGCGGAGAGCGCCTGGGAGCGCTTCAAGTCCCTCGCCGATACTCGCAAGGAGGTCACCGACGAGGACCTCCGCGAGATCGTCTCCGATCTCCCGGTCCGCGCTTGACGGCGCCACCCGCGGGGCCCGGGCCCACCAAGGTCGCCTACCAGGGCGAGCCCGGCGCATATTCGGAGGAGGCGGTCCTGGTCCTCTTCCCCGACGCCGAGCCCGTCGGCGTGCGCAGCTTCGCCGACGCCGCCTCGGCGCTCGAGGGCGGCTCCGTCGCGAAGGCCGTGCTGCCGGTCGAGAACAGCCTCGCCGGAATCGTCCAGGAGGTGAACGACCTCCTCTGGGAGCGCACCCTCGTCACCGTCACCATGGAGTACGCCCACCCCGTGCGCCACTGCCTCCTCGGACGCGGCGGCCCGGTCGAGCGGGCGGCCAGCCACCCACAGGCGCTCGGGCAGTGCCGGCGCTGGCTGGAGGCGCACGGGATCGAGGCGATCCCCTTCTACGACACCGCCGGGGCGGCTCGCTGGGTGGCGGAGGGGGCTCCGCCGGGAACGGCCGCCATCGCCGGCCGCGCGGCGGCGCGGCACTACGGGCTCGAGGTCCTGGCCGGCGACATCCAGGACCAGGCCTCCAACCGGACCCGCTTCCTGCTGCTCCAGCGCCGGGACGGTGCCGATCCGGGAGCCCCGTGGGCGGCGGCGCGGAACGGGTGGAAGGCGTCGCTGGCCTTCTCGGCGGCGCACGTGCCCGGCAGCCTGGCGCTCGCCCTGGAGCCCTTCTCCAAGCGGGGCGTGAACCTCACCCGGCTCGACTCGCGCCCGATTCCGGAGCGGCCCTTCAACTACCTCTTCTACCTCGACTTCCAGGTCGAGGATCCCGGTGCGGCCCAGGACTGCCTGGACGACCTGCGAAAGCGCGCCGTCGAGGTCAGGCTCTTCGGCGTCTACCCCGTCCGCGGCTCAGACTGACGGTGCCTCCGATCTGTGTCCAACTCCGGACCCGGCGCACGCGGAATTGTGGACGAACGACTAGAGGGCCAGAGCCGGTCGCTGTACGGTGGGCGCATGCGCACCCTCACTGAGGAGAGGACGCTGGACGAGCTGACCAGGCGGTTCCCGGACCTCGACGAGGCGGCCAAGCTGCGGGCGGCGGCCCACGTCTCGCGCGGGGCGCCGATCGAGGAGGCGGTCGCCATCGAGGCCGTGCTTCGCGGCATGCAGGGCGTCTACAACCCCTGACC
>JBOHUX010000139.1:0-6244 GCA_050734915.1 Candidatus Dormibacteraceae bacterium
GCGGGGCCGCGCGGCCCCGCGACGGACGCGAGCCACGGCGGGGCGACCGCGCCGCGTGGCGCGCGCCGGTCGGGCGAGTGCTGGATGTGGTAGTGCGACGCATGGAGGTTGTCTCGAGCCGGTGCCTGCCCGGATTATAGGTGGGCGGGGCACGATCGACGCGGCGGGAGGGGTGCGAGCCGGAGGGCCCGCCCCGGTGGGCGGTCTGTGTTGCATGTGCCTGGCGCCCCGTTCCGGACGGCCCGGCCCGGTGGCCCGGCTATAGTCCGGTCCCAGGATGGGTGGATCCTGATGGCACTGGAACCGTTCGCCGACGCCGAGGTCAAGTACGAGGAGCTGGTGGAGCAGCGCCGGCGCGGCCTCATGGACGTGCGCGCCTTCCGCTCCGCCGTGCTCGACCTCACCGTCCAGGACGGCGAGGGAGTCCAGTGGGTGCTCGGCCCGGGTGACGGCAACTGGTACCGGCACGATCGAGAGCGCTGGATCCCCGCCCAGCCCCCCCGCCGCCTCGTGTGCCCCCACTGCGGGCACCACAACCTGACCCGCTACAGCTTCTGCGTCGAGTGCGGCCGGCTGCTGCGGTGAGCCGGCCGCGGCGGGCTCACACCGGCCGCCGCGCTACCTGAGCGAGTGGTAGAGCCCGATCGCGATCGCGATCAGGATCGGGATCAGCGCCGCCAGGATCCAGAACCGCGACGCCGCCGACCGGCGGGGACCGAGCACCATCTCGTGCCCGCAGAAGCCGCAGTAGCGGTCGAACGGCCCGCAGACTCCCATGCACGACCCGCACGATCGGAGCTGGAACGCGCAGCTGGCACAGTGGTCCACGTACATGGCGGGCTGGTCGCACCGCGGGCAGAGGCGTGGCGCGGTGAGGGCCATCGGCGGCAGCTTCATGCTGGCTCTCGCTGTTCGGCTACGAGCGGGGGGCCGCCGGGCTCAAATCTCGGTCACAACCGGGATGACCATCGGTCGCCTCTTGGTGCGCTGGTGGATGCGCCTGGAAACCGAGTCGTGGATCGCGTCCTTGACCACGTCCTTGACCACGCTCGTCTCCCGCATACCCTTGGAGGCCCGGGCCAGGCCCCGGAGCACGTCCTCGCGGAGCTCGTCCATCAGCTCCGCGGAGAGCTCCGGCTCCATGAAGCCGCGCGACACCCACTCCGGGCCTGCGCGCACCGCCCCGGTGTCGCGGTCCACCGCGATCGTGACGAAGACGATCCCATCCTCCGCCAGCCGGCGCCGGTCGCGAAGCACGACCTGTTCGACGTCTCCGATGCCGAGGCCGTCCACGAAGACCAGCCCCGCGCTCGTCTTGGGACCCTTCTCCATCGACTCCGCGGAGAGCTCGACCGAATCGCCGTCCTCGACGATCAGCACCTGGGAGTCCTTCAGCCCCACCTCGCCGGCGATGTCGGCGTGATGGAGAAGCTGCCGGTACTCGCCGTGGACGGGGATGAAGAAGCGCGGCCGGATCAGGCTCAGCATCAGCTTCAGCTCGTCCCGATAGGCGTGGCCGGAGACGTGGACCCGCCCCACCTGCGAGTAGAAGACGCGGGCGCCGTTCTTGTAGAGGTTGTTGATGGTCCGGTGCACGAGCAGCTCGTTGCCCGGGATGGGGGTGGCGGAGATGACCACCCAATCCCCCGCCCTGACGTTGACGACCGGATGTCTCATGGACGCGAACCTCGTCAGTGCCGACATCGGCTCGCCCTGGCTACCGGCCGTCAGCAGCACGAGACGGTTGTCGTCGATGCCCTCGACCTCGTCCAGACGCACGACCAGATCGCCGGGCACGTCGAGGAAGCCCAGTTCCCGGGCGGTGCGGAAGTTGTTGACGAGGCTTCGGCCGATCACAGCCAGGCGCCGCCCCGATGCCTCCGTCAGGCGGACGACCTGCTGCAGCCGGTAGATGTTGGAGGCGAAGGTGGCGACCGCGATCCGTCCGGGCGCGTCCCGGAAGATCGCCTCGAAGGGGGCCACCAGCTCCCTCTCCGATCCGCTGTACCCGGCCCGCTCGGCATTGGTGGAGTCGCTCAGCATGAGCAGCACGCCGTCGTGACCGATCTGCGCGAGGCGACGCAGGTCGGTCGGGCGGCCGTCCAGCGGTGCCGCGTCGAGCTTGAAATCGCCCGTGTAGAGGACGCGGCCGACCGGCGTCCCGATCGAGAGGGCGACGGCGTCGGGGATGCTGTGACAGACGGCCACCGTCTCCACCCGGAAGGGCCCGAGCTGGACCTCGTCGCCGACGCGCACCTCACGCAGATCCGACTCGCGGAGGAAGCGGTGCTCGCGGAGCTTGGGCGCGACCAGCCCCAGTGTCAGCCGGGTGCCGTAAACGGGCGGCACCGAGCCCGTCTCGGCTGCTAGGCGGCGCAGCACGAACGGGAGCGCGCCGATGTGGTCCTCGTGGCCGTGGGTGAGGAAGATGCCGCAGACCTTCCGCTCCCCCTCCAGGAGGTGGGAGATGTCCGGGATGACGAGGTCTATCCCGAGCATGTCCTCCTGGGGGAACATGAGCCCGGCGTCGACGACCAGCACCTGGCCCTCCCATTCCAGCGCCCACATGTTGAGTCCGACCTCGCCGAGGCCGCCGAGAGGCACGTACTCGAGCTTGGACATCAGAGGAGGGAGAGCTGCTCCGGATCCGCGCCGCGCGCGGCCGCCGGAGCCGGAGCCGGGGCCGGCGGCGGGTTGGCGGGCGGCGCGGCTGGAACCAGGTCCAGCTGGGCGGCCTCCGGCGGGCCGCCCGGCTCTTTGGACCCCGGGCCGGGGCCTTCCGCCTCCGGCGCCGGCGCCCGGATGGTCCGATCCAGGTACCGCCGCACGCCCTCGAAGTCGCGCTCGAGATCGGCCACCAGCGAGCCGTTGTGGAGGGCCGCCGCGGGGTGGTAGACGGGCATGTAGGTGACTCCCTCCCTCTCCACGATCGACCCGTGCACGCGGCTGATCCCGCCCTGGCCGGGCAGCAGCCGTTCGAGGGCATGCCGTCCAAGGACCAGCACCACCCGGGGCCGGACCAGCGCGAGCTGGGCCCGCAGATACCGCTCGCACGACTCCGCCTCGTGGGGCATCGGATCGCGGTTCCGCGGCGGCCGGCACTTGAGCACGTTCGTGATGTAGACGTCCTCACGCCGAAGACCGATGCCGGCCAGCAGGGTGTCGAGCAGCTTGCCGGCGGGACCGACGAAGGGGTGGCCCTGGACGTCCTCGTTGAAGCCCGGCGCCTCCCCCACGATCATGATGTCGGCCGGGCAGGGCCCACTGCCGGGCACCGCCTGGGTGCGGGTGGCGTGCAGGCCGCAGAGGGTGCAGGCTCTGATGGTCGCGTGGAGCCTGGCCAGCTCCCCTGTCGCGGCGCCGCTGCCCGAGAAGTCCTTGCTAGCTGACATGCACCGCCATTTTCGGGAAGGTGACGAGATCCCCCGCGGCGGCGACCGCCGCCATGGTCCGAGCCATCTCGGGCGCGGCCATCTCCGTGAGCGGGAGCCGGAAGGGGCCGGCCGGGAAGCCGAGCCGGTTGAGAGCCGACTTGACCGGAATCGGGTTGCTGGCCACCGTCATCAGGGCGGTGATCAGAGGCAGGAGGTGCCCGTGGAGGGCGCCGGCGGTGGCGGGCTCGCCGCCGAGATGAGCCTCGATCATGGCCCGCATCGCGCCGCCCGCCAGGTGGGAGACGACACAGATCACGCCGTGGCCGCCGATCGCGAGCAGCGGCAGCGTGAAGCCGTCGTCTCCGCTCCAGACCCGGAAGGCGGCCGGCCTGCCGGCGCAGATGAGTCCCATCTGGTCGATGTTCGCGCTCGCCTCCTTGACCCCGGCGATGTTGGGGATCTCGGCACAGCGAAGGGCTGTCTCGGCGGACATGTTGACGCCGGTGCGGCCTGGGATGTTGTACATCACGATGGGCGCGGCGACGGCGTTGGCGATCGCCGCGAAGTGCCGGAAGATGCCCTCCTGCGTGGGCTTGTTGTAGTAGGGCACCACGCACAGAAGCCCGTCGGCGCCCGCGTCGATGGCCGCCTTCGAGAGCTCGATCGAGTGGCGGGTGTCGTTGCCGCCGGTGCCCGTGATCACTGTCTGCTCGGGTATCGCCGCCTTGACGCGGCGGGTCAGCTCGAGCTTCTCGGGGTCAGTGAGGGTCGGGGACTCGCCGGTGGTGCCGCACACGACCACCCCGTCGGACCCGTCCGCGACCAGGATCCGGGCCAGGCGGGAGGCACTCTCGTAATCGAGGGAGCCGTCCGCCCGGAACGGCGTCACCATGGCCGTGAGCAGGCGGCCCAGGTCGCGCGTCATCAGAGCACCCCCATCTCGATCGCGAGCTCAGCGATCTGCACCGCGTTCAGCGCCGCCCCCTTCCGGAGGTTGTCGGCGACCACCCAGAGGGCGAGGCCGCGCGGGGTCGCCAGATCGTCGCGGATCCGGCCCACGAACACCTCGTCGCGGCCCGCGGCTCCGCTCGGGAGCGGGTAGACGCCGGCGGCGTAGTCGTCCATCACGATCACGCCGGGGGCGATCCCGAGCAGCTCGCGGGCCTCGTCGGCGGTCAGCATGTCGTCGGTCTCCAGGAAAACCGCCTCTCCGTGGCCGACCGGGACCGGGACCCGGACACAGGTGGCCACCACCGGCAGGTCGGGGTCGTGGAGGATCTTCCGCGTCTCCCGGACCAGCTTCCACTCCTCCTCGCTGTAACCCTCTGGCCCCGGCCGCCAACCGCCGGGGACGACGTTGTTCGCGAGCTGGTGGGGATAGACGCGAGCCGCGGGCCGCCCGCCCCCGGCGATCGCCCGCGTCTGCTCGGCCAGCTCCTCGACGAGCTCGCGGCCGTATCCGGAGGCGGCCTGGTAGGTGGCGACCGTGACCCGCGCCAGGCCCGCCCGGCGGCGGATCGGCTCCAGCACCACCGCGAGCTGGATCGTCGAGCAATTGGGGTTGGCGATGATCCCCTCGTGGGCACGGACGTCGGCCGGGTTGACCTCCGGCACCACCAGGGGCACGTTGTCCTTCATCCGCCATGCGGAGCTGTTGTCGATCACCAGCGCCCCCGCCGCGGCGGCCAGGGGCGCGAACTCGGACGCGATCTCCGCACTGGCCGCGAACAGGCAAAGGTCGAGGTCCGCGAAGGAATCCTTCGCGATCGGCTCCACCGCCACCGAGGAGCCGTTGACGGCGATCCGCTGCCCGACCGACCGTTCCGAGGCCAGAGCCCGGACGCAAGCCGTGGGGAACGAGCGCTGGTGCAGGATTCTCAGCATCTCGCCACCGACCAGCCCGGTGGCGCCCACGACGGCGACGCGAAGCGATCGCCTGGCGTCCATCCGAAGAAGTCTAAGAGACCCGGCCTCTAGAGGCCGAGCAGCTCGTCCAGCCCCCGGTGGAAGTCCGGCCCCGCGGTCACCCGGCGGATCGCCAGCATCACCCCCGGGGTGAAGGCTTGCCGGCCGGTGGTGCGGTGGATGACGCTCAGGGTCTGCCCCGGCAGCCCGAAGATCACCTCCTGGTCCGCCAGGAGCCCCGGCAGGCGCAGCGAGTGGACGCCGATGCCGTCCCGCGCACCGCCCCTCGCCCCCTCGAGGGTCGCCTCGGGCTCGGGAGCGCGCCGGAAGCCCTGCGACCCTCGTGCCCGGGCCATCCGGCGGGCGGTGCCGAGCGCGGTCCCCGAGGGGGCGTCCCGCTTGCCCACGCCGTGCGCCTCGATGATGTCGACGGCGTCGAAGAACGGCGCGGCGATCTCCGCCAGCCGCATCATGAGCACCGCCCCGATCGCGAAGTTGGGGGCCACGATCCCCCCCACGCCCCGCTCTCGACACGCCGCCTCCAGGCGGTCGACGTCGCCGTCGGAGAAGCCGGTCGTGCCCACCACGGGCGCCACCCCCGCCTCGACGGCGGCGAGGGCGTTCGCCAGTCCCACCCCGGGACGCGTGAAGTCGACCATCGCCGCCGGCCGGGCCGCGCCCAGCAGGGCGGCCAGGTCGTCACCGGAGCCGGCGCCCCCGGCGTACTCCATGCCGGGTTCGTCCTCGAGCGCGCGAACGATCTCCGAGCCGACCTTCCCGCGGTGGCCGGCGACGACCACCCTGATCATCTCCGGGACAGTGCCTGAGACTAGCGGCGGCCGCCGTCGCGGTCCCGCCGGGGGCCGCGGTCCCGCGCGCCCCCGTAGCCGCCCTCGCGGGCCGGTGGCGGTCCCGCCGCCAGGGCCGCCGAGGCGGCCTCGAGGTCGATCGACTCGCTGACCGCC
>JBOHUX010000140.1:0-6119 GCA_050734915.1 Candidatus Dormibacteraceae bacterium
AACCTGGACGGGGCGGACATCGTGCTGACGCTCAAGAACTACTACCGGCGCCGGCCTGACAGCCTCCGGCAGGCGGAGGCCGCGGGCGTGCCCATCCACATCCTCAAGAGCAACACCGTCACCCAGGTCAAGGAGGCGCTCGCCCGCATCCATGAGACCGACCATCCGCCCGGGCGGGAGGAGCCCGCCGCCGGCGCCCTGGCCGAGGCCGGCGAGGCGATCCGCGCCGTCAAGATGACGCTTCGGCCGCTCGAGCTCACGCCCCAGAACGCCTACGTGCGCCGCCTCCAGCATCAGCTGGTGGGCGATGATCCCGACGTCGGCGCGCGCAGCACGGGCAAGGAGCCGCGCCGGCGCCTGCGCATCTATCCCGCCAGCCTCGAGGGCTGAGCGGTGCCGGGCCTGTTCGTAACGTTCGAGGGTCCCGAGGGGGCCGGCAAGTCGACTCAGGTGGAGCTCCTCCGGCGAGCCCTGGCCTCCTCCGAGCCGGTGGTCGTGCGGGAGCCGGGCGGCACCGAGCTCGGCGAGCGGATCAGGGAGCTGCTGCTGCACGACGGCCACGCGCGGGCGCCGGCGGCGGAGATGCACCTGTTCATGGCCGCCCGGGCCGAGATCGTCGCCGCGGTGGTCGAGCCCGCGCTCCGCGACGGGCGCCTGGTGATCGCGGACCGCTATCACGATTCCACGCTCGCCTACCAGGGCGGCGGCCGGGGGATCGAGGCTCCCTGGCCGGCCTACTTCCCCCGCCCCGACCTCACCTTCCTCCTCGATCTGCCGGTCGCGGAGGGGCGGCGCCGCCAGGCCGCCGCCGGCAGGGCCCCGGACCGCCTGGAGTCCGAGTCGCTGGAGTTCCACCGGGCCGTGATGGCCGCCTACCGGCGCCTGGCGGCCGCCGACCCCGTACGCTGGGTGGTGCTGGACGCGAGGCCGCCGGCCGGGGCCGTGCACGACCTCGTCCTGGGGCGCCTGGCGCCGTTGTGGAAGGGGGCTGTGAGATCAAGCTGATCGTCGCCGTGATCCAGGGTGAGGACGCTCAGCGGACCGTCCAGGCGCTCGCCTCCGGGGGGTTCAGCGTCACCCGGCTCGCCTCCAGCGGGGGCTTCCTGCAGCAGGGCAACTCGACGCTCCTGATCGGCATCGACGACGACAAGGTCGAGCAGGCGGTGGGTGTGATCCGGGAGAACTGCCGAGAGCGCAGCCGCTTCTTGACCCCGATGCCGCCGGTGGTGGAGCCGGGCGAGTTCTTCATGCCCTATCCAGTCGAGGTCCAGGTCGGGGGGGCGACGATTTTCGTGGTGCCGGTGGAAAGCTTCGAGAAGCTGTGACGAGCTACTCCCCTCTCAGCGACTCGGAGGGCGAGAGGTGGTAGGCGAGGGCCAGGGGAGCCAGGACGGCGAGCGAGGTCGCCACCAGCGCGGCGAGGAGGGCGCTGCCGGCGGCCGCCAGCACCGCCTCCGCGGGCGCCCGCACCAATGACCCTCCCGCCGCCACCAGGAGCGCACCGGCCAGACCGCCGGCCAGACCGAACACCAGCGCCTGGCCCAGCAGCACCTCCAGCACGGCCCATCTCGGCCATCCGACCGACCTCAGGGCCGCCAGCCCAGGTCTGCGCTCCAGGTAGCTGAGGGTCACGATCCTCGGCCGCCGCCATCGCCCCGATCACCACCGATCGCGCCCGGAAGGCGGTGAGGCGGCGTTCGTCGAGCTCGCCCAACGGCTCCCCGAGCACGGTCACACTACCCGACGTGGCTCGATCGAGTCCCGCGATCAGGTTGATGAGCGTCGTCTTCCCGGAACCGGACGGACCGGTGACCGCCACCACCTCTCCCGGCAGTATCCGCAGGGAAACATCCTCCAGCGCGGCGACCTGCTCGGTCCCGCTCGGGAAGACCCGGGACACCTGCTGCAGGACGACACTCGGCTCGACGTCAAGCATGCCTCTCCACCGCGGCCGGCCGGCGCCGTCCCGGGGGCCGGGCCCTGATCTCTTCGGCCCGGTCCAGAACCGAGTTGACCCACCTGAGCTCGGCCCGTGTGCGGGCCATCTCCGCCTCCACCGCCTCCCTCTGGAAGCCGCCCGACACGCTGGCGAGGAGCTCCCGAAGCTGGCGCAGGGAGGCGGCCCGCTCCTCCGCGATCGCCTCCGCCACCTCGATGAAGCGGCCGCGCGCAGCCACCCGCGCCACCGCGAGCCGGACCGGCAGTTCGGCGGCCGGGCCAGGTTCCAACAACCACCGCTCCGCCAGCTCTCGGCCTCGCCGCGTGAGCATGAGCAACTGGCGGTCGGGACGGCTCTCCTGACGCACGCGCTCTGTGGTTACGAAGCCATCGCGCACCATCCTTCCGATCGCCAGGTAGATCTGGCTGGCGCTCGTTCCCCAGAGCGGCCCCAACTCAGCCTGGAGCACGGACTGGACCTCGTAGCCGTGAACCGAACGTCGCAGGAGAACGGCGGCCAGCGCTCCCTGGAGGCTCAAGACGGCACCTTATCGCTGGCCACTGGATGAGTATTGGCCGCCCAGGTGGGCGCGGTCGTTCCAGTCCCAGACCACCGGCAGGTCGTGCTCGTAGCCGAGCACGCAGAGGGCGGCCGGACTGAGGGCGAACAGCGCCCCCGCGCTCGGGGCCAGCTCCAGCCAGCGGGCGGCCAGGACCCGCAGGAAGTGGCCGTGAGCGAAGAGGATGGTGTCGCCTGCGACCGGGCGTACTCGGGCGAGGACCCGGTCCGCGCGCGCGCCTACGGCGGCGGGCGACTCGCCGTCGGGGGCGCCCGCCGTCCAGAGCGACCAGTCGGGATCCGCCTCGTGGATCCGGGCGCTGGTCCAACCCTCGTAGGCTCCGTAGTCCCACTCCTGAGCGTCCGGGCAGGGCTCCGCGGCATCGCCGAGCCCCGCCCGCCGGCAGGTCTCCAGCGCCCGTGCGAGCGGACTGGTCAGGACCAGGGCGAACGCCATCCCCCGCAGCCGCCGCCCCAACGCGTCCGCCTGGCGGCGCCCCTCGGCGCTGAGCGTGATGTCGGTGCGGCCGGTGTGCCGCTCGGTCTCGGTCCACTCGGTGCCTCCGTGCCTGACCAGCACCAGCCTTGCCGTGACCATGGCCCCACGATATCGGGCGACGAGCGGCGATCGCGGGGGCCCGCCCCGACGAGAGCGGGCGCGACCTCAGCGGCGGAGCGCCTCCCGATCGTCCGTCAGGCGGTGTTGACGATCCATTCGCCGCCGGGGGAGGGGAGGTCATCCGCGAAGCCACTCCCGGAGCCGGTCCAAGGGCATCCAGTTGAGAAGCCCCCCGGCCTCGATCCCGGCCCGCTCGGCCATCCATTTCCCGAGCGGCACGTAGGCCAGTTCCCCGATGTCATGGGCGTCGGAGTCGAGGCTCAGACGGCAGCCCAGGGACGCCGCCAGGCGCGCCAGCTCGGGCGAGAGGTCCATGCGGGCGGGATCGCAGTCGATCTCCAGCGCCGTGCCCAGCTCGGCGGCGCGGCGGAAGACGGCCTCGTAGTCGTAGTCGGCCGGGTCCCGGCCGCCCAGGCGGCGACCGGTCGGGTGTCCAATCACGTCCACGTGTGGGCTCTCGACCGCGCGAAGCATGCGCTCGATCATGGCGACCCGCTCCATCCGGAGCTTGACGTGCGGCGAGGCGACCACCACGTCGAGCTCCGCCAGGATCTCGTCCGGAAGATCGAGGCTGGCGTCTTCGAGGATGTCCACCTCGATGCCCCGCAGGATGGTCAGGCCGGGCACCAGTCCCGCCGCCTCGGCGATCTCCTCCGCCTGCCGGGCCAGGCGGTCTCCGTCCAGCCCGTTCACGATCTTGATCCGCGGCGAGTGGTCGCAGATGGCGAGGTACTCGTGGCCGCGGGCTCGGGCCGCGCGAGCCATCTCGACGATGGGGGCGTGGCCGTCGCTCCAGGTGCTGTGGACGTGCAGGTCACCGCGGTATCCGGCCAGATCCAGCGTCGAGACCGGCTCGTGCCCCATGGGAGTCTGCTCGCGGAGCCGGACGAGCTGGGAGCTGCGGCCCTCCTCGACCAGCTCCCGGAGAGTTCGCGCGATTCCGGCCCCGACGCCCTCGAGGTCGGTCAGGCGGCCCTCGGCACGAAGGCGGGCCAGGTCGGGCTGCTCGCGCAGCAGGGTGCCGGCCGCCCGGGAATAGGCCCGTGCCCGGTGGGCATCCTCCGGCCGGTGTCGCAGCAGGTAGGCGATCTCGGCCAGCGCCGCCGCCGCCTGCTCGGCGGTCACCGGTGCCTGGTCAAGAGCTCGTGGGGGGGGGTCAAGTCGGGCCCGAAGAAGGCGCCCAGGTCGCCCGCCGGGAGCCGCGCCGGGAGCCGCGAGACGTCGAAGTCGCGGCTCTCGAAGCCGCGGGCGCGAAACCAGGCCGGCTGCTCGGGGCCGACGAGGGCGATCACGCCCCCGGGCCGGGTGCAGCGATTCATCTCGGTCAGGACCGGTTCGCCGCCCAGAGGGGGGTCAGGCCCGAAGGCGGCGCAGGAGACGGTCAGGTCGGCCCATCCGCTGCGGATCGGAAGGCGCTGGCCGGCCCCCGCGACCACCATCGCACGCCCGGCCGTTCGCCGCCGGAGGTGCGCCCGCAGGGGCGCCACCGGCTCGACGGCGACGAGCGTCGCGGCGCGGCCCGCGAGGGCCACCGTCAGGCGCCCGCCACCGGCGCCGACCTCCAGGACCCTGGCCCCCTCGCCACCGAGCTCGCGCAGAAGTTCGGGATGAACCGGCTCCGAGGCCTCGAGCCGGAGCCACCGGTCCGGCTCCAGCTCGTAGACGAGCCACCAGAAGAGACCACGGACGAGCCGCCGGCCGGCCTCCGCCCGCGCCTCGCCGGTCACCGGCCGGCCGGCGAGCCGGAAGAGGCGCTCCGAACGGTCGGGCTGGGCGCGAGCCACTTCTCCGAGCAGGGCAGGGTCGTGTCCGAGGGCCAGCGCGAGGTCTTCGAGGGGCGGCGCCGCCGGCCCTGGCGCCAGCGCCAGCGCCAGTACCGACCTGCTCAGCCGGCCCAGGTCGGCGACGCTGAACAGCTCGTTGCCGGGCGGCGCCGCGGCCACCGCGTCGGTGTAGCGCACGGATTTGTACGAGTATATGGGTGAGGCCGATGCTCGAGATCGAGATGCGGGGACAGGCGGAGGGAGGGTCGCGGCAGGCCCCCACGGGCGTGCTGGTCACGCGCCGGGCGACCTTCGCCGCCGCCCACACGCTGAGGCGGACGGACTGGGATGAGGACCGCAACCGGTCGGTCTTCGGCGCCTGCGCGGGCGACCACGGCCACAACTACCAGCTCGAGGTGAGCGTGGCCGGCGTCCCCGAGCCCGACACCGGCATGGTCGTCAACCTCAAGGATCTCGACCAGGCCATGCGCCTGGCCGTCATCGAAAAGGTGGACCACCGGCACCTGAACCGCGACGTGGACTTCCTGCGGGGCCGGATCCCAACCGCCGAGAACCTGGCCCTCGCCTTCTGGATGGAGCTGGAGAAGGCGCTCCCGGATGGCTCCCTGCGGCGGGTGCGCCTGGTGGAGTCGGAGAACAACTCGGTGGAGGTTTTCCGGGGGTGAGCATCTTCCAGCCCAGCTTCCAAAACGATCCGGCTCCCACCGACGAGCTGCCCGACACCGTCACCCGTCTGCTCGAGCTGCTCGGTGAGGATCCCGGCCGGGAGGGGCTGGCGGACACGCCCGCGCGGGTCGCCGCCTCCCTTCGGCATCTGACCGAGGGATACGGGATGGACGCCGCCGAGGTGATCGGTGACGCCCTCTTCGACCAGGAGTACGACGAGGTCGTGCTGGTCAGGGACATTCAGTTCTACAGCCTCTGCGAGCACCACCTGCTCCCGTTCTTCGGCAGCTGCCACGTCGCGTACGTGCCCCGCGGGAAGGTGGTCGGACTGAGCAAGATCCCGCGCGTCGTGGACGTCTATTCGCACCGTCTCCAGCTCCAGGAACGGCTCACCCGCCAGATCGCGGAGGCGTTCCACGAGGTGCTGAGGCCGGACGGCGTGGCGGTGATCATGGACGCCCGCCACATGTGCATGGAGATGAGGGGGGTGGAGCGGCCCGGCGGTCAGACCGTCACGACCAGCATGCTGGGCGCCTTCCGCGACGAGGGGCAC
>JBOHUX010000141.1:0-6117 GCA_050734915.1 Candidatus Dormibacteraceae bacterium
CGCGGAGCTTGCGCACGACCTGCTCCAGAGTGTGCTTCCTGCCCTTCACTTCGGTTCCTCCTTGCCCTCTCGGGCGATGATGGAACCTCATATCAGATGGACCAGTTCTAGGGGGTCAGGTCACACGCTCACCATCCCCGTCGCCTACGACCACGCCGCCACCGATCTCAGCAGCGTCGGCGGGGATGTCAGCCTGAGCCAGGTCCCCGACCACAACCAGAGCTGGGGCCAGGCCACCGGCCGTCTGAGCGTGGACGCCAGCGGCGTCGCCGGCAGCCTCGACGTCTCCCTCACCCGCGACACCCAGGGCGCCGCCCCCCTCCTCATCAGCGGTCGCTGGGCCTGCGGGCACCCGGCCCCGCCGCCCGTCTACGACGCCACCGTGTCCTGCTCTTTGACCTACGCCCTGGCGGGGCTCAGCGCGGACGCCGTCGCCAGGCTCCAGTCCGCCCACGCCTGCCTGGCCCAGGACCTGACCCTCGCCGGGGGCCTCGTCTTCCACGTCGACCACGCCCTCAACGACCCCACCCGGCCGCCGGCGATCGGGCAGTCACCGCCCGTCAACGCCTGCGGGGTGCAGGTGGACAGCTACCTGGCCAGCGTCTACTTCAGCTCCGGCGACGAGACCTTCCTGCTCTCCATCGTCCGCGCCCAGGACCCCATCCTGGACGGTCCCTTCGCCCCCGGCAGCTTCCCCGCCCTGTACATGAACGATGTCATCGGCCAGCCGGCCCCCGCCGTCAACCTGAACCTGGCCCAGCCGGCCGCCGACGGTAGCCTGGGCACCGACCAAGGACCCGCCTGGGAGGCGACCGGGGGCACCTTCACGGTCGCCCCCGACCTCAGATCGGGCACCGTCAACGCCGACCTCAAGGGCGGTGTCAGCGGTGCCGAGACCGTCCACCTGGCCGGCGCCTGGCGGTGCGCGGCATGAGCGGGAGGATTGGGATTCGGGCGCCGAGAGGGGTAGGCCGGCTCCTGGTGCCCCCTTGGCGGCGCTGGACCCTGGCGGGGAGCGCCGCGGTCCTCCTCGCCCTCATCGTGGTGCTGGTGATCACCCTCGGCCTGCCCGGGGCGGGCGGTGGGGGCGGGGTCGATGCCGCCCTCGACGCCCAGGTCAGACGCGACTTCCTGGCCGACCAGGCCGCCGCCGCGGCCGCCGCCGGGGGCGGGGACCAGTCGGGCCTGGCCGGCCGGCTGACCGGGAACGCGCTCCAGGACTTCCTCCACCAGCAGGCCCTCAACGGCCCGGTTCAGGTCCAGGTCCAACCGCAGTCGCTGGAGGTGCTGCGGGCGGCCGACCCCAGCGATCCCACCGTCTCTCTGGAGGTCCATGAGCGGGGGGTGCAGACGCTCACCTTCCCAGCCGCCGCCGGCGGCACCGCACCCGCCGGCCAGCAGGGCTTCGACGGCCGCTACTGGCTGCGTCAGGTGAGTGGCCGCTACGCGATCACGGACGAGAGCGTGACCGAGGTGCCGGTCCCGGCGAGCGGGCTCCCCGTCTGGCTCGGGGCGCTCGCGGTCCTGGCGCTGCTCGCCCTGCTCATCGGAGCCGTCGCGGTGCGCCGGCGGCGAGCGTCGGCCCCGGCTTCCCCGGATGGCCTTTTGAAGACGGCGCCCCGGGAGGAGGAGGCACCGCCCGGGACCCTGGTCGTCCGGACCCTGGGCGGCTTCCGGATCGTGTGCGACGGCGAGGATCTGACCGCCACCCTGGAGCGCAAGTGGAAGATCGCCTACGTCTGGCAGCGCCTCCGCATCGGCGCCCTCGCCGAGCCCGGCTCCCGGCTCCGGCGCGAGGACCTGGCCCAGGAGCTGGGCCCCCTGCTCGATCGTGCCACCGTCTTGAACCAGCTCAAGAGCCGGCTCTTCGTGCTCAAGGACCTGCCCGCCCCCATCGCCGCCTGCGTCGAGATCGGGAACGAGCACCTGGCGTTCCAGCTCGAGCGCTGCCGGCTGGACCTGCTCCAGCTCTTCCAGCTCGGCCGTGCCTGCACCCCAAGCCGGCTCCTGCCGGTCGCGCTCAGCGCCCGCGTGGATCGCGTCCTGGCCGAGTCGGCGGGCGCGTTCCTGCCCGGCTGGGAGGCGCTGGAGGTCAGGGCGGGCCTCCACGATACCCCCGCCGCCGAGCTCGTCGCCCAGCTCCGGGCCCGCGTCGTCGCCGTCCGCGCCGACCTCCTCTTTGCCCTCGGGGAGACCTGCGCCGCCGTCAGCGAGCAGGAGCGCGCGATCGCGGTTCTCCAGCAGGCCCTGGAGCTGCGACCCGATCGCGGGGATGTCGCCAGGCGGCTGATCGCGTGCTACCGTGCGGTGGGCAGAGATCCCGAGGCCAACGACCTCCATCAGGAGTACGCGGGATGACCCCGAGCGGCCCTCGTCGAGGAGGTACAGCTCTTGATCCGATCATGTACCCGACCGGTCCACAAACGCGTAACAAGATAACGGCCCGTCGGTCTGGCTCGACTTACGATCCTCCATCCAGGTCGCACATCCGGCGACAGTGGACCGACGAGGAGATCGTAGGCGCACTCAAAGAGTGGGAACGGACCCGCGGCTCGCCACCCACATACGGAGACTAGGAGCAGGCTGCCGCGGACCATCCGGCGGCTCATACCGTGCTCAGGCGGGGCCGCTGGCCGAGTTGTCTCGGTTTCTTGGCTGAATCGCTTGGCGTAACCGAGGAGGATTCCTCCGACCTGTTGCGCTGGCAGATGCGACCAGGTGTCTGGCGACGTAGCCGATCTGAAATCGATCGCTCGCTTGCCGCGTTAATCGCAGAGATCTTCCATCTCCTCTTTCATGCGGGTCTATCCCAGCGCCTGTCAACCTCGGGCTGTCCGGCGCGTTGGATGACTCAAACAGCGGTAGGGACGCGAAGAAGCTCGTCCAAGTAGGGGTGCGGCGTATCCTCATAAAGAAGCTCTGACTCGCCTTGCACCTGTCCATACATCCTCATCACGCACTCCCGGACTGACTGTGCGGGTGGCCGCCCGCCGAGCCGCGGCGGGTCGACGAAGCGCATTCCAAAAAACTGCTCACCGATTTGGCGCGCCAGCACCTCAGCCAATAGCGGAGGAACCGCATTACCGACCTGAGTGAACTGACGACTCATTGTGCCCGAGAATTCGAACCCATCTGGAAAAGTCTGGAGTCGAGCGCATTCGCGGACCGTCATCGTTCGAGCGAGGAGCGGGTGCAAGTGCGATCGGCCGCCACCATTAGAACCGCCTGCGATGACGGTTTTGCTCGGACGGCACGGATCGAGCCTGTCGACTCTCCCGAGCTGCTCACGCTGGCCGACGCAAAGAGTCCGATATCGCTGTATGGACGTAGCGAAATGGTTTCGCGGCAAGTGACTGGGAGTGGAGGGATCAAGCCCGATTAGCGCTTCGGCAACTGTTACATACGGCTTTTCGAACAGAGAGGGCCGTGGGGAGTGCGTCGGCACGGGATACTCTGGAGCTGCGCCAAGCGCGCCCAAGATCATCAGCCGCCGACGGTACTGCGGCACACCATAGTCGGCGGCTTGGAGGATTCGCGGCTCTGCGACCGAGTATCCGAGGTCGCGGCAAACATCCAAGATAGCGCTCAGGTTGGAAGCACCGTCGAGTTCCATCAAGCCGGGAACGTTCTCGATCACAAAGACTTTCGGCCGTATCTCGGCAAGTAAACGCAGATAGTCATGGACCAGAGTCCCGCGAGCGCGATCCATGAATCCAATTCGCTTGAACTTGGCATCGCCCCGCAGGAACCGCTGACCCGCCGCAATGCTGAAGGACTGGCACGGAGGTCCGCCGATCAGCAGATCGACAGGTACGTCGACGACGTCCTCTGCGCATAGTTGTCGAATATCCCCATTGGCTTCTGGCGGACCGATGACCCTCGCGTTCGGGAAGTTAAACCGGAGAGTCGCACATGCGAATTTCTCGATCTCAACCATCGCAGTGCTATGAAAACCGGTCACCTCGAAGCCCAAGTCCATTCCGCCGCAGCCGGTGAAGAGCGATAGAACCCGAGGCTCGTTCAGCTCGCGGGGCATTTCCGGGGGGAGCGCAATGTTAGGCAGCGAGCTGAGCCTTCGCTTCATCGTAAACCTCTTTCGCCTCCTCTCTCGCGCGGAAGTCGTCTCGATCCTTGTTCTTCAGCCACTGCAGGTAATATGCGTGCGTCGCCCTATGGCAGCTCGGACACAAGCAAACAAGATCCTCGAGGTGTGTGCCCGACTCGCCCACGCGCAGAGGCGATGACAAGGGCAGCAGATGATGTAGTTCAAGAATGTTCGTCGTCCACGGATACCTATTGGCTGGTACCAGACGACACATGTCGCAACGATAAGGGGTGGCAACATAGCCAAAGAATAGTGCCCTCAATTTACGGCTGCGCTCGATCCGAAGGTGATACACGCGTACGCGCCTGCCCTCGGTAAACGCCTCATCGTCAGGCGATGCTCGTTCCTCGAGCACCAGTTCTGGTAAAGAAACGCCGCTGGTGCTGCCCAGGCGTTGGAGTTCCTGAGTTCGGTCGACACTGGGAGCATCCATCATCGGCGTAGCTACGGCGAGGAGTTGTTCGCGAAGTGTTGACGAGCCGGCAGCGATGTCCAGGTAGAGTCGGCGACTGGCGTTATCCCATTTGAGAGCGCTGAACTGACTGATGAAGATGGTCAGCTCTCGGACTTGCCGATCTTCGTCTCGCTGAGGAGAATAGGCCGTGGTCGGGAGAGTCTGATAGAACTCCAGCGGCTCATTGCCAACGCAGCCATTCGAGACTATCTTGGCGAAGATCTCGTCCAAGCCTATGGACGCATCGGGTGTGTCTTGGGCTAGGAGATAGCGGATCACGCAGCAGAACGGAAATACCCGCGGACCTGACGAGTCGTAGTCGTCACGGGCTGGACTCGGCATGCTGAACCTGGGGATGAGGAAGATGAGGTAGTCGTCGGCCGTCTGAAACCCTTGGTTGCCATGCGCAAGAGCCTGCGCTAGTTCGGTGGCGATGATCTGGTCACCAACTCTGGCGGCAAGCAGCGCGGCCTGGAAGACTCGGCCATAGTTTCGCCAAACCGGGTAGCGCGGGTCCCTGGGATGGAAGGGGAGGCCTGTGGCCTTCTCCAAGGGCCCGCGCAAGGGGTCGCTGCCAGGAGCCAGGGTGGAAGGGCTTCCTCCAGCGATCACCATTGCCATCCGTCCTAGGTTCTCGAAGCGGAAGTAATCGAGGCGGCCCTGATCCCATCTCCATCGGACAACAGGATTAGCAGCCGCAGCAGGAGCAGGCAAGGTAGCCTGTTAAGTGCCCATGGCCCAAAGGCACCCGAGTCGATGAAAGTTTGGGGAACTGGGGAACTTGCAGGGGAAGGGGGAGTCGCCTATACCGATGCGTCTGATCCTTTTGCCCAAGTTATCAACAGCATATAGAACAGCCAGGCGAGCCCTGGCACAACATGTGGTGGGAATCGTACACGGGCCTGACCGTGGCCGTCAAGTTGGTGCGAACGTGCATTCGAAAGGATAGGCTTGGCTAGGATCCGAGACGGGCTGCCAGCGGGATCATGGGCCTCGGACGTCAACGTGCGGGCGATCATGCAGGCGACCCGCAACCGGGACACAAAACCGGAGGTCGCCATCCGATCAGCCCTTCACCGACTAGGAGTTCGGTTCCGGGTGGCCGCCCAGCCGCTCGAAGGGAACCGCCTCACGGCCGACCTGGTCTTCCGCAGAGAACGAGTCGCTGTCTTTGTTGATGGGTGCTTCTGGCATGGCTGCCCTATGCACAAGAAGGTGCCAGCGACGAACGTGGAGTACTGGACGAAGAAGATGGCCCGGAACCGGCAGCGCGATAGCAGGATCGACGAGGACCTGAGAAGAGCAGGTTGGACGGTGATCCGCATATGGGAGCACGAGCCGGTGGCGCAGGCCGCCAACGAAGTCCTCACGGCGATTCTCGGAGCGTCGGGATGTCCTATTGTTGCCCGCCACTCGTGATGAACGCGTTCGGACACTCAGGATGAACGTGGCCGAGGCAGTCTAAACCCCGATCCACCGAACAACCATCGGCGCGGGAGGGTGAGAAAGGAAGGAACGGGCACTCTTTGAGTTGAGACAATGGCGGTGCTTCAACCCC
>JBOHUX010000142.1:0-6054 GCA_050734915.1 Candidatus Dormibacteraceae bacterium
GCCCCGGGGCCGAGCTCCACTCGGTGGACCGCGACCAGGGCGCGCTGCGGCGCCAGGAGGGGCGGGTCCGCGCGCGCTTCCCCGCCGCCCGCGTCAGGTACCGCCGGGCAGACTTCACGGCCGACCTGGGCCTGGCCGGGCTGGACGGGGTCCTGATGGCCAACTCGCTCCATTTCGAGCGCGACCAGCCGGCGGTCCTGGAGCTCGTCCACGGCTACCTGAGAGGGGGCGGACGGCTGATCCTCATCGAATACGACTTCGAGCGCGGCAACCCGTGGGTGCCGCACCCGCTCTCCTATCGGTCCTGGCGACGGCTCGCGCCGGAGGCGAGGTTCGTGGACACCCGGCTTCTGGCCACCCACCCGAGCCGGTTCCCGGGCGCCATGTACGCCGCCCTCAGCCACGCCCGGTGAAGGTGCCGCGCCGGGCGGCCCGGGCGGTCGGTCTCAGAAGCTGACGGTGCGGTCGCTCTCCTGGACCAGCTCGACCAGCTCGACGGGATTGATGAAGACGGCGTTCCTGCCCTCCAGGTGGGCGGCGGTGACTCCCCTCGCCTCCGCGCAACCCCGGCAGACGTAGAGCGGGATCTCGTGCTCCAGGCAGGCCGCGAGCAACTGCTCCAGCGGGGGGACGCCGAGGCCCTTGACGGCGGACGCGATGTCCGTCCTCAGCACCTCGGTGGCGTCGCCGGCAAGGACGATCCCGCAGCGGCGGCCGGAGGCGGCGGCCCCGTTGGCGGCGATGTGGAAGGGCAGGCTCGCCCGGCTGGGATCGGAGGATCCGGCGGTGGCGACGATCAGCAGCATCGACATCACCCGTTAGAGTAGGCCGCGGAGTCGAGTGAGAGACGGTTGAAGTGCCCGGTCCCCTGCCTGGAGTGCGGCACCTACACGATGGTCCTCGATCTCAACGAGGATCATCAGCACATCGCCTGCGAGCGCTGCGAGCGCGTCTGGTGCGCCGTCTGCGTGGGTCGCATCGAGGTCCAGATCTCGCCTGAGTGGCTGCGGCGTCGCCGGATCGCGGCGCTCAACTGAGCAGGCGGGAGAGGTCAGGCCGCCAGGGTCAGCATCTGGGGAGCCTGGTTCATCCTCGGCATCTGGGCTTCCATCGCCGACCACAGCGTCGGCCAGCGGTACTGCCAGTACCGGCCCTGCATGAAGCCCCCGTCGTCGGCGATCAGGTGGCCGTCGGCCGTGTACCCGATCAGGAGCAGCACGTGGTAGACGTTGCCGGATCCGTAGTAGGGAGTCAGCTTGGCGCCCCCGGGGGCGCCGTGGGTCATCACCGGGATGATCACCGGATTGCCCCGCGCCAGCTGCTCGCGGACGGCATCGAGGGTGGCCGGCTGGACCACCGATCGGAACCCGAAGAGCCGGCCCGCCTCCTGCCCGATCTGGGCCAGCGTGAGATCGGGGTGAGGATTGTCGAACGTCCGCCGCTCCCAGGCGACGAGGGGGTCCATCTCGCGCTCCGCGGTCGCGGCCGGGATGGTCGCGCTGTGGTCCCCGCGGAGATAGTGTGAGTACATGAGCAGCGCGGCCGCCTCGCAGTAGTCCTCGTGCGTCGGCCAGTCCCCCCGCGGCGCCTGGGGCGTGTACGGCACCTGGATGCGAACCGAGGCGGGGAGAGCGGCCAGACCGGCGCCCGACGGTGAGCCCACGGGCATGGGCCTGGCGGGCGGCGTGCCCCGGGGGGCTTCGATCAGCAGGGCGGTCCTGGGCGCCCGCGGCGGCGCGGCCGTGAAGTCGGCGCGATAGACGATCGCCCCCAGCGCGCCCCCGCAGAGCGCCAGCACCGCGATCAGCGCCCGGCCCGACATCCGCCTACCATACCCGCACCCTCGTGAGCTCAGAGCTGCCCGCCGACGCGACCGTCCCGCGCCGCGATCTCGGTAAGTGCGCCGTTCGCAACACCCTCGTCGTGCTCGCCGCGCGGGTGGTCTCCAGGCTGGTCTCACTGGTGATGGTGATCGTGCTCGCCACTCACCTGGGGGCGGGCGGCTACGGGCGCTACACGACCCTGATCGCCTACAGCGCGCTGATCAGCGTGCTCGCCGACCTCGGCCTCAACACCCTCTACACCCGCGAGGCGGCGCGGGCCCCGGACCGCCTGTCGGACTTTCTCGCCAGCCTCCTCAGCGGCAAGCTGGCACTGGCGGTGGGCACGTCCGCGGTGCTCGCCTTCGCCCTCAGCCGGATCGGGCTCGGCGGCCTCGCCGTCCCTGGGGCGGCCCTTCTGCTGTTGACGACCTACGCCAACCTTCTGCGGAACACCTTCTACGCCCTCGGCCGGCTCCAGTTCGAGGCCGCCGCCATCGTCGGCGAGACGGTCATCCAGGCCTGCCTGATCCTGCTCGGCGCGCACCGGGGAGCGGGCGTGGGCTGGTTCGTGTGGAGCTATGCCGCCTCCTACGCTTTCACCGCCGCCTACTGCCTGGCCGTCATCCCGATCTTTCGCATGGGCCGGATCCGGGCTGGGTTCAACGGGCGCCTGTTCGTCCGCTGGCTCAGGATCGGGCTCCCCTTCGCGATCGGCATCCTCCTGACCAACCTCTACTTCAAGGCCGATGTCCCCATCCTCCAGCACTTCCGGCCCTTCCGCGAGGTGGGCTGGTATCAGTTCGCCTACAAGCCGTTCGAGGCGCTGCAGTTCGTTCCCCTGGCCGTGCAGTCGGTCGTCTATCCCGTCATCGCCGTCTATCACCGCGTCTCGCCAAGCCAGGTCCAGGCCGCCTACGAGCGCTTCTTCAAGGTCCTGGCCCTGCTCGGCCTCCCGCTCACCGCCGGCACGTTCGTGCTCGTGCATCCGGTGGGCCGCCTCTTCCGCCTCTTCCCGCAGTCGGAGCCGGCGCTCCGGATCCTCGCGTTCGGGATCGTCTTCCTGTTCGTGAACTCGGCCTTCACGGCCACCCTCTACGCCATCGACCGCCAGGACCTCTTCGCGTGGACGACCGGCATCGCCGTGGCCGTCAACGTGGGACTGAACGTGATCCTGATCCCCCGCTTGGGCTACCTGGCCGCGGCCGCGACGACGGTCGTGACGGAGGCGTCATTCTCGATCGCCGGATGCTGGTTCGTGGGGCGCCGGCACCCGCTCCCCTGGTTCCGGCTCAGCTGGCGGCTGCTGCTGGCGGCGACGATCATGGCGGTCGCGGTCTATCCTCTACGCCACCACGCCATCTACCTCTCCGCCCCCTTCGGAGCCGTGGTCTACGCGATCGCCGTCTGGGCTCTCCGGGCCGTGCGCCCCGAGGAGGTCGAGCTGTTCCGGCGCGGGCTGCGCCGGACCTGGGGCTGATCGGCAAGCGATCTTGACAGGCGCCCCCGGTTGACACGCAGGTATTGCCGAGAGGGCGCGTCATGTCGAAACATGCAGGTGACGGTGCCGAACGAGGAGCGACGACAGGCGCTGCGCAGACTGGACGACATCCTGGAGGCCCTCGAGCAGCTCAACCTGCGCGACCAGGAGGCGCTGCCGCCCCCGCTCGTCGAGCGCCTCCAGGTCCTGGGTGTGGCAGAGCCTGCCCAGCACACGGTCCCGCACCTGATCGAGCTCGTCTGGGAGCGGCAGCAACCGTTCCTGATCACCCTCATCGAGGATCGGCGCCGGCGCCCGCGCCGCCAGTCCACGGTGGGCGCCGGTCGCTGGACCTGAGCCCGCTCCCGAGTGGGTTCGGGGGGCGGGGCCGTTTTCGGCCCCGGCCGGGCGGGTAAGGTTGAGCGGCGATGCCTGAGATGAATTTCGGAAGCCTGCGGGGAGCTCGCCTGCCCGGTGGCCGCTCTCGTGGCGGCCTCGGTGGCCGCCGCCGCGTCAGCCTGCTGGGCGTGGCGCTGATCGTGATCGGAGCCGTCGCGGTGGCCAACGCGTATGCGCCGGGGCTCGCCGCCGTCCTCCGGTTCTGGCCGCTGATCCTGGTCGCCGCCGGTCTGGCGGGGCTGGTCCGCAGGCCCGGCTGGGCGGGGCAGCTGGACACTGTGCTGCCGGGAACAGCGCAGCTCGCGCTCCGGCCGCGCCGGGTGGTGAGCTGGTTCCTGATCGTCCTCGGCCTCCTCCTCCTTCCTCTCAGCCTCCATCTCGTCGACGAGCGCGCCGTCGGCCCCGCGCTGCTGATCGCGCTGGGGGCCTACCTGCTCTGGCGCCGGTCCCGCTGACCCCCGCCGCCTTCCTCCGCGCCAGCCGCGAGGCGGGCGCCCGGGTGCGGCAGGCGATCCGGCCGCTGGTGGGGACTGCCGAGGGTGGCCGGGAGCTGTCGGTCGGTGCCGGCGGCGACCGCACGGTCGAGCTCGACCGGCGGGCCGAGGAGATCACGATCGGGGTTCTCCAGTCCCTGGCCGCCGAGGCGCGGTTCTCCCTGCTCTCGGAGGAGGCCGGGGGCCGTCGATTCGGAGCCGGCTACCCGCGCCTGCTGCTCGATCCGGTGGACGGCAGCCTCAACGCCAAGCGCGGCATCCAGCTCTTCGGCTTCATGACCGCGCTCGTCGAGGGGGCGAGGGTCGGGGACGCGGTCGCGGGCTACATCTCGAATCTCGTCACCGGTGAGGAGTGGCACGCGCTCCGGGGCGAGGGGGCCTTCGTCGACGGGCGCCGCTTCCACACCCCGGCGCCCGCGCGAGTCGACCGCTTCGAGGTGCTGGGGCTGGAGAGCGGCGCCCGATCGGTGCTTCGCGCCGCACCCCTCCTGGAGCGGGCGGCGAAGGTCCGCATCCCCGGCTCGATGGCTCTCGCCATCGTCTACGCGGCGGCGGGCCGCTTCGACGTCTTCTGCGCACCCTTCCCGGCCCGCGTCTTCGACATGACGGCCGGGCTCCTGATCGCGAGCGAGGCCGGGGCGTCGGTCAGCGATCTGGGGGGCCGTTCACCCGGGCGGCTCCCGGCCGATCTCGAGGCCCGGACCGACCTCCTCGTCACCGGCGGCCCCGCGCAGCACGAGTGGGCACTGGCGGCGATGCGCGGTGCTTGACCCGGCGCGATTCCGGATCGACCCCGGGCGGACGGTCTTTGCCATCCTTGCCTTCGAGGGCCCGGACGTCTACAGCCAGGCCGGCGGCCTCGGCGTCCGCGTCACGGGGCTCGCCCGCGCGCTGGCGGGGCAGCGCTTCGAGACACACCTGTTCTTCGCCGGCGACCCCGCGCTGGCCGCCGACGAGACCTCGGCCGGCGGCCGCCTGACCCTCCACCGCTGTCAGCAGCGGCTGAGCCTCCGGTTCCCGGGCGGCGTCTACGAAGGCGAGGACGTCCGCGTCCGCGAATGGGACGCCAGCCTGCCCCCGCGCCTGGTGGACACGCTCCTGGCGCCCGCGCTGGAGGCTGGCCGCAACGCCGTCGTCATGGGTGAGGAGTGGCAGACCGCCCGGTCCATGGACCTCATCGACGCCCGGCTGCGGGGGTTCGGGATTCGAGAGCGGGCGGTGCTGCTCTGGAACGCCAACAACATCTTCGCCTTCGAACATCTGGACTGGTCACGGCTGCGGGAGGCGGCCACCATCACCACCGTCAGCCGCTACATGAAGCAGATCATGTGGGACTGGGGCGAGAACCCGATCGTGATCCCCAACGGCATCCCGGCGGGGATCGTCAGGGATCCGCCGCCGGCGGCGCGGCGGGCGGTCCGCGAGGCCGCGGGCGGGGATCTCTTCTGCTTCAAGATCGGCCGCTTCGATCCCGGCAAGCGCTGGCTGATGGCCATCGACGCCATCGCCGAGCTGAGACGGGGGGGGATCCGCGTCAGACTCCTGGCCCGGGGCGACGGGGAGGCGCACGGCGCCGAGGTGCTCACGCACGGCCGGCGGAACGGCCTTCGCGTAGAAGACGTCCCCGCGCCCAAGGACGCAAAGGGCCTGGTGGAACTGCTGAGGGCCAACCCCCAGGCGGACGTCCTGAATCTGATCACGTTCCTGCCGGAGCGGCTCCTCGGCACCATCTACGGCGCCGGCGACGCGGTGCTGGCCAACTCCCGGCACGAGCCATTCGGCCTCGTCGGGCTGGAGGTGATGGCGGCGGCGGGGGTGGCGGTGACCGGCTCCACCGGGGAGGACTACGCGCAGGCGTACC
>JBOHUX010000143.1:0-6034 GCA_050734915.1 Candidatus Dormibacteraceae bacterium
GGCGTGAAGCCCGCCGCCGCCTCCGGCACCCTCCTCGCACGCGACCCCAATCGAGGCGGAGCCGCGGTTCCCCGCCCCTCGGTGTGATGGCGATCCCGCCACGGCGCATGATGCGCTCGTGTCCGCGGATCGGCGACGTGTCCGCCTGAGCGCTCGGCTCCGGCGGCGGGTGGAGGGCGGGGCGTGGCCGTACCTGGCCGGGGTCACTGGCGTGGCCGCCGCCACCGCCGCCATCGCGCTCGTCACGAGCCGGATCGGAGTGCCCAACCTCTCGGTGATCTACGTGCTGCTCGTGCTCTGGGTGGGCAGCCGGTACGGGAGAGGCCCGGCGGTCGTCACCAGCCTGGTCGCCTTCGCCGCGTTCGACTACTTCCTCGTGGCCCCGGTGGGAACCTTCACGGTCGCCGGCCCGGTCGGCCTGCTGGAGCTGGTCCTGCTGCTGGCGGCGGCGCTGGTCACTGGTCAGCTGGCCGCCTCCGTCAGCCGGACGCGGCTGGCGGCCGAGGCGTCGGCGTCCGAGTCCCGCCAGCTCTACGAGGTCGCCACCGCCGTACTCCGACTGCCCGACGTGGGGGCCGGCCTCGATCTCCTCTGCGAGCAGGGCGGCCGGCTGGCCAGCGTCACCTCCCTCAGCCTGGTCGCCTTCGATGAGGGCCGGCCGCGCCCGGTCGCGGGCCGGACGCCGGACGCCGACGAGATCCGCCAGGCGAGCTGGTCCTTCGAGCATCGGCAGGCGATCGGCTGCACGCTCAAGGACGGGCGCCTGAGGCTCATGCGGGCGCGACCGCCCGGTGCCGACCAGCTCCTCGTCCAGCCCCTCACGGGCGGGGCCGTGGTGGCCAGGGCGCGCCCCGAGCAGGCGACTCCCGCCGAGTTGCGCATGCTGGGTGCCCTGCTCGCGCTCGCCGAGCTGCTGATGGAGCGGCGGCGGGCGATCCTGGAGTCAGAGCGGCGGCGGGCGGCGGAGGCCTCGGACAGCCTCAAGGCGGCCGTCCTCTCCTCCCTCTCGCACGAGCTCAGGAGCCCGATCGCCTCGCTGCGCGCGGGCATCACCGCGCTCGCGTCCTCCGGCTCGGGCGCCCCCCCGGAGCACAGGCCCATCCTGCGCGGCCTCGACAGGGAGACGCTCCGGCTGGACCGGCTGGTGGGAGATCTGCTCACCATGTCGAGGCTGGAGGCAGGCGACGAGTCCGACCTGGCGCCCTGCGCCGCCCTGCCCGAGATCGTGGGCGCTGTGCTGCACCGGATGCGGCCCCGGCTGGCCGCCTTCCAGCTCCGGCTGCGCGTGCCCGCCGAGCTGCCGGCGGTCATGGCCGACGAGCTGCAGATGGACCGCGTGCTGACGAACCTCATGGAGAACGCCATCGACTGGACGGAGCCGGGCGGCTTCATCGAGGTCGCCGCCTCCGAGCGGGATGGGAAGCTGACCGTGAGGGTGGCCAACCAGGGCCCCGAGATCGCCCCCGCCGAGCTGGAGCGGGTCTTCGAGAAGTTCTGGACCGGGCGATCGGGGGGCAGCGGTCTGGGGCTCGCCATCTGCCGGCGGATCGTCGAGGCTCATGGAGGCACGATCTCGGTCCGCAACCTCCGCCAGGGGCCCTGCTTCACATTCACCCTGCCCGCCGCCGAGGTGGCGACCCCGACCCCATGAGCCCCCAGCCCGGCACCAGGGGAGGGTAGGGCCATCGGCGGGCGGGTGCTGGTCGTGGACGACGAGCGCGAGATCCGGCGCGCCCTCCGGACCGGGCTCGCCTACCGCGGGTTCGAGGTCCGCGCCGTGCCCACCGGCGAGGACGCCCTGCGGGAGCTGCCCGCCTGGCGGCCGGATGTCATCCTCCTGGACCTCGTCCTGCCCGGCATCGACGGCTTCGAGGTCCTGGAGCGGCTCCGCGCGCAGACGCGCGCCGCCGTGATCGCCGTCAGCGTGATGCCGGGCGAGAGGGACAAGGTGCGGGCGCTCAACCTGGGCGCCGACGACTACGTGGTCAAGCCCTTCGGGATCGAGGAGCTGGTGGCCCGGATGGGGGCCGTGCTCCGGCGCCAGGCGGCCCTGGCCGAGGGCGAGCCGCTGATCCGGGCCGGAGAGCTGGAGATCGACCTCTCCCACCGCCGGGTGACCGTGGGTGACCGGACCGTCCGGCTCACGCCGACCGAGTACGAGGTGCTGCGCTGCCTCGGGCTCCACGCCGGCAAGCCGGTCACCCACTCGACCCTCCTACGCGAGGTCTGGGGAGGGTACGCGGTCGGCGACACGTACAACACCCGCTACGTCGTGGCCCAGCTCCGGCGCAAGCTCGGTGACGACGCCGCCGACCCGCGCTTCATCGTCACCGAGCCCGGAGTCGGCTACCGGCTGCTGGCGGGCTGAGCGGCCTGGCCGCGCACCTTCCTCTGCTCGGGAGGACCGGAGCTTGCCGCGGCCACCTTTCAGGGCCGCTTCGCGCTCGCGGTCGCGACCGGCCCCTCCGTCGTGGGAGGGGGCGGGACGGCCCGGCCGGTGACGAGGTGCAGGACCGGGATCCCGTCCTCGACGTGCCGGCGCACGCGGTCGACGGCGATCGGTGGGAGCGCGTCCAGGTCGGCCCGCTCGAGCACCGTCTCGCGAGGATGCACCTCCTTCCAGACGTCCCCGACCACCTCTCGGTGCAGGCTGCCCGGCACGTAGACGTGGCGTCGGCTGGGAATCGCCCGGCGGGTCGCCATCTCAGCTCTGGCGAAGGCGTCCTGGGCCGCGTAGTCCTTGAGGTAGGGGTCGGCGACCTCCCAGAGGGCGGGCGCCCCGGCGAGCGGCTCTTTGCCCCTGAAGAGGAAGACCGCGCTCCTCCCGGCCGCCGCCCGGGCGGCTTCGGCGAGCACCGCCCCGGCCGCCTCGGGGTCGTGGGGCAGGATGATGAGGACCTCTGCCGGCCGGCGCCGGAACTCGGCCCGGATCGAGGCCACAGCCCGCGCCGGGCTGTAGGGCAGCGGGAAGACGGCGGGCCGGCGCCGCAGCGTGACGCGGTAGGTCGCCAGACCGACCGCCAGGCCGGCAACCGTGAGCCCGCCGCCGAACTCGGTCGCGAGCGGCTTGGCGACCAGGTTCACCGTCCAGGCGATGAGGACCAGGCCGGTGGTGACGATGCCCAGCACGAACACCGCCGCCGACACCCCCTGATCGGAGTGGGCACGCTCCCGCCAGCGGACCACGTCCAGGGCGGCGCAGGTGAGGATGAAGGCGCCCAGGAGGCCGAAGGCGTAGAGGTCCCCGAGCAGGTTCACATCGCCGTTCGCGGCCGCCACCACCCCCAAGGGGAGCGCCACCGCGGCAAGGATGGCGACGTGAGGGGTCCCCCGCCAGCGATTGCGGTGCTCCATGACCCGGGGCAGGAAGCCCATCCGGGCCAGTGCGATGAACACGTGGTAGGCCCCGATGATGGCGGTGTTGCTCGCGAAGACCAGCAGCAGCGCGCCGCTGATGGCGGCGAAACCGGCCAGTTGCCGGCCGGCGACGTGGGCGCCGAGCAGGGACACGAACTGGTTGGGGTCGGCGTGCCCGTCCAGGATGGTGGTCGACCACAGCGTCAGCAGTGGGCTGGTCACGGCGATGGTGAGCACCACCAGCACCATCGTCCGGCGGGCGACCGGCCGTCGCGGCTCCTTCATGGCGGGCGAGATCTGGGCCACGCTCTCGAGCCCGGAGAAGGCGAGGAACGCGGCGCCGTAGCCGGTGAGCAGGAGGACGGGCGTCAGCGCCGGACCGCGCCGGACGGCGCCCAGGCTGTGGACGATGCCTGCCGGCCCCAGGTGGCCGGCCACCGCCAGCACGACGAGCAGCTGGCCGGCGGCCGCCAGGATGGCGAAGGTGGCACTGACGCGGGCGCTCTCCCTGATCCCGAAGGCGTTCAGCAGCCCGAGGCCGGCCAGGGCCGCCAGCGTGGCGGGCAGGACCACCGCTCCCAGCCCGGGTACCACCACCGCCAGGTAGAACATGCCGGAGAGCGCGCTCAGGGCGGCGGTCAGGTAGTAGTCGACCAGGATCAGGATCCCGCCCAGCAGCCCCGCGAAGGGATGGAGGGCGCGGGAGGCGACCGTCACCACCCCGCCGCCGCCCGGGTAGCGCCAGGCGACCTCGGCGTACTTGGCGCTCAGGAGCACGAAGACGACCAGCGTCATCATCACGAAGAGCGCGGAGCGGCCGCCGAAGTGGCCGTAGAGGATGCCCGGCACGTAGTAGACCGAGGTTCCGATGTCGGCGAAGACGACGGCCCAGCACAGGAACGGACCCAGGCTTCCGCCGCGGACCTTGATCCGCCGCCGGCGGGAGATGGCGGCCGTCAGAGCACCCCCAGGCGCGGCCGCTCCAGGCGGTGGCGGAGCGCCGCCAGCTCGGCCCGGACCCGCCCCACCTCCCGCTCGATGCCGGGGTCGGGAAGGTCCAGAGCCTGGACCGCCGCCAGGTAGAGATCCGCGTCCTCCAGCTGGCGGACGGCCGTGCGCGCCAGCCGGGCCCAGTCCCCGCTCGGCGGCGCCGCTTCCGGCCGCCCGCGTCGGCTCGCGATCCACATACGGGCGACGCTAAGCGCGGAGGTGTTGGAATCCCGTACGCGTTCGAACCCTTCACGTATGGGCCCCGTATGGATCCCGGCCGGGGGCCTCGCCGCCGGCCGGCGCGCGCGTCTCTAGAGGAGGCCGGCCTGGTTGGCCCGGGCGACGGCCTCCAGCTTGGAGTGGGCGCTCAGCTTCTCGAGGATGTTCTGGACGTGGCCGCGGACGGTCGTGAAGCTGATCACGAGATGATCGGAGATGGCCCAGTTGTCCATCCCCTGCGCCATCAGCTTGAGGATCTCGCGCTCCCGGGGGGTGAGGTGCCGGACCAGGCGCTCGCGCTCCGCCTCCTCCTGGGCGCGCTGCCGCTGGCGGGCCAGCAGCCCGGCCAGCACGGCGGCCGGGATCAGCATCTCCCCGTCGGCCGCGCGGCGGACCGCGTCCGCGACCTTGCTGGCCGCCTCCGACTTGACGATGTAGCCGCAGGCGCCGGCCTCGATGGCGGCCGTCACGGCGTCGTCGCCGGTGTCGGCGCTGAGCATGATCACGGTCACCTCCGGCAGCTCGGCGCGGATCGCGACGGCGGCCTCGGCGCCGGTCCCGTCGGGCAGGTGGTAGTCCATGATCACCACCCGCGGGCGCTTGGCCCGGGCCAACTCGACGGCCGCCGCCACGGTGCCCGCCGATCCCAGCACCTGCAGGTCCGCATGCCGGCTGAGGGCCAGCTCGAGGCCCTCGGCGAGGACCTGGTGGTCCTCCACGATCACGACCGACGTCTGCTCGGCGGCGGTCTCATGGCCGGACGTCAGGGTTTGCTGGCTCATTGGGAAGTACTACGGTGAACGTCGAACCCTCCCCCAACCCTGCGCTCTCGGCGGTGATCGAGCCCCCGTGCGCCTCGATCAGGAGGCGGCTCAGGTAGAGGCCGAGGCCGACTCCCGCCGTCTGGGCGGTGCGGTCGTTGTGGATCCGCCCGTACTTCTTGAAGAGACGGGGGATCTCGTCCGGCGCCAGGCCGACCCCGTGGTCCCGGACCGCGATCCTGAGGCTCCCGCGGGCGGACGAGAGCGAGATCCCGACCGGGCTGCCGGGGGGTGAGTACTTGAGGGCGTTCCGCATCAGGTTGTCGAAGGCGTGTCCGAGCAGCTCCGGATCGGCCTCAATGCGGACCCGGCGCGAGGGGCGCGCCAGATGGACACGCTCGGGGTCCGGCGCCTGGCGGCCGAGTGCGTCGAGCAGCGCGCCGACGTCCACCTCCGACCGGCGCGGGCGCACCCCCTGGGTCTCGACGCGAGCCACCGCCAGCACCTCCTCGGCGAGGCGGGTCAGGAGCCGGGCCTGGCCGCGCAGGCCGTCGAGCGCCCGCTGCTCCCGGGCGCCCAGCCCGGGCGTGTCCGCCAGCGTCTCCGCGATGGTGGAGATCGCGGCCACGGGGTGCCTCACCTCGTGGGCGATGAAGGCCAGGAACTCCTCGCGCTGCCGGTCCACGGACTCGAGGTCGGAGTAGGCC
>JBOHUX010000144.1:0-6008 GCA_050734915.1 Candidatus Dormibacteraceae bacterium
GGGTAGGAGATGGTGGCTCGGCGCCCAGCACCGGAGCGCGCGCAGCCGTAGCTGCGTAAGAGGAGCGGAGGAGCCGGGCCGCCAGATGGGGTGCATGGGCGCCGAAGATCCGTCGATGTTCGGAATCGCTCATCTAGATGAGCGGGCCGCCCAGTTTGGTCGGGAAAGCACCGCCGAGATCGAGATTCGCGAAAGGGACTGGTGGGCGCCATCAATCGCAAGTACCCTCTGTGCAGATGCCGATCACGCTCAAGGAACTGGCGACGAGGGCTGGTGTCCACCCCTCGACCATCTCCCGGATCGCCAACCGCGACCCCGGCCTTCGGGTGTCGGCCGCCACCCGGTCGCGGGTCGAGGCCCTTCTCGAGGAGACCGGGTACCGCCCCGACGGCGTCGCCCGCTCGCTCCGGCTCCGGCAGAGCTTCGTCCTCGCGATGATCATCCCGGACATCACCAACCCTCTTTTCGCCAACATCTTCCGCGGTATCGAGGACGTCGCCAACGAGCGCGGATACGGCGTCATCCTGGGCAACACGGCGGGGTCTCCGGAGCGGGAGCTGGCCCACCTGGGCGGCCTTCGCGCGCGCCGCGTCGACGGTGTCATCCTGGCCAGCGTCTTCCTGCGCGACCCCTCCGTCCGCTGGCTTCGGGAGCAGGGGGTACGCCACGTCCTCGTCAACCGCTTCAGCGAGGAGGGCGATCCCTTCGTGGGGGCGGACGACGTCGTCGGCGGCCTGCTCGGCACCCGCCATCTGATCGAGCTCGGCCACCGCCGGATCGCCCACCTCGGCGGCGGCCCGGGCATCAGCACCGCGGTCCTCCGCCGCCAGGGATACCTGGCCGCGCTCGAGGAGGCCGGCATCGAGCCGGACCCGGCGCTGATCGTCGAGGCGGGCTATCTGGAAGGCCCCGCCCGGGTCGCCGTGCAGCAGTTGCTGGCGCTCGAATCGCCGCCCAGCGCCGTCTTCGCCGTCAACGACATGGCCGCCATCGGCGCCCACGGGGTGGCCGCCGAGCGCGGTCTGAGGGTTCCCGAGGACATCGCCATCGTGGGCTATAACGACATCCCCCTGGCCGGCCGCCTGGCGCCCCCGCTCACCACCCTGAGGGTGCCCGCGCGCCGGTTCGGCATCCTCGCCGCCGAGATGCTGATCGAGGAGATCGAGAGCGGCCACGAACTCCACCGCCGGGTGATCCTGGAGCCGGAGCTCATCGTCCGCGGGTCCACGGTGAGCGGGGCCGGAACCGGAGAGGCGCCCGCCGTTTGACAGGCCTCACCGGGGGCTGATAGCGTTGTCGGGCAAACGATTGCGCGGATCGCGTGGGTGCGGGGAGGCGAGGTTTGGCCAGAGTCGGATACGTGGGTCTGGGGACCATGGGCGGCCGTATCGCCAGGCGCTTCCTGGCCGCCGGCCACGAGGTGCGCGGGTACAACCGGACCCGCGAGCGGGCGGCTCCCCTGGAGGCGGAGGGCCTGATCCTCTGCGACAACCCCCGCCAGGTGGCGGAGGGGAGCGAGTACGTCTTCTCGATGGTCACCAGCACCAACGCGCTGGAGGCGGTCGCGCTGGGCGAGGACGGCATCCTCGGCGGCCTGGGGGCGGATCAGGTCTACGTCGACATGAGCACGGTGTCGCCCGAGTTCAGCCGCCGGCTCGCCGCCCAGGTTCGCGAACGGGGGGCGCACATGCTCGACGGGCCGGTATCCGGCAGCGTCGAGACGCTGGAGGCGGGCCGGCTCTCGGTCATGGTCGGCGGCGATCCCGAGGTCTTCGAGCGGGCGAGGGAGATCCTGCTCGTCATCGGCCCGGTCGTGAACCACGTGGGCCCGAACGGGCAGGCGGTCCTCATGAAGATCGCCGTCAACCTTGGGCTCGCGGTCCAGATGCTGGCCCTCAGCGAGGCCCTGCTGCTGGCCGAGCGCGGTGGCATCGACCGCAAGACGGCCTTCCAGGTCCTCTGCGACAGCGTGGTGGCGTCGCCCATGATCAAGTACCGGGGCCCGTTCGTGTTCGGGCTCCCCGAGGAGGCCTGGTTTGACGTCCAGATGATGCAGAAGGACTTGCTGCTGGCCCTGGAGGCGGCGCGCAGGTTCGACGTGCCGATGCCGACGACCGCCGTCACCAACGAGATGCTGACGGCCGCACGAGGCATGGGTTACGCCGACGAGGACTTCGCCGCCATCTTTCACACGCTGGCGCGCATGGCGGGGTCGCAGGATGTCTAGCGACGGCGCCGAGGCGGCCGCGCGCCCGGGCCTGTCGCCGGAGCGGTGGCTCGACCTCTTCCGGCGGATGGTCACCATCCGTCACTTCGAGGACGCGGTCAACGACCTCTACCGGGGCGCCAAGATGCCCGGCCTGGCCCACCTCTACTCGGGCGAGGAGGCCGTCGCCGTCGGCGTCTGCGCGGCGCTCCGAGACGACGACTACATCACCAGCACCCACCGCGGCCACGGCCACTGCCTGGCCAAGGGCGCCGCCGTCGACCGCATGTTCGCCGAGCTGCTGGGCAAGGAGGCGGGCTACTGCCGAGGCAAGGGCGGATCGATGCACATCGCCGATCAGGAGCGCGGCAACCTGGGTGCCAACGCCATCGTGGCGGGGTCGGTGGGGATCGCGACCGGCGCCGCGCTCTCGGCCAAGAAGCGCGGCACCGACCAGGTCGCCGCCTGCTTCTTCGGCGACGGCGCCCTCGGCCAGGGCGTCCTCTACGAGAACCTGAACATGGCGTCGCTGTGGCGGCTGCCCGTCATCTACGTATGCGAGAACAACCTCTACAACGAGTACACGCACTTCTCGGAGACCACCGCCGGCGACATCACGGCCCGTCCCGCGGCGTTCGGGATCACGGCGGTGGAGGTGGACGGCCAGGACGTGGCCGCGGTCTACGAGGCGGCGGCGAGAGCGGTCGCCGCCGCCCGCGCCGGCGAGGGTCCCAGCTTCCTGGTCTGCAGCACCTACCGCTACCACGGCCATCACGTCGGCGACGTGGACCGCGCCTACTACCGGACCAAGGACGAGGAGCGCGAGTGGCGCGAGCGCCGGGACCCGATCCAGATCGCGAGCCGGCGCATCATCGGGGACAACCTGGCCGACGCCGCCGCCCTCGACCGGGTCGACGAGGAGGCGGCGACGGTGGTCAGGGCGGGCGTCGAGTTCGCGCTGGCGGCTCCCTATCCGGAGCCGGGCGAGGTGGATCAGGATGTCTACGCCTGAAAGCGGGGCGATGAGAAGGGCGGCGAGGCAGGCGGTGGCCAGGAGCCGGATCTCCCGGGGTTGGGGGGGAAGCGACGTCCACGCATGAGACGGCGGTCGTGAACGAGCCCGCGGCCGGGGTGCGGATGATCACGTTCGCGGAGGCGATCCGGGAGGCGCTGGCCGAGGAGATGCGCCGTGATGCCACCGTCTTCGTGATCGGCGAGGACGTGGCCGAGGCGGGCACCCCCTTCAAGGTGCTGAGCGGCCTGGTCCAGGAGTTCGGACCGGAGCGGGTGATGGACACCCCGATCTCGGAGCCCGGCTTCACGGGCATCGGCCTGGGCGCCGCCATGACCGGCATGCGGCCGGTAATAGACATCATGTTCGGGGACTTCCTCGGCCTGGTCATGGACCAGGTCGCCAACCAGGCGGCCAAGGTCCGCTACATGTCGGGCGGCAAGCTGGGCGCACCGCTGGTGATCCGTACCACGCTCGGCGCCAGCCGCCGCTCGGCGGCCCAGCACAGCCAGAGCCTCCATGCCTGGGTGAGCCACATCCCCGGCCTCGAGGTCGTGCTGCCGAGCACCCCGTACGACGGCAAGGGCCTGCTCAAGACCGCCATCCGCGACGGCAACCCGGTCGTCTTCTTCGAGGACAAGATGAACTACGCGACCACCGGGCCGGTCCCGGAGGAGGAGTACACGATCCCCTTCGGCGTCGCGGACGTGAAGCGGGAGGGGAAGGACGTCACCCTGGTCGCCACCAGCAGCATGGTCTACGTGGCGCTCGCGGCCGCCGACGTCCTCGCCGCCGAGGGTATCAGCGCCGAGGTCATCGACCCCCGGACGACGGTCCCGCTCGATGTGGAGAGCCTGGTGCGATCGGCCACCAAGACCTCCCGCGCGATCGTCGTCGACGAGGGGTACCAGAGCTACGGCGTCACCGCCGAGATCGCCTCCGTGATCTCCGGCGGGGCCTTCTACCACCTCGACGCGCCGGTCGTACGGATGGGGGCGATGGACGTCCCCGTGCCCTTCTCACCGGCCCTCGAGGACCTGACGGTGCCAACCGCCGAGACGGTCGCGCTCGCCGCCCGCCGGCTCTGCGGGAGGACCTGACGCGATGGGCATGAAGACCAAGACGTTCGGGCTCAACGGCACCGACTGGGAGCAGCGGGTCGACTACGACCGGCTCCGCACACAGCGGCTGGCCCGCGTCAAGAGCCTGCTCCAGGACTCCGAGATGGGCGCCCTGCTCTGCTTCGACATGAACAACATCCGCTATGTGACCGCGACCCACATCGGGACCTGGGCGATGGACAAGCTGGCCCGGTTCAGCCTCCTCCCCCAGGGGGACGAGCCGATCATGTGGGACTTCGGCTCGGCGGCCCGCCACCACAAGCTCTACTGCCCCTGGCTGGGCGACGCAAGGTCGCGGGCGGGGATCTCGACCATGCGGGGCGCCTTCGCGCCCGGCGCCGGCCGGGCCGAGGACGTCGCCCGCAAGGTGCGCGTCGAGCTCGAAGGGCGGGGGCTGCTCGGCGCGCCGCTGGGGGTGGACGTGGTCGAGCCGCCCGTCCTCTTCGCCCTCCAGGCGGAGGGCATCGAGGTCGTGGATGGCCAGCAACTGATGCAGGAGGCCCGCCTCATCAAGACCGAGGACGAGATCACGCTCCTCAGCACCGCCTGCATGATGGTGGACGCCGCCTACGACCGCCTCTATGAGGCGCTGCGCCCGGGCATCCGCGAGAACGAGTGCGTCGGCCTCGTGGCCAAGGTCCTCTACGACCTCGGCTCGGAGCATGTGGAGGGGGTCAACGCCATCTCGGGCGAGCGCTGCAGCCCCCACCCGCACGTCTACACGGACCGGGCGCTGCGGCCGGGCGACCCCGCCTACTTCGATATCCTGCACAGCTTCAACGGATACCGGACCTGCTACTACCGGACCTTCGCCGTGGGCAGCGCCTCGCCGGCCCTCGTGGACGCCTACAAGCGCTGCCGGCACCTGCTGGACGGCGCCATCAGCATGATCCGGCCCGGGGTCACCACCGCCGAGGTGGCGGCCACGTGGCCGGCGGCACCGGAGTTCGGCTTCCCCGACGAGGAGGCTGCCTTCGCCCTCCAGTTCGGGCACGGGGTCGGCCTCTCGATCTGGGAGAAGCCCATCTTCAGCCGGCTGGTGTCGCTCGAGCACCCGGAGGTGATCCGGGAGGGGATGGTCTTCGCGCTCGAGACCTTCTGGCCCGCCACCGACGGCTGGTCGGCGGCGCGGATCGAGGAGCAGCTGGTGGTGACCTCGGCCGGCTGTGAGGTGATCACCCGCTTCCCGGCCGAGGAGCTGCTCATCTCGGGGCAGCGTTACCAGGCCTTCGGGGGCCCGCTCGAGACCGTGCGCGAGGTCGAGTCCCACCTCAATCGGGAGCGCTGACCGATGGCGACCGAGGTGATCATGCCCGCGCTGGGGATGGCCCAGGACACCGGCATCCTGGTCGCCTGGTTGCGCGGGGAGGGGGATGAGGTCACCAAGGGGGAGCCCCTGATGGAGGTGGAGACGGACAAGGCGGTGGTCGAGGTCGAGGCTCCCGCCTCCGGGCGGCTGGCGGCGGTGACCGCCGCGGCCGGCGACCAGGTCCCGGTCGGGCATGTCATCGCGCAGATCCTGGCGGTGGGAGAGGAGGCGGCCCCGGTGGCCGCGAGCGCCGCCACGTCGAACGTGCCTGCCGACGAGGCCGCCCCCCGAGCGCCGGCGGGCGCCGCGGTCCCCCAGGCACCACCGGCCCCAGGGCCGGGGGCGGGCGCTCCCGACGAC
>JBOHUX010000145.1:0-5911 GCA_050734915.1 Candidatus Dormibacteraceae bacterium
GTGGGGGCGGGGGCCTTCGCCGCGGGCGCCGGCGGCGCCTCGGCGCGTTCGATGAGGGCGAGCACATCGTCGCGGGTGACCCGGCCGCCCTCCCCGGTTCCGGTGAGGGCGATGGGATCGATGCCGTGCTGCTCGACGAGGCGGCGGACGGCCGGGCTGAAGCGGGGACGGTCGGCGCCGGCACCTGCCGTGCCCTCCCCAACCGGTGCCGGCGGAGCGAGGTTCGGAGGCGCCGCCGGGGTTCCGTTGAGGGGTGCCTGGACCGGCTCCGAGGTGCTGTCCGCGGCGGGATTGTCGGCCGCCGCGACCGGTGCCGCGGGGGCGCCGTCGGTCTCGATCTGCGCCAGCTCGATCCCGACCGCCACCGTCTCGCCCTCGGCGACCGAGATCCTGACCAGCGTGCCCTCGAAGGGGGAGGGGATCTCGGCGTTGACCTTGTCGGTGACGACCTCCACCAGCGCC
Organism: Candidatus Dormibacteraceae bacterium; assembly: GCA_050734915.1. GTDB lineage: Bacteria > Chloroflexota > Dormibacteria > Dormibacterales > Dormibacteraceae > JBOHUX01. Next base: position 463 of record JBOHUX010000145.1, read on the forward strand.
TCGTCACGCTTGACGAAGTCGCCCTCCTTCTTGAGCCAGTGATCGACGGTGCCCTCGGTGACGGACTCTCCGAGCTGGGGCATCTTGATCGGGGCTACCCCCATGCCGACGCCTCAGCCGCTGCGGCGCGCCGGTGCGCCTCGCGATGGAGATGGAGGCGACGCCCAGAATCGAACTGGGGATGGAGGTTTTGCAGACCTCTGCCTTGCCACTTGGCTACGTCGCCCCGTCGCCGCCCCCGGCTCGCCCGGAGCACCGAACTCAGCGATCCCAGGCCGCGGCGCACATCGAGAATCCTAGCGCGCGCACCGATGGCTCGGGCCGGCACCGCTAGGACGGCCGCCGGCGGCGGGCAATCCGCCAGATCGCGTCGATCACGTTGAGCACCTCGATCACGATCCCCCATCCCGCCAAAGTCACCCCCACCACGTATCCGAACACGTGGTGCTTCAGAACTCCGGCCGTCGCGGCGGCGACCCCGACCACGATCGGGATCGCGGCCCAGAGGTAGGGGTGCGCCGTGTAGACCTCGCGCCATTCGCGGGGCCGGTCATGAGGCTGCGGGGGCATGGCCCGATTAGTCTAGTGACGATAAGGCGCGCACCGACCGGGCGCGGATACGCGTGCGAGAGGGGGTGGGAGACAGGACATGGAGGTGGAGGCCTTCCTCGAGGCGATGGCACGGCTGCCGACGGCGCTCGTGGTGGTCAGCACGACCACCGGCCCGGGCCGCTTCCGGGGCATGACCGCGACCAGCTTCACCTCCGCCTCTCTCGAACCGGCCCTGGTCGCGGTGTCGCTGGAACGGCTGACGGCCACGCGCGACGCGCTGCAGGAGTCCGGCCGCTTCAATGTCAGCGTGCTGTCCGATCGGCAGGAGTTCGTTGCCGAGCGCTTCGCGGGGCGCGCCCCGCTGGTCGATGCCGGCTGGCGCGAGATCCCCCACCGGCTGGGTGGCAACGGCATACCGATCGTGACGGGATCGATTGCGTGGTTCGAATGCGAGCTGCGCGATCTGGTCGAGACCGGCGACCACGACTTCGCGGTGGGCGTGGTGCGGGAGGCGGGCTCCGAAGGCGGGAACCCCCTGGTCCACTGGCTGCGCGCGTTCTGGAAGCTGACCGGCTGACCCGCGCCTTCAGAAGGGCAGCTCGTCCTCGTCCATCGCGAAGTGATGGCCCACCTCGTGGAGGACGGTCCGCCGCACCTCGGCGACCAGTTCCGGCCACGTCGACGACGCCCCCTCGTGGGCGCGCTTGAAGATGGTGATCCGGTCCGGGAGCCCCTCGCCGGCGCCGAGGGCGGTGGCTCCCTCGTAGAGGCCGAGGAGGCCGTCCGGCGAGGCCTCCTCGACGATGAACTGCGTATTCTCCAGGTACGGTTGGAACCGGGCCGGGATGGAGTCGATCGCCTCCGCCACGGCGGCCTCGAAGCGGTCCGCGCTCACCCGCATCGCAGGATCATCATGCGGCGTCCGCCGGGCCGGCTGACACCCGCTCACTGGAGGTAGTCATGGCCGGGATCAGGAAGGTCGCCGTGGTGGGGGCCGGCACGATGGGTTCGCAGATCGCCCTCCAGACCGCGCTCAGCGGCCGTCACGAGGTCCACCTCGCCGACCTCGACCGGGGCCAGTTGGAGAAGGCGAGGACGCAGAACGAAAGGCTGGTGGCGCGGGCGGTCGAGAAGGGGCGCATCGCGGCGGAGGTGGGCTCGTCGGCGCTGGCCGGCCTGGCCCTCGGCGACGACATCGCCGCCGCCGCCGCGGGCGCCGATCTCGCCATCGAGGCGGTGTTCGAGGATCTGGAGGCCAAGCGGGAGGTCTTCGAGATCCTCGACCGGGCGGCCCCCGCGCACGCGGTCCTGGCCAGCAACTCGAGCACGATCGCCATCTCGCGCCTGGCGGACGTGACCGGCCGCCCCGAGCGCTGCTGCAACATGCACTTCTTCCATCCCGTGACGGTCATGAAGCTGTGCGAGGTGGTCCGCGGTCCCCAGACGTCCGACGAGACGGTGGCGGCGGCGATGGAGTTCGTGCGCAGCATCGACCGGGTACCGGTCCTGGTCCGCAAGGAGATCCACGGCTTCATCGTCAACCGGATCCTGTTCGCCGCCTCGGAGGAGGCGATGCACCTCCTGGAGGGCGGCTACGCGAGCGCGGAGGACATCGACACCGCCGTCAAGAAGGGGCTCAACTGGCCGATGGGGCCGTTCGAGCTGCTCGACTTCAGCGGCCTCGACATCTTCTATGGAGCCCTGCTGGACCGGCACCGGCTGGGGGCGGGGCCGGAGCCGAGCCGCGTGCTCAAGGAGAAGATCGACGCCGGGCACCTTGGCCGGAAGACCGGCCGCGGCTTCCACGAATACCCGGACCAGGCGTGAGTGCCTGACCTGGAGACGGTGAAGCTGGGCGCGACCGGCCTCGAGGTCGGCCGCCTCTGCCTGGGGACGATGATCTTCGGCGGCCCGACCGTAGACGAGCCCGGCTCGCTGGCCGTCCTCGACGCCGCCGAGGAGCTGGGACTCGACTTCCTGGACGTCGCCGACGTCTATCCCGTCCCACCCGGGCCCGAGACCTGGGGGCGCAGTGAGGAGATCGTGGGGCGATGGCTGCGGGGCGCGACCGGCCGGCGGGAGCGGTGGGTCGTGGCCACCAAGTTCGCCGCCCGGGTGGGTCCGGGGGCCAACCACGCGGGCGGCAGCCGCAAGCATGTCATCGAGGCCTGCGAGGCCAGCCTGCGGCGCCTGGGCATCGAGCGCATCGACCTCTACTGGATGCACAGCCCGGATCTCTCGACACCTCTCGAGGAGACGCTTGAGGCGCTCGACCGTCTCGTGCAGGCCGGCAAGATCCTCTATGCCGGCGCCTCCAACTACGAGGCCTGGCGGCTGGCCCTGAGCCTCGCTCTGGCGGCGGAGCGGAGGACGGTACGGTTCGTGGCCGCGCAGCCGCCGATGAGCCTGATCGACCGCCGGGCCGAGCGTGAGCTGCTGCCGCTGTGCCGGGCGGCCGGAATCGCGTTCGTCCCCTACAACCCGCTCGCCGCCGGCATGCTGACCGGCAAGTACCGGCGGGGCGAGGATCCCCCCGCCGAAAGCCGGTTCTCGCTCGGCGACTACGGCCGCTCATACCAGGGGCGCTACTGGTCGGGCCCCGCCTTCGATGTCGTCGAGAAGGTGGTCGCGATCTCCGCGCGGGAGGGGATGTCGCCGCCTCAGGTCGCCCTCGCCTGGCTGCTCGGCCGCGAGGGGATGACGGCGCCGATCGTCGGTGCATCGCGGCCCGAGCAGCTTCGCGACGATCTCGGCGCGCTCGGCAAGAGGCTCTCGCCGGAGGCGGTGGCGGAGCTCGAGGAGGCCTCCGCACCGTTCGCCTGAGGGGTATAACCGTCCCTGGCGGGCGTGCGGGTGTGGTGGAACTGGTAGACACACAACTCTTAAAAAGTTGGGCTTCGGCGTGTGGGTTCGAATCCCACCACCCGCATCTTTGTCCTGGTCTCGAGAGAGACCCTGGTGGGTCGAGCCGGCCAGGACGACGACCGGGGGAGGCGTGGGCGGAACCCGCGTGGGGATCGCCGTACCGCCAGCGGGCTTCAGGCCGGCAGCGTCCTCTTCAGGAATCCGACCGTCAGGGGCCACGCGGCGGCGGCCGCGGCGGGCCGGTGGAAGATGGGCGCCCGGTGGTTGTCGAAGGCGTGCCGCGCGTCGGGCTGGACGTGGATCTCGACCTCGGGCCGCCCCCCGAAAGCCTCCTCGATGGGAGCCCTTTGCTCGGGCGTCAGGTAGGGATCGTCGGCGCCGAAATGGAAGATGACAGGGCAGGTCACGCTGGGCGCGAGGTCGATCGCCGCCGGGATGTCGCTCCCGTAGTAGCAGACCGCCGTCGCCGGGCTCTCGGTGGCCGCCACCTGATAGGCGAGCCCGGCCCCGAAGCAGAAGCCCATCACGCCCGTGCCGGCGATCACCTCGGGGAGCGCTTGGAGGTGCCGGAAGGAGGCCGCGGCGTCTCCGACGGCGGCTCGGTAGTCCACCCGTTGGCGATACCCGAAGGCTTCGTTGAGCCCGGCCTCGGTTCCCTCGTCGAGGACGACGCCCGGCTGGAGGCGCCAGTAGAGGTCGGGGGCCATGACCACATAGCCCAGCCCGGCCAGATCCGCCGCCCGCCCGGTGATGTAGTCGGTGACGCCCCAGATCTCCTGGATGAGCAGCAGCCCCGGTCCGGAGCCCGTCTGCGGGAGGGCCAGGTGGGCGTCGAACCGGCCTCCGTCCCTGGCTGTGACGTGCTCGGTGCGGGTGCTGATGCTCATGCATATGACGATAGCCCAGAGGCGAGAGGCTGGGGCGAAGGCAATCGATCACCGTCGATGGATGGGGTAGACTGCTGTGATTGGTCGCGACGGATCCTCCACGGGCCCGGCGGCGAGGCGTCTGCCACCAGGTCGAGATCGCGATGCAGCCAGGCGCGGCGATGGCGACGGCGCGCCTGCTCAGGCTGCTCGGCGATCCCACGCGGCTGAGCATGCTGGCGACCCTCCGGGGCGCCGGGGCGCCGGTCTGCATCTGCGACTTCACGGCCGCCTACGCGCTCGGCCAGCCGACCGTGTCCCATCACATGGGGAGGCTCCGGTCAGCCGGCCTGGTGACGTCTCACAAGGAGGGGATCTGGGTCTACTACCGGATCGCCGAGGATCTGCCGGACGCCGCCAGTCGCCTTCTGGACGCGGTCCTCGGTGGGGGAGGCTAGGGTCTCGTGCTCGGCTTTCGCGCGGATCCCTCGGTGGACCTGGGACTGCTCGCGCTGGTGCTCGCCTATGCCCGGCTGGCCCGCACGGCGGGGACCTTCCGTCGCCCGCGGGGGGTCTGGTTCGTCGCCGGTGTCGCCACCGTCTGGGTCGCGCTCGAGAGCCCGCTCGACCCGCTGGGGGACGGCTACCTGCAGAGCGCGCACATGGTCCAGCACATGCTCCTGATGACGGTTGCGGCCCCCCTCCTGCTGCTCGGTCTCACGCCGCCGATGGCGGCCTGGGTCTTCCGCCTTCGCGGCGTCCGCCATCTCACCCATCCGGTCTTCGCGCAGTGCGCCGCGGCCCTCGTGGTCGTCGCCTGGCACCTCCCCGGCCCCTACGACGTCGCGCTGGGCAACGACGCCGTCCACATCGTGGAGCACCTCAGCTTCCTGGTCGCCGGCGTCCTCTACTGGGCACCTCTGGTCGACGCCACGTCGGCGCACGCCACCACGCCCCTCAGCCAGCCTCAGCGGCTGGTCTACATGCTGGCCGGGGCCTTCCCGATGATGGGCGTGGCCCTGGCCCTCCAGTTCTCGCACGAGCTCTTCTACCCGGCCTACGCGCACGTCCCCCGGATCCTGCCCGGGATCAGCCCTCTCACCGACCAGATCATCGCGGGCGCGGTGATGATGGTCATGGACATGGGCAGCAACGGCATCGGATGG
>JBOHUX010000146.1:0-5910 GCA_050734915.1 Candidatus Dormibacteraceae bacterium
CCGGCAGCAGCGTCACCATGAGGCAGCAGCCGGTCCGCGGCTCCCGCTTCGGCTCCGTGATCTGGATCCCCATGGTCCAGGCCGACGGGGCCCGGGGCGCGCTCTCGCTGCAGGCCTTCGAGGCGGGGGCCTACGAGCAGTCCACCGTCGCCTTCGCCGAGCAGGTCGCCGACCAGGCCTCCCTCGCGCTCCGGAACGCCTGGAGCTACAGCACCAGCGAGGCCCATCGCCGCCGCCTGGAGGTCGTCAACGGGGTCGGCCGCCGGCTCATCTCGAGCCTCGACCGCTGGTCCATCATGCGCGCGCTGCGGGAGGAGCTGGCGCTCCATCTCCAGTTCGACGTCTTCATCCTGGCCTCCATCCGCGAGGTCACCGAGGGGGAGCCGCTGGCCGAGGGCTACGGGTACGACTCCGGTCACGAGCAGCGCGTCCCCGCCGTTCCCCTCGCCGTCGCCGGGCCCTCGCGCGAGGCATACGAGAGCAAGTCCCCGGTGCTTCTGCGGAGCAACCCCTGGGCGCGGGTGGTGGAGGCGCGGCGCCCCGCCCACGAGAGCTTCGTCGCCACCGACGGGGCGGCCTTCTTCGTCTCCCGGCCCGGGCACCGGCAGCGGACGATCGCCCGCTCGTTGATCTGGGTCCCGGTCCTGCACGGCGACCGCGTCAGCGCGCTGCTCTCCGTCCAGTCCTACCGCGACGGCGCCTTCTCGGAGGCGGACGTCAAGCTGCTCCAGGACATCGCCGCCCACGTCAGCCTGGCCCTCGACAACGCGGACCACTACGGGGAGGCGCAGACCGAGCGCCGGCGCCTCGAGGCCCTGCACGTGGTCGAGCTCGGGATCGCCGCCGCGGTCGATGAGCGGGGGATCGCCGAGGCGGTCTTCCGAGGCCTCAGCCAGTACCTGGCCGTCGACGTCCTGCTCCTCGTCTACATCGACGCCGAGGCGCGGCTGAGCGGGTTCACCCTGGGGCCCTCGGCGGGCTTCCAGGAGATCGCGCCGCGGCCGGTGGAGCGGACCCGGCACTTCGCGCGCGTGCTGGCCACGGGGCTCACGCTGGAGGAGTCGGTGCAGGACCCGAACCCCGATCCCGCCACCATCCTGGAGGACGGCGACGACCGCCGGCTTCCCAAGCGGGTGCTCTGGGTGCCCGTCTTCCAGGAGGGGAGGGCGGTGGCGGCGCTCTCCGGGCAGCGCTTCGCGGACCTGCCGTTCGTGGAGTCGGACGTCCAGCTCCTGGAGAGCGCGGCGCCGGTGGTGGGGATCGCGCTGCGCACGGTGCGCCTGCACCGCGCCAACCAGCTCGCCCTCGACCACTCGCTGCGCATCCAGGAGGTGGCGGCGCTGGCCGGCCACGACCTCACCAGCACGGTCGCCTCGATCGCCGAGCAGGCCCTCGCCATGCTCGGGTCGGCGGGGGTCTGCTGCTGGGCATTCGACGCCGAGGGACGGGTCAGCGGCGCCCGCGCCAGCGGCAACCGCCGCGCCGAGCGGGTGCTCACCTGGGCGGGATGGCGGCGGGGCGCCGAGCGCGGTCGCGAGCCGGTCAGCGGCGTCGCCGGCGGCCGGGGCTGGATGCTGCTCCCGCTCTGGTATGGCGACCGCCTGGTGGGCGCCCTGGGGTCGGTCCACGGCTCGGCCCCGGTTGGCGACCCGGGCGGCGCCGAGCTGGACTTCGCCCGCCACGCGGCGGTCGCCATGGAGAACGCCCGCCTGGCGGCCGAGACCCGGGGCCGGATCTGGACCCTGGAGGCGGTGGCCGCCTTCACCAACCTCGATCCCACGCGCCTGGAACGGACCCACGCGGAGATGGCGCGGCTCATCGAGAGGGCGCTCGCCCCGGCGGGGGCGCTCTGGCTGATGGACGAGGACGGCCTGGTCCTGGCCGGCGACCCCGGCCGCCAGGTCCCGCTCCAGGACGGGGCCTGGCTCCTCCAGGCGCTCCGCGCCGAGCGCCAGTCGCCGCGGCTCCGGGACTTCCTGGCCGGCCTGGGGGGCGCCGATCTGCTGGCGGCGCCGGTGATCCTGGACGGGCTCCTGGCCGGGCTCCTCACCGCCCGCGCCGGGGAGGCGCCGCGGAACGAGACCAGGCGGCTGATGTCGGTCCTGGCCGGCCAGGCTGGCGTCGTGCTCGGCCGCCTCCGGCTGGTGGGCGCCCTGGAGCGCGAGCGCCACATGATGAACGCCATCCTCGACAACTCGCCGGTGGGGGTCACCCTCCAGGACGGGGGCGGCCACATCGTCTACGCCAACCCCGCCGTCGAGCGGCTCTACGGCGTGAGGGCGGAGAAGATCGTCAGCCGCACCCTGGAGAGCGTCCTCGACGAGGCGGGCACGGTGCCGATGTCGAGCGGGGATGCGGCCGAGCCGGGCGCGCGCGAGGTGCGCATGGCGTCGCCCGACCGGGTGGTCCGCCTGCGCACGGTGGCCATGCCCGGACGGGGCGACGAGGAGGCCGAGGGCATCCTCTCGCTGCACGAGGACGTCACCCAGCAGCGGCAGGTGATGGAGGCCAAGGACTTCATGCTCCGCGCCATCGGGCACGAGGTCCGCAGCCCGGCCGCCGCGATGCGCAACATGCTCGCCAGCGTCATCCAGTGGGAGCACCAGATCGACAGCCAGCAACGGGGCGCCCTCGTCCAGGAGGCGTACGAGATGTCCGACCGCCTCCTCAGCCTGGTCGAGGGACAGCTCATCATCAGCAAGCTGGAAACGCGCCACTTCGAGCCGGACTCGACGCCCGTGCATCTCGATCAGAGCGTCCAGCAGGTGATGGCGGTGCTGGCCCATCGCTACGGCGGCCGCATCGAGGCGGTGACGATCCGCCTCGAGGACGGGCTCCCCGCCGCCTACTGCGAGCCGACCCACCTGAGCCAGGTCCTCACCAACCTGGTCGGCAACGCCCTCGAGTACACGCGCGGATCGATCGAGGTCGCCGCGCGCGCGGACGGCCCCTGGCTCGAGATCACGGTCGGTGACGACGGCCCCGGCCTGCCCGGCGAAGGCCTCGAGATGCTCTTCCAGAAGACCGGCGCCGCCGGTCGCAACCGCGCGCGAGGCGGCCTCGGCCTCGGCCTCTACCTCTGCCGCCTGGTGGTGGAGCGCAGCTTCGGCGGCCGCATCTGGCTCGACAAGACGGGCGCGGGCGCCACCTTCCGCTTCACCGTCCCCTCCGTCCGCGGCGCCGGTGCCCCCGCCCCCGCGGAGACGGCCTCCGCCTAGCTTGGCTGGGTCGCCGGCGTCTCCGGGGGCTGCTGCTCCTCCTCCTCGTCGCCGCGCCGGCCGGGGCGCAGGATCTGGTAGAGGATGATCGCCGAGAGCGCCCCGATGCCGAGGTTGTTGAGGGCGAAGGACCCGTATGAGAGCGACGCGCCGCCGGCCGCCAGGATGAGCGGGATGGCGGCCACCCCCAGGTTGCCCCGCTTCGAGAAGTCGACGCGGCCGTCGACCCAGATCTTGCCGCCGATGACGGCGATGAGGCCGAAGAGGTAGACCTCGATCCCGCCCAGCACGCTGGTCGGGATGCTGTCCACCAGGCCGCCGAACTTGGGGATGAAGCCGAGCAGGATGGCCACCACCGCAGCCACCGCGAAGACCGAGATCGAGAACACCCGCGTGATGCCGAGCACCCCGATGTTCTCCGCGTAGGTCGTCTCGCCGGCGCCCCCGAAGAAGCCCGCCACGATGGTGGCGATGGCGTCGCCGATGAACGTCCGCCCCAGGTAGCCGGTCAGGTCGCGCTTCATCATGCCGCTGATCGCGTAGACGTGGCCGGTGTTCTCGGCCACCAGCACGATGGGGATGAACCAGAACAGGCTGACCGAGCGCCCGAACTGGCTGAAGTCGGGGAAGCTGAGCTTCGGGTAGCCGATCCAGCCCGCCGAGGAGACCAGGCCCCAGTTGACGTGGCAGGCGGACTTGAGCGCCGCGCAGGGGCCGCCCAGCGCCCCGTCGAGAACCGCCACCAGGTAGCCGATGATGACCCCGATCAGGATCGGGAGCAGGCGCGGGAAGCCCCGCAGGTAGACGCTCGCCAGCACCGCCGCCAGCGCCGTCACGGTGGCCGTCACGAGGTCGCCCTTGAAGTCGGCCCAGGCCGTCCCCGAGAGCGCGATGCCGATCACCGCCACCACGGTGCCGGTGACCACCGGCGGCATGAAGAAGCGGATCACGTTGACGCCCGCGAAGTAGACGATGATGCCGATGATCAGATAGACGACGCCGGCGACCACGATGCCCGCGAAGGCGAGGCCCTGGTGGACGCCGACGCCGCCCTGGATGGCCAGCACCGAGCCGATGAAGGAGAAGGAGGAGCCCAGGTAGCTGGGCACCTTGCGGTTGGTCACGACCAGGAAGATCAGGGTTCCGACGCCGCTGAAGAAGATGACGGTGTTGGGATTGAAGCCCAGGATCAGCGGCACCAGGACGGTGGCGCCGAACATCGCCATCACGTGCTGGAGCCCCATCAGGACCGTCTTCACCCAGGGCAGCCGGTCCTCGGGATAGAGAACGCCCTTCTCTCGCGTGGTCGCGGTTGCTGACATCGGCCCTTGCCTCCTCTCCAGAAGCGACGGTGCGGCGGTCGGCGATAATCTAACGCCTGGTGCCGGTTCTGGAAAGGGCGCTGCTCGCCGGCGGCGGCGCCGTCCGCGTCGCGATCGACGGCGACCGGATCTCAGAGGTGGTGCCGGCGGCGCCCCGAGGCGGGGAGATGCTTCTCCTGCCGGCCTTCATCGACACCCACGTCCATCTCGACAAGGCGCTCACGCGCGACCAGTTGCCAGAGCACGACGGGACCCTGGCGGGGGCCATCGGCGCCGTTCACGAGCGCAAGCGGCGCTACACGGTGGAGGACGTCCGGGCCCGGGCGCGGGCCGTGATCGAGGCGGGCGTCCTCACCGGCAGCACGCGCTTTCGCTCCCACGTGGACATCGACACCATCGCCGGCCTCACCCCCCTCGAGGGCGTGCTGGCGGCGGCCCGCGACTGCGCCGGCATCGCGGAGGTGCAGACGGTCGCCTTCCCGCAGGAGGGGATCCTTCGCGATCCGGGCACGCTGGAGCTGATGCGGGCGGCGCTGGCGGCGGGGGCCGGCCTCGTCGGCGGCATGCCGCACTGGGAGCGCACCGACCGGGAGCGCAGAGAGCACGTCCGGCTCTGCTTCGAGCTGGCGGAGCGCTTCGACCGCGACCTCGACATGCACGTGGACGAGACCGACGACGGCTCCGTGCGGACGCTGGAGATGGTCGCCGACGAGGCGCTCGGCCGCGGCTGGTTCGGCCGCGTCACCGCCGGCCACGTCTGCTCCCTGGCCGCCGCCGACGACGGGTACGCGGCGCGGGTCATCGACAAGTGCGCCCGCGCGGGGCTGTCGGTGGTGTCGAACCCGGTCACCAACCTCGTCATCCAGGGGCGCCACGACCGCGGCCTGATCCGCCGCGGTACGACCCGGATCGCCGAGCTGCGAGCCGCGGGCGTGAACCTCTGCTTCGGGCAGGACTGCATCGACGACGCCTTCTATCCCTTCGGGCGCGGCGACATGCTGGAGGTTGCGCTGATCTCCGCCCACGCCGCCCACCTGGCCGGCCGCGAGGAGCTGCTCTTCGCGCTCGAGGCGGTCACCGAGGCACCAGCGCGGGCCTGGCGTCTCACCGACCACGGCATCCGGCCCGGCGCCCGCGCCGACCTGGTCCTCTACGAAGCCCGGTCCTGGAAGGAAGCCCTCCGGCTGCAGGCACCGCCCCGGGAGGTGTGGTTCGGGGGCCAAAAGGTGGCCGAGAACCTCGTCACCTCCCGCCTGCTCAACGGCCAGGCGGCGGGAGGGCCCGGCGCCCCCTGACCCGGGCCCGGGGCGGGACGCCCAGAGCTGAACAGCCTAGGCCGGCGCGGCGGTCAGCCGGGCGCCGCCTAGCTC
>JBOHUX010000147.1:0-5909 GCA_050734915.1 Candidatus Dormibacteraceae bacterium
ACTTCGGCATGCTCATGCTGCACACGTCCGACCCGTCGCAGCACTCAAACGGTGCGGGTGCTCAGTGACCCGCGCGACCGCGTGCGTTTCAGGTGTTCTGGGCGGACTCGTGAAAAATCGGGGCTAGACTCCTCTCCCCCCGCCACTGGCGCCGCCCGGTCAGTAGGCGATGGAATCCCAGGCCGAGCGCCCGGGAACGTCGCGCCCGAAGCTGTCGGGGTCGGTGCCGATCGCCTCGGCGAGGCCGGCCGCGATCCGCTGCACGGCGACGGTGAGAGGGAACACGGAGAGGAGCTCGCCCAGCCCCGCCGCCTCGATCACGTGCACGGCGACGCCCGATTCGCGGGCTGCCGCGGCGACCTTTTGGAGCCGGTCCGCGGCGGCGGTGGGGCCGCCTCCGTCGAGGGCGACCAGGCAGTCCCGGGCACCGAGCGCGACCGAAGGTCCGTGGAGGAACTGCTCGACCGAGAGCCCCTCGGTGGCCACGTAGGCGGTCTCCCGGGCCTTGAGCGCCCCCTCGGCGGCGGTCCACTGGTTGGGACCCTGTCCGATCAGCTCGAGCAGGCGGGCGGGCGGCCGTACCGCCGGCCCGGGTCCGGCGAGGGCGTCGGCGACGACCTCCGGGACAGCGTCCAGGTCGCCGAGGTCCGCCCCCATCACCTGAGCGATCTGGGCCAGGCGGAAGAGGGCGGCGAGATGGCTCGCGGTGTAGGCGCTGGAGCGCTCCTGCGCGACCGTCTCGATGCCGGCGAGCGGCGACCCCTCGCCGGTGATGACGACGGGGTCGATCCCCGCCCGCCGCGCGCGCTCCAGGACCTCGACGGCGTGCCGGGTGGCGCCAGTATGGCTGAGCACGATGAGGCCGTCCGCGCCATCCGGCCGGAGGCGCGGGAGCCCGTGCTGGGCGAGATCGGCGAGCTGCACCGGCCAGGCCTCGGCGCCGAGCGCGCGCAGGAACCAGGCCCCCTGGCCGGCCGCGTGCCAGCTGGTGCCGGTGCCGGCCAGGAGGAGGCGCCGGCCCTCCAGCCGCGGGACCGCAGCCTCCACCGGCCCCACGTCACCGGCCAGGCGCGCCAGGTCGGCTGGCTGGCGCGCCATCGCCGCCCTCATCTCACTCATCCACCGCTCCTCGCCATTCCAGGAGGTCCGACAGCGCCATGAGGCCCGGCTCGGTCGGGACGTAGGGGTCTGCCCTCCCGATGACGTCCGATGTGGCGGCGCGTCTACTCAGATCGCCGGCACCGCCACCCGCCCGGTTCCTCCGCGTCACGCCTCGATGTTCGACATCACGTGCTTGATGCGCGTGTAGTCCTCGAACCCGTACAGAGAGAGGTCCTTCCCGTAACCAGACTGCTTGAAGCCGCCGTGGGGCATCTCCGCCACGATCGGGATGTGGGTGTTGATCCAGACGCAGCCGAAGTCGAGGCCCTTGGCCATCCGCATCGCCCGGCCGTGGTCCTTGGTCCAGACGCTGGCCGCAAGCCCGTACTGGACGCCGTTCGCCCGCTCCAGCGCCTCCGGCTCGGAGTCGAATCTCTGCACGGTGATGACCGGGCCGAAGATCTCCTGCTGGATCATCTCGTCGTCCTGGCGGAGGCCGGCGACCACGCTCGGCTCCCAGAAATATCCCGCGCCGCGCACCTGCGCTCCCCCGGTGACGACCGTGACGTGCCCGGGGACGCGGTCGAAGAACCCCCGCACCCGGTCTACCTGGCGGGGGTTGTTGAGAGGCCCGAAGTACGCCTCCTCGTCACTCGGCGGTCCGGTGCGGGTGCCCCTTGCCTGCTCCGCGAGCGCCGCCACGAAGTCGTCGTGGATGCCCGGGCCGGCCAGCACCCGCGTCGCCGCGGTACAGTCCTGGCCGGCGTTGAAGTAGCCGGCGCCCGCGATCCCCTCGGCGGCCGCCGCCACGTCGGCGTCGTCGAAGACGACGACCGGGGCTTTCCCTCCCAGCTCCAGGTGGACCCGCTTGAGACCCTCCGCCGCGCCCGCCGCCACCTCCATCCCGGCCCGCACGCTGCCCGTGATCGAGGCCATCGCGACGGCCGGATGTGTGACGAGGGCGGCGCCCGTGGTCCGGTCCCCGCAGACGACGTTGAAGACGCCTTCGGGCAGGAACTCGGCCATCACCTCCGCCATCCTGAGGGTGCTGACCGGCGTCGTGTCGGAGGGCTTGAGCACGACCGTGTTGCCGGCGGCGATGGCGGGCGCCCACTTCCAGATCGCCATCATCATCGGGTAGTTCCAGGGCGTGACCTGGCCGCAGACCCCGACCGGCTCGCGCCGGATCATGGAGGTGTGGCCACGCATGTACTCGCCCGCCGACCTCCCCTCCAGCATCCGCGCCGCGGCGGCGAAGAAGCGGATCTGATCCACCATCGGCGGCAGCTCCTCCGAGGTGGTGAGCCCGACCGGCTTGCCGGTGTTCTTGGACTCCAGTTGGACGAACTCGGCGGCCCGCGCCTCGATGGCGGCCGCGATCCGGAGCAGGGCCAGGCTGCGCTCCGAGGGGGTGGCGTCGCGCCAGCCCGGGAAGGCGCGGCGCGCCGCCTGGCAGGCGCGGTCCACGTCCTCGGCGCTGGAGATGGGCGCCCGCGCGTACTCCTCGCCGGTCGAGGGGTCGACGATGGGCGTGGTGCCCTCCGCGGTGGCGGGGACCGCCCTGCCGTCGATGAAGTTGGCCAGCGTGGCCGCGGTCATGGTCATCAGATGGACTCTCCTCAGTTTGGGTGGGCCGGCGGGCTAAAGCGCGGTTCCGGTCTCGCGTGCGAGCCGGTGGCTCCGCCAGCTCCGCAGCAGGCCGCCGGTGACCGCGATCAGCCCTCCGCCGACGAAGATGAAGGTGCCGATCACGTTGACCTGGGGCGGCACTCCGTTGCGGGTGGCGCCGTAGACCCAGAGCGGGAAGGTGAGCGTGTTCCCGGCCACGAAGCTCGTGATCACGTAGTCGTCGATGCAGAGCGCGAAGGCCAGCAGGGCCGCCGCCAGCACGCCGGGCAGGATCGCCGGCAGGGTGACCAGCCGGAAGGTCGCCAGCGGCGACGCACCCAGGTCCTGGGCCGCCTCCTCGAGCGCGCTGTCGAAGCCCGCCAGCCGGGCGCGCACGGTGATGGCAACGAAGGGGATCGAGAACATCACCTGGGCGAGGACGATGGTGAGGAAGCCGAGCGGGACGTTGCCGGAGATGAAGAGGGTGAGCAGCGCCGACCCGATCACCACCTCGGAGGCGGCGATGTTGAGGACCATGACGGCGTCCAGGATCGCCTTGCCCCGGAAGCTGTAGCGGTGGCTGGCGAGAGCGATCATCGTGCCGAGGACGGTCGCGACGACCATGCCCAGGGCGGAGGTGGCGAGCGAGGTGAGCAACGCCGACGTCATGGAGGGGTTGGTGAATGGGTTCTCGAACCACTTGAGGGTGAATCCCGCCCAGGCGATGTTGAGCCGGCCGTGGGTGTTGTTGAACCCGTAGAGGATCATGACCAGGATGGGCGCGAAGAGCCAGACCATGACCAGGTGGGTGTAGCCGGGCAGGATCCACGCGGCGGGCCGGAACCGGCGCCTCTCCACCCCCCGCGCGCGGGGCGCCGGCACCCTCTCCGGCAGCGGCCCGGCTCCGATCACCCTCTCGCCCATCCCCTCAGCCGCCCATGATGTCGCGAGTGCCGAAGATGCGCTGGTAGCTCAGCAGCATGACCAGCAGGCCGAGCATGAGGATGAAGGCCAGCGAGGCGGCCAATGGGTAGTTGGTGCTGACCTCGAACTGCTGCTCGATGACCCGTCCGACCATGGTCGTGCCCACGCCGCCCAGGATGTCCTGGTTGACGTAGTCGGCGACCGCGGGGATCCCGGTGAGCAGGACGCCGGCGAAGACGCCGGGCACCGAGAGCGGGAGGATCACCCGCCGGAAGACCTGGTAGCGGTTGGCGAAGAGGTCGCCGCCGGCCTCGATCAGCCGCCGGTCGATCTTCTCCAGCGACGCGTAGATGGGCAGCAGCATGTAGGGGAAGAAGGTGTAGGCGAGGCCACCGGTGACCGCCACCGGCGTGGCCAGGACATGGAGGTCGCCGGGGATGAGGTGGACCGACTTGAGGGGGGCAAGGATGGGGCCGTAGTCGCTGAGCAGCGTCTCCCAGGCCAGGGTCCGGATCACGAACGATACGAAGAAGGGCAGCAGCACCGCCAGCAGGTAGGCCGACTTGCGGGGACCGGCGTGGAAGGCGATCCAGTAGGCGGCGGGGTAGGCAACGAGCAGCGCCACCAGGGTCGCCGTGCCCCCGTATTCGATCGCGTGCACGTACTGCTCGGCGTAGAGCTGGAGGCCGAAGGGATAGTTGCCGAAGTTCCAGGTGAACTGGAAGCCGGTGATGAAGTCGCCGGATTGCAGGGAGGTGACGCCGAGGGCGAGGATCGGCAGAACGAAGAAGAGCAGCATCCAGCCCCCGCCGGGCAGGATGAGCAGGTAGGGGGCCAGCGCCCGTCCCAGGCGGGCGCGGGGCACCGGTCGCCGTGCCGCCGCCGCCGCCGTCGCCACCTACCTCTCTCCCAGCTCAGGCCAGGATGACGGCGTTGAAGATGTCGTTCCAGCGGGTCGTCTCGCTGGGGCTCAGGACGCGGTAGTAGTAGGTCCGGTCGAACTCGCTCTTGGGCGGGAAGACGAGCGGGCTCTGGGAGGTCTGGAGAAGCGACTGCTTGGTGGCGGCGTCGGTCGCCTGCGCGGCCTGCTGGTCGATCGCCTGCTTGGCCGCCGGGACGGGGGTCACGTAGTCGATGCTCTCGGCCAGCATCGCCGCCACCGAGGGCTGGTAGACGTAGTTCATGTAGGTGATGGCGTCCACGGGGTGCGCGGCGTGGACCGGGATGCACATGTTGTCGGTCCAGATGATCCCGCCCTCCTTGGGGAGCACGAACTTGAGGTTCTCGTTGCCGGCCGAGAGGTTGGCCTGGAAGATGTCGCCCGACCAGGCCATGCTGAGCCAGGTGTCGCCGGCGCTCAGGGCCTTGATGTAGCTCTGGTCGTAGTACTTGCGCACGATGCCGGCGTCGCGCTGCCTCTTGAGCAGGTCCGCCGCCTTCTGCCAGTCCTTGGGGGTGGACTTCTCGGGCTTGATCCCCAGCGAGATCAGCGCCAGGTTGCCGGTGTCCTGGTTGTCGTTCATCATCCCCACCTTGCCCGCGAACTTGGGGTCGAGCAGGTCCGAGAAGCTGGTGATCTCACGCCCGGTCAGGCTCGGGTTGTAGCCGATCCCGGTGAACCCCGACTGCCAGGGGATGGTGAACCGGTTGCCGGGGTCGTAGGCGCGGCTGTGCAGCCGTGGCGCCGCGTACTTGAAGAAGTTGGGCGCCTTCGAGTGGTCCAGCTCGACCAGCCAGTGCTTGAGCTGCAGGTCGGTCATCTGGATGCCGTTGGTGATGATCATCAGGTCGTAGCCGGTCGCCCGCCCCTGCTTCAGCTCGGGTGCGATCTTGGCGAAGAAGCCGGCGTCCTCCTGGATCGGCTCCGAGTAGTTGACCTTGATCCCCGTCTCCTTGGTGAACTGGTCGAGCGAGGGGTGGGTGGTCTGGCCGCCAGCGTTCTGGCTGACGTCGATGTAGAGCGGCCAGTTGGCGAAGTCGAGGACGCCCGCCTTCTTGGCGTGATCCCAGACCCAGTTCACCCGCGCCTGCGGCGCGCTGGCGGATCCGCCCATCCCGCAGGCGGCGAGGAACGCCGCCAGGCTCACGGTCGCCCCGCCCTTGAGGGCGTCCCGCCGCGACAGGCGGCTCTGGCCCAGGCCTCTCAGGAAGGACGGGTCGAGATAGCTCGGTAGGTCTCGTTCGCTGCTCATTCAGTCCCTCTCCTAATCTGTTGAATCAAGGCTGGCTCCGGCGCCACCGGCCGCCGGCATCACGAAGGTGTGGTCCGGCCGCCA
>JBOHUX010000148.1:0-5863 GCA_050734915.1 Candidatus Dormibacteraceae bacterium
AGCCCGTGAAGTGGATCCCGGCCAGCTCCGGCGCGGCGAGGGCGACATCGCCGACCGTGGCCCCGGATCCGTAGACGAGGTTGATGACACCGTCGGGGAGGCCAGCCTGCTGCAGGAGCCGCATGATGAACCAGGCCGAGTAGGTGGCCGTCGAGGCCGGCTTCCAGACCACGGTGTCGCCCATCAGAGCGCAGGCGGTGGGGAGGTTGCCGGCGATGGAGGTGAAGTTGAACGGCGTGACCGCGAAGACGAACCCCTCCAGCGGCCGGTACTCGAGCCGGTTCCAGACCCCGGCCGAGCTGTCGGGTTGCTCCTCGTAGATGCGCAGCATGTACTCGACGTTGTAGCGCCAGAAATCGATCAGCTCGCAGGCGGCGTCGATCTCGGCCTGATGGGCGGTCTTCGACTGCCCGAGCATCGTCGCCGCGTTGAGGGTGTAGCGCCAGGGGCCGGCCAGCAGCTCGGCGGCGCGCAGGAAGACAGCCGCCCGCTCCCACCACGGAGTCGCCGACCAGGCGGGCCAGGCACTGCTCGCCGCGGCGATCGCCTTCTCGACGTCGGCGCCCCCCGCCATGTGCACGTCCGCCAGCACGTGATCGCGGCGGTGGGGCATCACCGAAGGCATCAGCCGGCCCGTCCTCACCTCCCGGCCCCCGATCACCGACGCGATCTCGATGCGTTCCGACTGCATCGCCTCCAGCCGCGCCCTGAGCGCCTCCCGCTCCGGCGAGCCGGGGGCGTACGAGCGGACCGGCTCGTTGACCGGGCGGGGCGGCCGGTAGAGGCCGTGGGCGGTCGAGCCGGGCCGGCTTTCGCTCATCGGGTCCCGCCGCTGGTCGAGAGGTTCAACCCCAATAACCTAGCAGCGGGCGCCCCTTCGGGCGGTGGGGGCGATCTCAGACGGGCGGCGTCGCGGGCTGAGGGGAGCGCTCGGGGCTCAGCGCTCCCGCTGCTTTCTGCGGAGCGCGTTCAGCAGCGCCGCCCGGGGCGAGTTGTCGGGGTCCAGCCGCCGCGCGGCAGCCTCGACCTCCTCATCCGAGCTGTAGCGGATGTGAAGCCCGTTGGGGAGGATGGTCTGGTACATCTCCGGCTCCGGCTCGCCAGCCCCCGGACCCGGCCGCGGCGGCTCGGGTGCCGACCAGTCGAACTCGCTCACTTCAGTGCTCAACGCGACGCCGGGGCGCCCCTTGCGCGCCGCCTCAGCGCGGAGGCCTCCGGGGAGGCCAGGTAGGCGTCCGTCACGCTCGCGGCCAGATCGACCAGCTCCACGGGTGCCGGCGCCGGCCGGCCGTCAGACAGCCGGATCCACGCCCACTCCGTGAGCACCTCGGCCAGCAACTCGCCGGTCGGGCATCTCGCGATCCAGGTCCGGCGCACGCCCCGCACGCCTCGCACCAGCTCCACCCGGACCCGGAGCGAGACCTCATCGCCATGGACCGCGGGCCGGTGATAGGTGATCTCGGAGTGGTGGATCACCCAGCCCCCGCCGTGCTCGGCACACCACGCACGGCCGTACCCGGCCGCCTCGGCATGCTGGTTGGCCACCTCCTCCGCCCAGTTGAGGTAGACGGCGTTGTTGACGTGTCCGTTGCCGTCCAGCTCGTAGCCGCGAACCTTCCAGCGCACCGCGTACTCGAGGGGGTCGGTCGGCACCGCGGTCGATTATGGGGAACCGGGCGTCTCCCGGCGACTACACTCGACACTGGACCTGGAAATTCCAAGCCGGCGCCGGGCGCCGACGAGCCGCGGGCCCCTCCGACCCCATCCATCGCCCACCTCGGCTTGGAATTTCGAATCGCACGGGAGGGCCGGCCGGGCGCCGGCGGTCGCGAGCGGATTACCCTTGGCGAGATGGACCTCGACGGAAAGGTCGCCCTCGTCACCGGCGCCGGCAGCGGCATCGGGCACGCGATCGCCCATCGCTTCGGGATCGAGGGCGCCTCGGTGGTGGTCAACTACTTCGGCTGGGAGGACGAGGCGGAGCGGCTCGCCGCCGAGCTCTCTCAGGATGCGCAGCGTTCGATCGCCCTCAAGGCCGACGTGTCCAGCGCCACGGACGTGCAGGCGATGGTGGACCGGGTGGTCAAGGAGTTCGGGCGCCTCGACATCCTGGTCAACAACGCGGGCGTGGAGAGCGCCGCCGACTTCCTCGACGTCAAGGAGGAGGACTGGGACCGCATGATCGACATCGACCTCAAGGGCGCCTTCCTCTGCATGCAGGCGTGCGGCCGTGTCATGAAGGGCAACGGCGGCGGGTCGATCGTCAGCATCTCCTCCATCCACGAGGACTTCCCGTTCCCCAGGTTCGCGCCCTACTCGGCCGCCAAGGGCGGCCTGCGGATGCTCATGCGCAACGCCAGCCTGGAGCTGGCGCCATTCGGCATCCGCGTCAACAACATCGCGCCCGGTGCGATCGAGACTCCCATCAACAAGGCGACCCTCGGCGATCCCGAGAAGGTGGCGGCTCTTCACCAGATCATCCCGCTGGGTCGGATGGGACGGACCGACGAGGTGGCCCAGGTGGCGCTCTTCCTGGCCTCCGGCCGCTCCTCCTATGTGACCGGCTCCACCTACTACGTGGACGGTGGCATGGTGAGGTACGCCCAGAGCCTCTGAGAACCGCGTGGGTCCGGGTGTCCCGCCGCGCGCCTTCGCATCGCGAAGGCTCAGCGCGGCGGAGCACCCAGGAGATCGGGAGCGAGGCGGGCGCGGAGCTCCCGATCCGCGATCCGGCCGCCGATGACGCCCACCCCCTCCCGGCCCAGGAGGGCCGCCTGGCGCCCGTCCTTGCTGCGGGCGAGGCTCCCGTCCCGCCGCACCACCCGCCACCACGGGAGCCCCTCGCTGGCGGCGAGGACGTTGCCGACCGCGCGGGCCGCGCCCGGCCGGCCGGCGCGAATCGCGATCTCACCGTAGCTCACCACCTCCCCCGGCCGCAGCGAGGCGACGATCGCGGCGGCGGACTGGGCGAACGATTCCGACCTGCCCACGGACAGCTACCGGCTCCGCGGCCGCGAGCCGATCCACCAGGGCGCACCGGCGACGCCGACCCTGAGGGCCGGGCCGGGCCTCTCGTTCAGGCGACGATCTCCATCCGCAGTCCCCGGCCATCCCGCGGCGGGGCCGTGCCCGGCAGCCGGCGCTCCGTGCCCCGCGCCACCCGGCGCGCGGTCCACAGCAGCGCGTAGGCGTCCACGGCGTCTCGCGAGAGGCCGGGCAGCTCCGCGAGCCGTTCCGCGAGATCCGAGACATAGGGCTCGAGGAGCCGCATGCGCTGGGCGCGGCCGGCCACCCCGCGCTTGTGATGGGCGAGGCCTGTCCCGCCGTTCATGAGCGCGAAGCTCACCTCCGGATGACCCTCCATGAGCCACCGCTGGAGATGAGGGGTGATCAGGCCGTCGACCTCGCGCACCTTGGGGATGATGTTGGCCAGCTGCCGCGAGCACCCCTTGCCCTCCACGCCGCGGCGGATCGAGGACGCGTGGGCATGGTCGGCGGCGTCCACCATGGCTCTCAGCGGTGCCGGGAAGACACTGCTCCGCCGAGGTCCGATCAGCATCCGAGCCTCTCGATCGCAGGTTCGCGCACCCGTCCCCGGCAGCCCGATCGGGATGTCGATCACGGCGCATCGCAGCTCGGCCTCGCCGGTGAGGTCGGCCAGGCGCGCGATCGGCCGCAGGCGGGTTCTCCCGTCGCCGGCATCGATGGCCGCGACCCAACCGCCGGGGCAGCCGTCGAGGCCGGCCAGCACAGCCGGCACGGACGCCCTCACGGCCCCGTCAGGGCAGCTTCCGGTAGGCGGGCAGGGTCAGGAACTCCTCGAAGTCGTCGTCGAGAGCGACCCGCTCGAAGATCTCCCTCGCCTCGTCGAACCTGCCCTTCGAGTAGAGATCCTCGCCGAGCGCCTCCCGGACCTTCGCCAGCTCCTCGTCCTCGATCTGCCTGACCAGGTCCTTGGTCACCGCCCGGCCGTCGTCGAGTGAGGCGCCGCGGTGAACCCACTGCCAGACCTGCGACCGGGAGATCTCCGAGGTGGCCGCATCCTCCATGAGGTTGAAGATGGCCGCCGCACCGGTTCCGCGTAGCCAGGACTCCAGGTACTGGATGCCGACCGAGACGTTGTTGCGCAGCCCCGCGTCCGTGATCCGGCCGCCCTCGACATGGAAATCGATGAGCTGGGGGGCGGACACGTCCACGTCGTCGCGGAGCCGCGAGAGCTGGTTGGGGCTGGAGCCGAGGACTGAGTCGAACTCCGCGGTCGCGACCGGGACCAGGTCGGGGTGGGCGACCCAGGTGCCGTCGAAGCCGTCGGTGGCCTCCCGCACCTTGTCCTCCCGCACCTTGGCCAGTGCTGTCTCGTTCACCGCCGCGTCACGCCGGGAGGGGATGAAGGCCGCCATGCCTCCGATGGCGAAGGCACCGTGGCGATGGCAGGTGCGCACCAGGAGCTCCGAGTAGGCGCGCATGAAGGGCACCGTCATGGTGACCTGGGCGCGGTCGGGGAAGCGCGGGAAGTCGTCCCGGGTGCGGAACCTCTTGATGCAGCTGAACATGTAATCCCAGCGCCCCGCGTTGAGGCCCGCCGAATGGTCCCGCAGCTCGTGGAGGATCTCCTCCATCTCGAAGGCGGCCGTGATCGTCTCGATGAGGACAGTGGCCCGGATGGTTCCGCGCGGGATCGCCAGCGCGTCCTGGGCGCGGTTGAAGACGTCGTTCCAGAGCCGCGCCTCGAGGTGGCCCTCCATCTTCGGCAGGTAGAAGTAGGGGCCCGACCCCCGCGCGATCAGGCGCTTGGCGTTGTGGAAGAAGTGGAGGCCGAAGTCGAAGAAGGCGCCCGCCAGGGGCCGGCCGTCGACCAGGACGTGCTTCTCCTCCAGGTGCCACCCGCGCGGCCGCACCATGAGGGTGGCCACCTTCTCGTTCAGCCGGTACCGCCTGCCGTCCGGGTTCTCGAAGCTGATCGTGCGCTCGATGGCCTCGATCAGGTTGGCCTGCCCCTCGACCATGTTCTCCCAGGTGGGGGAGTTGGCGTCCTCGAAGTCGGCCATGAAGACGCGGGCGCCCGAGTTGAGGGCGTTGATCAGCATCTTGCGGTCGGTCGGCCCGGTGATCTCGCAGCGGCGGTCACGCAGGTCGGCGGGCGCCTGCGCGACCGTCCAGCCGCCCTCCCGCACCGAGCGCGTCTCCGCCAGGAAGTCGGGCCGCTCGCCGGCGTCGATGGACCGCTGCCGCTCCCCCCGCTTCAGCAGGAGGTCATGGCGGCGGCCGCCGAACTCGCGCTGGAGATCGGCGACGAAACCCAAGGCCTCCCTGGTCAGGACCTCGGCCGCCCGCCCATCGACACGTCCACGGACCTCGACCCCGGTGGCGGCTGCCATCCTCTGTCCCCTCCTTGGCGATGTTGCGGTCCCTGAGATGCGGCCACACTGCGGACGGCTGCCGTCGGAAGGCGCCGCGGGGACGCCTGGCTCCAATGTACCGTCATCGCCCTCGTCACGGAAAATCGGGCGGTTTGGACCGGCTCCACGTTAATTATCATCACCACCACATGGCCGAGCCCCGCCCCGAAGACGAGTGCCCGCATCGCCGGCCCTTTCCGGCCGACTTCGACGGCTGTTCGGCGTTCCAGCCCGGCCAGTACACCGGGCTCGATCTCATGTACCGTCCCCTACCCTCGGTCTGGACGTGCAATCATCTCGAGGTCCAGCGGCATCCCGGGTCCCGGCCCGGGTTCTACGGGCGCTGTGCGCTCGGCGACGCGGAGGCGCGGGCGCGCTGGGTGGCCGAGGTCAAGACCTCCCGGATCAAGGCCGTCCGGCGGCTGAGCCGCGAGCTCGCGACCGCGCTCGGGCCCCTCGGCCGG
>JBOHUX010000149.1:0-5781 GCA_050734915.1 Candidatus Dormibacteraceae bacterium
GTGTGACGTTTACAATCGCCTCCGGCCGCACAGCTCGCTCGGCTACATGCCGCCCGCCGTCTTCGCGGCCGCGCTCGTCAACACGGAACCCTCATTGAGGGTGGATCACTAAATGGGGACCGGTCACGTGAGCTGGTAGGCGCGGCCGGCCACCGCCAGGTCGAAGTCGGGCAGCCGCCAGTGCTCGCCGCGGGCGGGCTTGGTGCAGACCGCGGTCGGGGAGTCGGTCAGGTAGGCGGCGGCGGCCGTGCCCGCGATCTCCCCCGCCAGCCGGAGCCGCTGGGGCATGCACAGGCCCTGCCGGCCGGCGGCCGAGATCTGGGAGGGCGAAAGGTGCAGGAGGCGATAGACCTCGCCGCAGCCGGCGGCGGCGGTGGCGTGCTAGGTGAGATGGGGGGCGGGCGCCGACCCGCAGCCGGCAAGCAGGATCAACCCCGGGGCGGCCGCAAGAAGCCGTGAGATGACGTTCACTTCAATCCCCCTCTGCGGGAGCCCGGCCTGCCCAGCCCGCTCCTGACGCGGATGATGGACCATCCGCGCCTGTTTGTGACATCGAGTTCTGGACCCTGACTCGACGCTCCAGGCGTGCCAGCCGGCGCCGCATGGCGGCCGCCTCAATGCCCGCCTCGGCGGCCAGGCCGGCGACGGGCTCGCTCTCGACGCGCTGCCGGTAGAGGAGCCGGAAGTCCTCCTCGCCGAGCCCGAGGCGGTCCGGCATCCCAACCGGGGGCAGGCTCACAAGCTCTTCCCGGAGTCGCAGCGGACGCTCGCGGGCCTCCCGGCGGAGCCGGCGCCCGACGGTCCGGGAGGCGCGCTCGACCAGGCGGCGCGGGATCCAGCGGGGGGCGCCCCCGAGCGGCATCCGGCGGGCGGTCGCGAGCACCTCCAGGAGCAGCTCCTGGCGGAGGTCCTGGTACTCCCAGAGGGGGACGACCGGCGCCAGGCGCGCCAGCGCCGCCCCGATCCAGGGGCCCAGCCCCGCCAGCAAGTCGCGGCCGCCATCCCGCGGACGGGCTCGATAGCGAAGCACCCGGGATCTCCAGTCCAGGTCCCCCTCGGAATCGACGTCGCGGCCAGCTGCCATGGCTGCCTCCTTCTGGTCGGGCGGCGGGTGCCGTCCGGGATGAGAGCCAAGGCTGGGAGGCGAGCGTGACGAGACCGTCAGCAGGCACCCGGCAGGAGGCTGCGAACGCGACCAGATCGGGCCTTGGGGGGTCTGGCGGGCGTTTGCCGCCGGGGGCGGAGCGGGCTTGGGGCCCCTCAGACGATGCTCGGGCGGGCTTGGGGACGGTGGTGAGGGGCGTCGCGGGTGCTCGGAGGGCACTTCCACGAGTTCGAAACTGAACTCGTGACGCACCGCTGACGCACTCCTGACGGCAGCCGGCCCCGCTCCCTGGCAGATAGGAAGGGCAAGAGCGAACCCCGCTCCCCGTCCGCGGCGCCCCCGCGTCCTCCGGAGGTCCAGATGTCCGACGGCCACCGCCCGGGCCGGGCGCACCACTTCCATCTCTGCCTTTCGTCAGCTCACCTCCAGGGCCTGCGCGAGCTCGCCGGCCGCACCGGCCTTCCCATGGGGGCGGTCATCCGGCAGCTCCTGGAGGGAAGGATCACGACCGACGGCAGCCTGCAGGTCACACTGGCAGGCCCCGACGCCGGCGCCGCGCTGGCGGCCCTGATCGCCGCCGAGCACACCCTCGCCCTGCTCAAGACGATCGTCCCCGAGGGCGAGTTGGAGGCGGCCCAGCTCGGGGAGACGGCCGCCCTCGCCGCCCAGGCCCGTCTGGTCGGCCTCCGCCAGCAGCTGGAGGCGGCGCGCGATGCCTGAGCGGGCGGTCCTGGTCGTCAGGTACACCGGGGTTGGCGCCAGCGCCCAACTGCGCAAGGCGGTAGGCGGCTTCCTGCGCTACCTCCAGTACCGCGACAAGCCCCCGGGACGGGAGGGAGAGCGTGCCCAGGCAGACGCCCGCGTGGAGGGGCTCCTCCGCTACGTCGCCCACCGCGACCGCAGCGCCGGCCGGGGCCGCCTCTTCGACGGCACCGGCACCGTCGGCGACGAGGAGCGGCGCCAGCTCGCCCGCTTCATTGCCCGCTCGGTGCGCGACATGCCCGGGCAACCGGGCCGGGACCGAGAGGGCCGGCCCATCGACCGCCGCCGGGCCGTCTACCGGTTCATCCTCTCCCCCGAGCGAGCGGAGGGCCTCGACCTCCGCCACCTGAGCCGGGCGGCGCTGGCCCAGCTCGAACAGGACGCCGGGGGCGAGCTGCGCTGGATCGCCGCCGAGCACCGCAACACCGCCCATCCCCACACCCACCTGGTGGTCGCCGCCCGCCGAGAGATCTCCCCGGGCCAGTTCCGGAGCGTGATGCTGACCCGGCCCCGGCTGGCGCGCATGAAGGAGGCCATCGCCCGCGAGCTGGAGCGCCAGCGGGGCGGGGACCGGGGGCGGGGAGATGGCCGCGCGGCCGAGGAGGCTCGGCGCAATCTCAAGGAAAGCTCAAAGGAGGTTGAGGTTCCTCATCGCCACCTCATCGCCACCTCAAGATCCCTTGAGGTTCCGCGATCGCGGGCGCCGCAGCCGCGGGCCCGACGCTCTGAGCGGCGACCGCGAGAGAGTCCCCAGCGCGGGTGTCCACACCTTCCTTATCACCTCGGCCGGCAGTCGCGCGCGCTGCGCCGGCTCGCCGCCCGCTACCGCTGGGAGGCGGAGCGGGAGGCCGGGGCGCGCCAGCGCGAAGGCCGGGAGCGCGACGCGTGACCGCCTCCCGCCCGGTCCTGCTCCTCCTCGCCCTGGCGGCGCTGGTGACCGTGCTCCTGATCAGCCGCCTCCGGCCGCCCGGCTCGCTGCCTGACAGCCACGGCGGCGGCCGCTGGGCCTCCCGCCGCGACCGCGGCCGCCTGGGCCGCTCCGCCCCCGCCGCGCGCCTGCACCCGGACGGGCTGCTGCTCGGCTTCTGGGGCCGGCGAGCGCTGCAGACCCCCAGGGAGGACAACCTGCTCCTGCTCGGCGTCCAGCGCTCGGGCAAGACCTCGGCGGTGGTCGTGCCCAGCCTGCTCGCCTGGCGCGGCGCCCTCATCGCCACCTCCACCAAGGAGGAACTGGTCTCCCTCACCGGCCGCCACCGGTCCCGGCTGGGCCCGGTCCACATCTTCGCGCCCCTCGATGATGACCTCGCCTGGGTCCAGAAGCTGGGCCTCGAGGTCGCCACCTGGAACCCGGTCGGGGAGGCGAGCACGGCTGCGGTGGCGGCCGAGATCGCCGACCTGTTCACGGCCGAGGGCAAGGCCGGGTACTCGGCACACTGGTATCTGGCCGCCGCCAGCCTGATCAGCGCCCTCCTCCTCTTCGAGCAGAGCCGCGGCGGCGATCTCCGCTCGGTGCTGGCGCTCCTCAACCGGACCCAGCTCAAGGGCTACCGGGGCCTCGCCGGCCGGTTCCCGAACTCGGCCGCCGCCGAGCTGCTGATCGCCTTCGCCAACACCCCCGAGAAGGAGGCCGGCTCGATCGCCTCCACCGCCCGCGCCTGCCTCACGCTCTGGATGGACGAGCGGGTGGAGCGGGCCACCACCGCGACCGCTCCCTCGATGGACCTGGACCGGCTCCTCGCCGCGGGCGGCAGCCTCTACCTGGTCGCCCCCACCGAGGAGGCGGAGCGCTGCCGGCCGCTCTTCAGCGCCCTCCTCCAGAGCCTGCTCCGCCGCGCCACCGCCCGCGCCCGCCGGCAGGGTGGCGTGCTGAAGCCCCGCCTCCTCCTCGCCCTCGACGAGGTCGCCAACTTCGCCCGCATCCCCCGCCTCGCCGCCTACGTCTCCACCGGTCCCGGTCAGGGCCTCCAGTTCCTGCTCTGCTTCCACGACCTCGCCCAGCTCGAGCACGGCTATGGCGAGCAGGGGGCGCGCACGATCTGGAACAACTGCCGGGCCCGGCTCCTGCTCCCCGGCCAGGGCGACCTCGGCACCCTGGAGCGCTTCTCGAAAGCGATCGGGGACACCACCCGCGTCTACCAGTCCCGCGGGCGCAGCGCCGGCGGCGACAGCCAGGCCGAACAGCGCACCGGCCGCCCGCTCGCCTCCCCCGACGCCCTCCGCCGCCTGGAGACCGCGGTCCTCCTCTACGCCAGCCAGCCCCCCGCCCAGCTCCGCCCGCGGCGCTGGGACCAGGTCCCCGCCTGGCGAGCCCTCGTCCAGGCCTCCGGTCCGCCGTCAGCGCCAGCCCGGCTGGCAGAGGAGTGAAGCCCATGGTCTCCATCCGCCCCGACTTCAGCGGTCTGCCCCCCAACCTGATCCAGGGCCTGACCCGTCTCACCGACAACGCCGCCGCCGCCCTCATGCTCATCAGCGGCCTCGGCATCGTCATCTCCCTGGCCACCTTCGTCTTCGCCTCCTGGTCCGAGAACCACCACCTCTCCCAGCGCGCCAAGGGGGGCCTGCTCCTGTCCGTCGGCTCGATCGCCCTCCTCTACCTGGCCGTCGCCGCCGCCAACTACGCGGCCGGCCTCTTCCAGTGACCGGCGCCAGCTGGGGGGCCGGCTACATGAATCAGATCGTGGCCGCCTTCGCCAACTGGGCGGCGAGCTCGGCCGCGATCGCCATCAACTCCCTCGCCCACTCCTTCGGGGCCAGCACCGAGCCCAGCTTCACCGCCATCGCCTCCACCTATCAGCGCATGCTCGCCATCGCGCTCCTGCTCACCGGCGCCTTCATCGCCTGCGCGCTCATCGAGCGCCTCCTCGGCGGCCCCGCCGGCGCCGGCTGGAACGTCATCCCCCGCACCCTCATCGCCGTTTTCCTGGCCGCCACCGGGCTCGCCCTGGTCACCTACCTCGCCCACTACGCGGCCCTCCTCGCCACCGCCTGGGCGCCCGACCTCTCCTCCCAGGGCACGGCCCTGATCAGGAACACCTACTCCTTCGCCCAGCCCGCCGGCGGCCTGCCCCTGGGGAGCGTGGCCGGGCTCATCCTGACCGCCATCTTCACCCTCCTCCTCGCCCTCCTCGTCTACGTCGAGCTGATGCTCCGCTCCGCCCTCATCCTGGTCACCACCGTCTTCATCCCCCTCGTCTGCGTGATGTGCATCTGGCCCCGCCTGGCCGGCGCCGCCGGCCACCTGGTCGAGTTCCTGCTCGGTCTCCTCCTCTCCAAGTTCGTGATCGCGACCTCCATCTACGTCGGCTTCGGACTCGTCCTCGAGGGCCTGGTCTCCCCGGCGGGGAACGCCTCCCACGCCAACGCCATGGTCGTCGGCCTCGCCACCCTCGCGGTGGCCGCCTTCGCCCCCCTGGTGCTCATCCAGGGCCTGCGCTTCGGCCACGGCGCCACCGCGAGTTTGGCCAGGAGTTGGAGCGGCAGCGCCGCCGCCGCACCGATGGCCGCCGCCGGAAGTGTTGACCACTAGGCTCCGACCGCAGGCGATGACCGCCGGCAGCTCGCTTTGGAAGCGCGCCTCAGCCAGGCTCAGGAGGTCCGATGCCGATTCCGAGCCGGTCTGAGACGTCAGCAGAGAGAGGTTCACCCGCCCCCGCCCAGGTGCCTGGAAAGGCGGCGGGTGCCCCTCCTGTCTCCCGCCGCCCGGCCTCGCGCCCACTCCCACCGGAGAAGGCGGCCACGCTGACTCTGCTCCCGGCCCGGTTGGTGCCGATGACGGCGGCGGAGGAAGAAAGCGCCATCTCCGCCCTGGCCCAGCTCCTGCTCTCGCTCTTCGAGACCGGACGCGGCCCCGCCTGACAGGCCTGTCAAGAACCTGGACGCCGCCACTGAACGGCCGTACGATCGAGGGCAAATGC
>JBOHUX010000150.1:0-5737 GCA_050734915.1 Candidatus Dormibacteraceae bacterium
GCCCGGCGGGGCGGAGCCGGCCGGCGGGGCGCAGGCCGCCGCCCCGAGAGCGACGGTGATGACGGCGGCGGCGAGCGGGCGCGACATGGGCGACGCGGAGCCTAGGCCTCTTCGCGCCGCCCGCCAACCCCGCCTGTCAAGAGGATGCATCGGTCCCGGAATCGGTCTCGGGAACGCGCCTCACGCGCCCGCGCCCCCCTGCTGCGCCCGGCGCCGAGCGCCCCAGCGCCAGTAGGCGAGCCCGAGACCGATGAGGATCAGGAGCGCCGGGCCGGCCGCGCCGAGCCCGACCAGGATCCCGTTCACGGTCCGGACGAAGTAGTGGAGCGACTGCCCCAGCGCGGTGACGAATCCCCAGCTGTCGCCGGGCGGCCGGCCCGGCACCAGGGGTGACTCCTCGATGGTGGCGGTGATCGTCGAGTAGCTGGTCTGATGATCGAGCAGCCCGATCTGGCCCTTGTACTCCTCGATCTGCTGGGTGATCGCCCCCAGCTGGTTCTGGATGCTGATGATGTCGCCGATCGAGGTCGCCTGCTTCAGGAGGGCGAGCATCGCATCCCGCTGTGCCTCCTCGTTCTGGAGGCGGGCCTGGAGATCGACATACTGGGCGCTCACGTCCTGGCCCTGGATGTTGAGGTCCTGGAGGCGGCCCATCTTGCGCAGCCTGGCGATCGAGTCCTGGAACCTGGCGGCCGGCACCTCGAATGTGATCACCCCGTGGCGGATCGGTCCCGACGCGCTCCCCGCGTCGCTGCCGGCGATGTAGCCCCCCTCCTCCGAGACCAGGCTCATGACCCGGTCCAGGCTGGAGTCGAAGTGGCCGGCGCCCACCTCCAGCGTGAGGCGGGCGGTCCGGATGACCCGGGGGCCCTCGCCGACCCCGGGCGGGGGCGCGGACTGCTTGTTGGAGGGGACCGCCACCCCGCCGGGGGCCGCCACGCCAGCAGTCCCGGCGGGGGAATAGGACCTGGCCGCCGAACCCGAGCGCGGCCCGAGCGCGTGGACGGACGCGCCGGAGCCGGAGGGGACGGCCGCCCCCTGCCCACAGGCGGCGACGAGGAGGGCCACCCAGCCGAGGGCGGCGCCGGTGGCGATTCGAGATCGTGTCATCTGTTCGGCCTCCTGGCTCGTATCCGATACGGGGGTCTGGCATACAGAACGCACGCGCGGGCGCCGGGTAACCGGCCGGAATGCGATCGGGAGCGCCCACGTTCGAGTTGTGGCCCGTCCGGGTAGTAATCAGGTGGATGGCCGGCCGCGGGCTGATGGAGGCCCGCGTACCGGAGCCGGCCCCGAGGACGTTTTGATTTCGCATGGCACAGAAGCTGGAGAGCAAGACAGCGGACCAGGTCACGAAGGGCTCCGAGGAGGAGTTGGCCGCCACGGCGGAGGCGCTCATCCACCAGGGCCGGGAGCAGGGCTACGTGTCGCCCCCCGCCCTTCTCGAGGCGTTCCCGTGGCTGGAGCAGTCCCCCGAGGACATGCTCCGGATCGCCGACGTCTTCCGCGAGATGGGGATCCCCGTCACCGAGGACGAGGGTGAGCATCTGGAGACGATCGACGACGAGTTCCTGGCCGAGGTCGAGTCCCTGGACTCGGTCTCGCTGGACGACCCCGTCCGCATGTACCTCAAGGAGATCGGCCGCGTCGACCTCCTCACCGCCGCCCAGGAGGTCGAGATCGCCAAGCGGATGGAGGCGGGCTCCTGGGACGCGCGCCAGCACCTGACCGAGGCCAACCTGCGGCTGGTGGTGTCGATCGCCAAGAAGTACATGGGACGCGGGCTCTCCTTCCTGGACCTCATCCAGGAGGGCAACCTCGGCCTCATCCGCGCGGTCGAGAAGTTCGACTACCACAAGGGCTACAAGTTCTCGACCTACGCCACCTGGTGGATCCGGCAGGCCATCACCCGCGCCATCGCCGACCAGAGCCGGACCATCCGCGTCCCCGTCCACATGGTGGAGACCATCAACAAGCTGGTCCGCGTCTCCCGGCTGCTGGAGCAGGAGCTCGCGCGCGAGCCGACCCAGGAGGAGCTTGCCCAGGAGCTGGGGGTGACGGCGGCCAAGGTCCGGGAGATCATCGAGATCCTCGGCCAGGAGCCCGTCTCCCTGGAGACTCCGATCGGTGAGGAGGACGACTCGGCGCTGGCCGACTTCATCGAGGACAAGGACGCCACGCCGCCCCTGGAGGGCGCCAGCCTCACCCTCCTGCACGGAGAGCTGGAGGACGTCCTCGACACCCTCAGCCCCCGCGAGCGGCGGGTGCTGCAACTCCGCTTCGGCCTCATCGACGGCCATCAGCGCACCCTCGACGAGGTCGCCCGCCGGTTCGGCGTCAGCCGGGAGCGGATCCGCCAGATGGAGGCGGCCGCCCTTCGCAAGCTGCGCCAGCCGGATCGTTCCGGCCGGCTCCGGGAGTTCTTCGAGGAGAGCTGAGGCGGACGGGGCGCGCGCTACGCTGTCACGCGATGCCCAGCACGGTTCCCGACACCCTCGCCGCCGCGCTCGACCGGCGGCTCGGCGAGGCGCAGATGGCCAGCCGCCTCCCCAGCATCAGCGCGGCGGCGGTGCGCGGCCGGGAGATCGTCTGGCAGCGGGCGCTCGGCCTGGCGGATGCCTCATCTGAGACGCCGGCCGCGCCGGACACCCAGTACCGGATCGGCTCCATCACCAAGACCTTCACCGCGGTGGCGGTCATGCGCCTTCACGACCAGAACCGGCTCGATCTCGACGATGAGCTGAGCCGGCATCTGCCCGAGGTGCCCCGGCCGGCGCTGACCATCGGGCGCCTCATGTCCCACCTGTCGGGCCTCCAGCGAGAGCCGCTCGGCGTCGGCTGGGAGGACTTCGACTTCCCCTCCACCGAGCGCGTCCTGCGGGAGATGGCCGAGGCGGAGCGGGTGCTGCCGGCCGGGACCTCATGGCACTACTCGAACCTCGCCTACGCGCTCCTCGGCGAGGTGGTGGCGCGCCTGGCCGGTCGGGCCTGGCACGAGGAGATCCAGGCCTGCCTGCTGGACCCGCTCGGGCTCTCGGACACCACGCTCACGCCCCGCGCCCCGGCCGCCCAGGGCTACTTCGTGGACCCCCACGCGGATCGCTTGCACCCGATGCCGCCGCTGGACATCGCCGGCATCTCGGCGGCGGGACAGTTGTGGAGCACGACCGGTGACCTGGCCCGCTGGGCGGCCTTCCTCGGCGACCCCGATCCGGCCCTGCTCTCGCCCCGCTCCGCGGAGCAGATGCGCTCGGTGCAGGTGATGGCCGAGCCCGACCGCTGGAGCCTGGCCTGGGGCCGGGGCCTGATGCTGCATCGGCGCGGGGACGAGATCTTCGCCGGACACAACGGCGGCATGCCCGGCTTCCAGGCCTCGATCGTCTACTCGAGGACCGGGAAGGCGGGCGCGGCGGTCCTCACCAACACCGGCTCCGGGCTACCCGATCCGGCCGACCTGGCGATCGACCTCACGCGCGAGCTGATCCGGCTCTGGCCGCCCGACGTCCAGGTCTGGCGTCCGGGTCTCCCCGCCCCGCCCGAGATCGAGTCGATTCTGGGCGGCTGGTGGTCGGAGGGGTACCGATTCGTCTTCAGCTTCGAGAGCGGCGCCCTCCACGCCCGCCGCGATGGGACGCCCGCCGGGGTCCCGCCGGCGGTCTTCGAAGAGAACGGCCCCGACCGGTTCCGGACTGTGTCCGGCCGCGAGCGGGGCGAGCTGCTGCGCGTCGTGCGAGACGGCGCCGGCGAGGTCGCCAAGCTCTACTGGGCGACGTACCCCTTCGAGCGCCATCCCATCGGCTGACAGCTCCGCATCGACGAGCCCCAGCCCCCCGGCGCCCCGGTCTTGCCGGCCGCGGGGACCCGGACTCCCCTCAGCTCTGGACCTGGGCCGGGTCCGTCCAGATGATCTCCCACTGGTGACCGTCGAGGTCGTCGAAGCTACGCTGGTACGTGAACCCCTGATCCAGGGCAGGGCGGGTTTCCGTGGCGCCGGCGGCGAGGGCGCGGTCGACGAGCGCGTCCACCGCCGTGCGACTGTCGGCGGACAGGGCGACGATGGCCTCGGTGGCCTGCCTGCCGTCGACGACCGCCTTGGTGGTGAAGGTCCGGAAGAACTCGGTGGTCAGCAGCATCGCGTAGATGGTGTCGCTGAAGACCAGGCAGGCGGCCCTTTCGTCGGAGAACTGGGCGTTGAAGGAGTATCCGAGCTTGGTCCAGAAGTCCTTTGACTCCTGGAGGTTTCGCGCCGGCAGGTTCAGGAAGATCATCTGATTGGACATCGACGCCAGTCTACCGGCTGCGTCGACGGCGCGCCGGCCGCTGTGGCATGCTGGGGCAGGCACTCCTGCGCGCAACGCGACAAGCGCCGAGCTCTCAGGTCGGAGGCGCCTCGAAGGGTGCGCGGATGTTCTTACCGGCGCGCGACCTGCGCCCCGTGAACCAACAGGCCGAAACCAGGAGAACAGGCACGTGGCTGAAGACAACTTCACGCTCACCACGTTCTACACGTCGTGGCAGGCGTACCAGGGTCAACTCAAAAAGGCACTCGCCCCCCTCACCGCCGGCCAGCTCGCGCTCCGGGCCGCGCCGGGGCTGCGCTCCATCGGCGAGAACGCCGCGCACATCGTCGGCTGCCGCGCCGCCTGGTTCGCGGCATTCCTGGGCGAGGACGGCGGCACGGACGTCGAAGCGATCGCGCACTGGGACGAGCCGGGCGCCCCCGACCGAACAGCCGACGAGCTGGTGCCGGCCCTCGACCGCACCTGGGACCTGATGACCGACAGCCTGGCCCGCTGGAGCCCTGGTGACATGCGCCAGACGTTCACCGACGACTGGGATGGCAAGCAGGTCGAGTTGTCGCGGGCCTGGGTGGTCTGGCACGTGCTGGAACACGATCTGCACCACGGCGGCGAACTCTCGTTCACCCTCGGCATGCACGGCATCGAGGCGGATTTCCCGGGCTGAGAGAGAGACCCTGGGAGGACACATCCCCCCCCCGGATTGGATCGATGCGATCCGTGCCGGAATCGCGCCCGAGTGACTGAGGTAACAGAGCGCCGTGGATGTAGAGCATGCCTTCGTCGGCGTCTGCGAACCAGTGCCGCTGTTCGTCCGCAGCGCGTCGATGGCCCCGATCAAGCCAGCTTCTGAATCGGAGAGCTTGAGGTGCTGGGCGCCCACTTGACGCACTTGTTGGTGCCGAGGGACCTACCGTCGCCAGGGTCGAAGACCCGGACCCGGTTCTGCACCAGCCCGGCCTTGAGCAGCATCTCGAAGGCATGCTGCAGATGGAGACGATCGGTGACGCGGCCGTCCTCTTCGTAGTCATTGAAGGACCTGGCTGTCTGCCGCATCGAGGCGATCGCCTTCCTCTTGAGGATCGCCGCCTCCCGCCTCAGCTTCATGGCCCGGATTTTCGCCCCGCCGCGGTGCGTGTGGTGGGTGCCGACCTCTACGTCAAGCGCCTCCTGAACACCCATGTTCCCGGACACCGGTGACCTGGTCGCTGACATGCGCGCCACCATCACCGAGGTGGCCAGGATCCAGGCAGATCCCGATCCCGGGCCGGCATCAGCGTCGTCTCTCTCGCCTACACATTCTTAGTCATGCCGCTGCTCGTCAACCGCTTGATGTCCTCGAATCTCGGGCGGCGAGCTCGCGGCGGTACCCAGGGCCACGTCCAGTCAAGTGGTGTACGAGGTGACGACCAAGTCATCCACCAACATCAGCTGACCGC
>JBOHUX010000151.1:0-5677 GCA_050734915.1 Candidatus Dormibacteraceae bacterium
TGGGGCGGTCGGCCCGCTATGCTGGCCCCAGCCGCCTGGCCCGCCGGCCCCGATGAGGCCCGGCTCGCGGGCGGTCCACGCCGGCCGCGAGATCGGCGCCCACGAACCGCTCGGGCCGGCGATCTTCCAGACCTCGGTCTACGTCTACGACGATCTCGACGACTACGACACCGTCGCCGGCGGGGAGAGGCCGGGCCACGTGTACGCACGCAACTCGAACGAGAACGTGGCCATGCTGGAGACCGCGATCGCCGACCTGGAGGGCGCCCCGGCCGCCGTCGCGACCGGCTCCGGGATGGCCGCGCTGCTGGTCGCCATCCTGGCCCTGTCTCCGCGGCCCGCCCCTCTGGTGGCGCCGCTCGACCTCTACGGCGGCACCTCCGCGCTGCTGCGACGGGACCTGGAGCCGCTCGGGTACGGGGTGCGGGTGGCCGATTTCGGGGATCTCCCCGCCCTCGAGCGGCTGCTCGATGGAGCCGGGCTCGTCCTCTGCGAGACGATCACCAACCCCCTCAGCCGGGTGGCGGACCTGGCGGCCGTCTGCCGGTTGGCGGGGCGGGCGGCGGTGCCGGTGCTCGTTGACAACACGTTCGCCACCCCGATCCTGTCCCGGCCGCTGGAGCTTGGGGCGGCCGCGGTCGTGCACAGCGCGACCAAGTACATCGGCGGCCATTCCGATCTCGTCGCCGGCGTGGTGGCGGGCGGCACCGAGGCGATGAGCGCCGCGCGCGGCCGCGCCGGGCGGCTCGGCACCACGCTCGGGCCCTTCGAGGCCTGGCTGGCGCTCCGCGGGCTGCGGACGCTGGCCCTGCGCATGGCGCGGGTCAGCGAGAGCTCCCTCGAGCTCGCGAGCCGCCTCGAGGGAGCCCCGGGCGTCGCCGCCGTCCACCACCCGCTCCTCGCCGGCA
This sequence comes from Candidatus Dormibacteraceae bacterium, assembly GCA_050734915.1. Lineage (GTDB taxonomy): Bacteria > Chloroflexota > Dormibacteria > Dormibacterales > Dormibacteraceae > JBOHUX01. The sequence continues at coordinate 909 of JBOHUX010000151.1, forward strand.
ACCCCGACCGTGAGATCGCCGCCCGTCTCCTTCCCAGGGGGGCCGGGGGGATGTTCGCCTTCCAGCTGGGGGGCGGTCGCGAAGCCGCCGAGCGCCTGCAGTCCCGGCTGCGGATGGTGCGGTTCGCCGCCAGCCTGGGCGGCGTGGAGACGACTGTCTCCTATCCGGAGATCACCTCCCATCGCTCGCTCAGCCCGGAGCAGCGATCCGCCCTCGGCGTGACCGGGGGGACCGTCCGCGTCTCCACCGGCATCGAGGATCCGGCGGACATCGTGGAGGACTTTCTGGGTGCCCTCGAAGCCGGCGCCTGAGCCTTGCGTCCGTACACCTTCGTCCAACTCGTGGAGGTCGCGATCTTCGCGGGCGTCCTCCTCTACGGGCTCCTCACGCCGCACGCCTGGGTGGCCATGGTCGGCGGGGGGCTGCTGATCGGCAAGGCGATCCTCAACATCCTCTCTCCCGAGGGCGGCAGCCTCTACCGGCGGTCCCTGCTCGGGTATGCGCTGGGCGCCATCTTCGCCGTCGTGGGAATCGCGCTCATCGGCCGGACGGGCCCCTGAGCGGAATCGCCGGCGGGGGGGCTGCGGTTCATAGGACTTTGGGATGGTCCTGAATCGAACCGGAGCCGGCGGTGTGCTCGGCCTCGTGGGCAACACGCCCCTGCTCCGTATCCGCCTCTTCGAGTCCGAGTTCCCCGATCTCGAGGTCCACGCCAAGGCGGAGTGGTTCAACCCCGGGGGGTCGGTCAAGGACCGGGCCGCCCTGGCCATGATCGAGGCGGGTGAGCGCGACGGCCGGCTGACCCCGGGGCGGACGATCATCGACTCCACCTCCGGGAACACCGGCATCGCGTACGCGATGGTGGCGGGCGCCAAGGGTTACCGGATCACCCTGGTCATGCCCGAGAACGTGACCGACGAGCGCAAGCAGCTGGCGGGCGCCTACGGGGCCGAGATCGTGTACTCGGACGGGATGGAGGGCTCGGACGGCGCCATCCGCCGCTGCCGGGAGATCGTCGCCGCGGAGCCCGGCCGCTACTTCTACCCGGACCAGTACTCCAACTTTGCCAACCCACTCGCCCACTACCTGGGCACCGGCGCGGAGATCCTGGAGCAGACCGACGGACGCGTCACCCACTTCGTGGCCGGGCTGGGCACCACGGGCACCTTCACCGGCACCACGCGGCGCCTCAAGGAGCACGACCCGTCGATCCGTGCCTACGCCGTGCAGCCGGAGGAGGCGTTCCACGGCCTCGAGGGCCTGAAGCACCTGCCCAGCTCGATCGTGCCCGGAATCTGGGACCCCTCGCTCCCCGACGAGATCTGGGGCTGCCCGACCGAGGCCGCCTACGAGCTGGCGCGCGCGCTCGCCCGCGCGCAGGGCCTGCTCGTCGGCCACTCCTCGGGCGCCGCGCTGTGGGGGGTTCGCAAGCTGGCTGAGCGCGTGCGGCGCGGGGTGGTGGTGACCATCTTCCCGGACGGGGGCGACCGCTACCTCTCCAGTGGGCTCTACCGGTCCCGAGGCCCCGAGAGGCCGAGATGAGGATCACCCGGCAGGCCCTGGAGGAGGTCCGTGCCCACGGCGAGGAGGGCTATCCGGACGAGGTCTGCGGGATCATGGTCGGCCCCGCCGGCCAGGGCTTGGCGACCGCCATCCGGCGCGCGCGGAACACGGTCGTGGAGCGTTCCCGGGACCGCTACGAGCTGGATCCCCGCGACCAGATCCGCGTCCAGCGCGAGTGCGACGAGCGCGGGCTGGACGTGATCGGCTATTACCACAGCCACCCCGACCATCCGGCGCAGGCGTCGGTCACCGACGCGCAGCGCTCGTGGTCGAGCTGCGCCTACCTGATCGTGGCCGTCGAGGGAGGGCGGGCGGTGGACATCAACGCCTTCGTCGCCGTCAGCGACGGGGGGCCGATGCGGACGGAGCCGCTGCAAATCGCGGAGGGGTAGTCCCGGCCGGCCGGCCGCTCAGAAGACCAGCTCGGAGCCGTCGTCCGGCCGCGGGTTGCGCATCGCCTGCCGGCGGCCGGCGTAGTCGGGCACCACGATGATCGGCTGGCGCTCCTGGTCCTCGATGTCCTTGACCTCCAGGAAGAAGCGGTCGCTCGCGAAGTGGATCAGCTTCATGCTCCGGTTCACCTCCTCCAGGAGGTGGATGCGGTGGCGGTCGCCCAGCCGCCTCAGAGCCACCTGCATGATCGCGAACGCCATCTTGGAGAGCTCGAAGAGCTCCTGGCTGCGGTGGATGCGCATGCCCAGATCGCACTGCGCGATCCGGTTCAGGCCGAAGGTCTCCAGGATGTCGATCAGGAGGCCCATCTCGACCCCGTAACCGGTGAAGAAGGGAACTTTCTCGAGGAGCTCGCGGCGTCCCGCGTACTCGCCCGAGAGCGGCTGCAGGATTCCCGAGAGCTCCGGGTAGAAGAGGTTGATGATGGGTCGGGCCGTCAGCTCCGTGACCCGCCCGCCGCCGGCGGCGTGGATCTCGGGGCCGAAGTTGAGCGGGCGCCGGTAAAACCCCTTCACGTAGCCGATCCGGGGATCGGTGAGGAGCGGCCCGAGGACTCCGTAGATGAACTGCGGGTGGATGTTGGAGATGTCGGTGTCGCACCAGGCGACGAGGTCGCCCCGGAGCAGGTGCAGGCTCTTCCAGAGCGCCTCGCCCTTGCCCTGATAGCTGCCCAGGCCGGGCAGGATCTGCCGGTGGTCGACGACCGGGACCCCCATCGAGCGGGCGATGTCCACCGTGTCGTCGGTGGACTGGCTGTCGATCACGACGACCTCGTCCAGGAGCGGGTGCCGCTCCATCAGCTCCTCGGTGATGACCCTGATGATCCGGCCGATGGTCGCCGCCTCGTTCCGGGTCGGGAGGGCCAGGCTGATGGTCAGCCCCTGGCCCCGCTTGAGCTGGGTGAGCCGGTCCAGGTCCTTGAACTCCCGGGAGTGGAAGGTGTTCTCGGCGAACCAGCGATCGACCAGCGTCGAGACGTTGGTGCGCTGCACCCGGCCCATGGGGTAGGGGAGCTCGGGGTCCGCCAGCGGGCGCACCGTGCTCGCGCTCTTGGCGATCACGACCGTCCCCGGAATGCGTCTCACCGCCCGCTCCAGGGCCGAGCCGACCACCGCCGGAGATCGGACCGGCTCCGAGTAGGCGCCGAGGACGACGGCCTGGTGGCGGGCGGCCTCGTCGAGGATCGCCCGGCCGGGCTGGGCGGCGTCGATCTCGATCACCCTCGGCACCGGCTCGCCGGATCCCTCCAGAAAGGCCCGGAACTGCTCGCTCTCCCGGCGCCGCCGTTCCGGTGCCTGGCGTGAGTTGTAGGTGTGCATGGCGGTCAGGTCGGCGCCGTGGAACCCGGCCAGCGCCTGTCCGGCCTGGAGGGCGAGCCGGGCGCTGGCGCCCCCCCGGATGGGCACCAGGACGCTGCGCAGCTCGCCCCGATCGCGGGTGCGCTCGCCCTCCTGGCGGACCAGCAGGAGATCGGTCGGGGGGTCGGCGACGAGGTCGTCGACGACGGCGCCGAAGCGATTGGCGCGGTGGCTGGCGAGGCCCGGCCATTCGAGGATCAGGAGATCGGCGCCACTCTCGTAGACCGCCTCCCGGATACCGGTGGCGACGTCGTGGGTGACCCGGACCTGCACCCTGAGGCCCGCCTCCTGGAGCCTCGGCATGGACGTGATCCGCTGCAGGAGGGTCCGGTAGCGGCGGGCGACGGTGACGCTGAGCGCGATCGGGCGCTCGTAGGGGACCTCGACCACGCCCAGCAGCTGTCCACTGCCGCCCTCGCGGCGGAGGAGCGCCTCGGCCAGGTCGAGCAGCCGGGGGGCGGCCGCCGCCCGGATGACGGGGATGATGATGGTCAACCGCTCCCCCGGCGATGTCCGCCTGGACTCGCTAGGCAAGGGCCGCCTCGATCTGGTCTTCGAGCTGCCGCCGGACGCGGTCCCAGTCATTGGCTCGGAGAACCCGCGAGCGCAGCCGCGGGCCGGGCAGGTCGAGGGCCAGATCCACGGCCGCGGCGACCTGTCCCGGTCCGCCGTCCGCGGGGAAGGCGATCAGGCCGTCGCCTCCCACCTCCCGCAGGATCGGGATGTCCGGACAGACGATCGGCACCCGCGCCAGGGCGGCCTCGAGGACGGGAAGCCCGAACCCCTCCGACTCGCTGGTGAGCAGGACGACGTCCGCCAGCCGGTAGAGCTCGGCCATCATCGCGCCGTCCACCGGATGTGCGTTGTCGTCCCCCGCCCCGTGCTCGTGGCAGAAGACGACCACGTCCTGGAGCCCGGCTCCATCTCTGAGCGCCGCCAGCTCGCACTGGTAGGCGCGGTTGTCGGCGGTGTGGGGGCCGAGCGCCCCGGTGACCACCACCCGCAGCCGCGGGTGGCGCCTGCGGAGCTGGGCGGCGGCCGCGATCGCGAGCTCGAGGCGCTTGCGGCGCGTCACCCGCGCCGGGACCAGCACCAGCGGGTCGGCGCCGGCGAACCCCGCCCGGCGGCCGAGGTCCCGGGTGCTCTCGCCGATGTCCAGGAAGGCGGCCGGATCGATGCCGTTGGGAACCACCGGCACCTGCGCCGGGGTCAGGCCGAGAGCGTTGGCGACCTCGGCGGCCCTTGCCGCGGAGACCGCGACGTAGCGGACCCGCGGCTGGGCGGTGGCGATCAGCGTGTACGGATGACCGGGGCGCCTGAAACCTCCGTAGCGGGGATTGGTCGCCGCCAGGTCGTGGGTCCAGGCGAGGAGCCGGACCGGCGCCGGCGCCGGCG
>JBOHUX010000152.1:0-5651 GCA_050734915.1 Candidatus Dormibacteraceae bacterium
GTCATCGGCCTCTATGACGAGGAGGACCTGATCGCCCACTGGCGGATCAGCACGCCCGCCGACTGGACTCCTGACGAGGTGGCGACGAGCCTCGGCCATCTCTTCGCGCTCCGTCGCCTGGACGTGTCGGCGGTCACCGACGTCGTCATCGCGAGCGTGGTGCCCAGTCTCAACGCGGCGCTCCAGGAGACGTCGATCCGGCATCTCGGCGTGGACCCGGTGACGCTCGGGCCGGGCGTCAAGACGGGGGTCCGGGTGCGCTACGGGGGCAACCCGCAGGACGTGGGCGGCGACCGTATCGCCAACGCGCTGGCGGCGTTCCGACGCTACGGCGGCCCCGCGATCGTGATCGACTTCGGCACCGCCGTCACCTACGACGCGATCTCGGCGGAGGGCGACTACCTGGGCGGGGCGATCGCGCCGGGCGTCCAGATCTCGCTCGAAGCGCTCGTCGCTCACACGGCGCGGCTGCCTCGCGTGGAACCCGTCGCGCCCGACACCGTGATCGGGCGGACCACCGTGGCCGCCATTCAGTCCGGCCTGCTGTGGGGGTTCGTGGGCCAGGTCGAGGGCATGGTGCGCCGCATGACCGAAGAGCTGGGGGGCTCGGCTCGCGTGGTCGCCACCGGCGGCCAGGCGGACCTCGTGGCGGGCCTCACCACCGTCATCGAGGCGGTAGACCCCCTGCTCACGCTGGAAGGTTTGCGCCTCATCTATGGACAAAATCGCGACGGGCGATGATACAAAGAGTGTCGCTTGTGATTGAAGCGACGCCTTTCCCCGTCCGGGCCGAGCCGTGAGGCCCCCGCCAGCGGTCCCTTGAAGGTCCGCTTCTGGGGCACGCGGGGAACGCGGCCCACCCCGGGCCCGCGGACTCTCCGCTACGGGGGCAACACGGCCTGCGTCGAGGTCCGCACCGGATCGGGCGAGCTGATCATCATCGACAGCGGCTCCGGCATCGCCGAGCTGGGCTCGGCGCTGGGCGACCGGCCGCTCCGGGCCCACCTTTTGATCACGCACACCCACTGGGACCACATCCAGGGCTTCCCGTTCTTCGCGCCCAACTTCGTGCCCGGGACGAGGCTGACCGTGGTCGGGCCGGGCGGTTCCATGAGGTCGCTCCAGGAGGCCTTCGCCGACCAGATGGCGCCCGCCTACTTCCCGCTCCGGCTGGAGGAGATGCCCGCCGGGGTCGAGTTCATCGAGCGGCGGGCGGGCGAGGTCTTCGAGGTGGGGGGGGCCCGGATCACACCCCACCTGCTCAACCACCCCGTGGCCACGTTCGGGTACCGCGTGGAGGAGGCGGGCCGGGCCTTCGTGTTCGCGACCGACAACGAGCCCCCGGCCGCCGGCGGCGGGGATGGGCACAGGGCGCTGGTGGACTGGTGTCGAGATGCCGACCTGCTGGCGCACGACGCGCAGTACAGCGCCGACGAATACCGGAGCAGGGTCGGGTGGGGCCACGCCACCTTCGAGTACGCGCTGCGGGTCGCCCACGAGTCGGGCGCGGGCAGGCTCGCCTTCTACCACCACGATCCGGCCCATTCGGACGACGAGGTCGACGTCCTGGTCGGGCGCGCTCTGGACGAGGACTCGAGGACACGCGCGGGGAATCGACCGGAGGCGTTCCCGGCCGCCGAGGACCGCGACCTCTCGGTCTAGCGGGCGGCCCTCCCGCCGGCCTCTGTGAGAGGCCGGTTTGACCCCCGCGAAGCGGTGGTATGATCCCCGCTCTGTCATGGAGGACAAGCCCGTTCTGCTGACCCGCGACGGTCGCCGCAAGATCGCGGAGGAGCTCGACTTCCTGGTCACCGTGCGCCGTCCGGAGGTGGCCGAGCGCATCCGCGCGGCCCGGGATTTCGGTGACATCGCCGAGAACGCCGAGTACACGGAGGCGAAGAACGAGCAGAGCCTGATCGAGGGGCGCGTGATGACGATCGAGGTCATGCTCCGGAACGCGGTCATGATCGAGGACGAGGAGCGGGTCAAGGGCGTCGCGGGGGTCGGGGCCAGGGTGGTCGTCACCTCGGACGAGGGTGACGAGACGTACTCGATCGTGGGCGCGGCCGAGGCCGACCCGCTGGAGGGCCGGATCTCCAACGAGTCCCCGCTCGGCAGGGCGCTGATCGGCCACCGGGCCGGCGAGGAGGTCGAGTGCAGCGCGCCGACCGGAACGCGCCGGGTCAGGATCGTCACCGTCAAGTAGGGGGCCGGCGGCTCCGGCGCTCCCCCCCGTCGCGTCAGCTAACGTAATCGGCCTGGTGAGCTTGAACAGGAGCGGCCGGGAATCCGATCCCCCCGCGGATCCCTCATCGGTCCTGGGGGACCGCCGGGCGAAGCTGAACCGTCTGCAGGCGGCGGGCGTGGAGGTCTATGCGCGGGAGTTCCAGCGGACCCACACCAGCGATGGCGCGCGGCTCCTTCTCGGCGACGGCGAGCGCACCGATCCGGTCCGGCTGGCGGGGCGGCTGATGGTCAAGCGGCCGGCCGGCGGGTTGACCTTCGCCGACCTTCAGGACTCCGGGGGGAGGATCCAGCTCATGGCCCGGCGCGACCGGCTCGGCGAGGCGGAGCTCGATCGCTTCAACGACCTCGACCCGGGGGATCTGGTCGGGGTCGAGGGGCCCGTCCTGAAGACCCGGCGCGGCGAGGTGAGCGTCGAGGTGGCCTCGTTCCGGCTTCTGACCAAGTCACTGCGTCCTCTGCCCGAGAAGTGGCACGGGCTCAAGGACGTCGAGACCCGCTACCGGCAGCGATACCTCGACCTGATCGCCAACCCGGCTGCCGCCGAGGTGTTCACCGCCCGCTCGCGGGCGATCGCCGCGATCCGGCGCCACCTCGACGCCGCCGGGTTCCTGGAGGTGGAGACTCCGGTCCTCCAGGAGATCCCTGGCGGCGGCAACGCGCGGCCCTTCCTGACCCACCACAACGCCCTCGACCGCGACCTCTATCTGCGGATCGCGCTCGAGCTGCACCTGAAGCGGCTGGTGGTGGGGGGGATGGAGCGCGTCTACGAGCTGTCCCGCGTCTTCCGGAACGAGGGGCTCTCCCCCCGTCACAACCCGGAGTTCACGATGCTCGAGTGCTACCAGGCCTACGCGACCTATGAGGACATGATGGAGTTGACCGAGGCCCTCGTCGTCGCCGCGGCGGCCGGGGCCGGCTGCCCGCTCGAGAGCCCGGATGAGGGCCGCGGGATCTCCCTTCGGCCGCCCTACCCGCGGCGGCGGATGGTCGATCTCGTCCTCGAGGTGACCGGGCGTGATCTGGTCGGGCCCGAGCTCTTCCGCGTCTACGAGGAGGAGGTGGAGGCGACGGTGCGGGCGCCCACCTTCGTGCTCGACTACCCTGTCGAGGTCTCGCCCCTGGCGCGCCGCCGCTCCGACGATCCCCGCTTCGTCGAGCGCTTCGAGCTCATCGTCGAGGGCCGTGAGGTGGCCAACGCCTTCACGGAGCTGACCGACCCGCTGGACCAGCGCCGCCGCTTCGAGGACCAGGCGGCGGCCGGCCGGGCGGGGGATCGGGAGGCGCACCCGATGGACGAGGACTACCTGCGCGCCCTCGAGCACGGCCTGCCGCCGACCGGCGGCCTCGGCGTCGGCGTTGATCGGCTGGTCATGCTGCTCACCGGCCAGTCCTCGATCCGCGACGTGATCCTCTTCCCCCAAATGCGGCCGGAGCCCGGCTAGAGATGCTGGCGCTCGACTTCATCCGCAGGAGCCCGGACGTGGTCCGGCGCGCGGTGACCCTCAAGGGGGAGGGGGAGGCGGGGATCGTGGACCGGGTCCTCGATCTGGATCTCAGATGGCGGGAGCGCCTGGCGGAGTCGGAGGCTGCCCGCGCGGATCAGAACGCGCGCTCCAAGGAGTTCGGCCGGACCCGCGAAAGCGCACTGCTGGCGGGCATGAAGGAGGTGGCCGAGCATGTCAAGCGGCTGGGTGGCGAGGTGGAACGCATCAGGAACGAGCTCGACGCCGCGCTCCTGGAGGTGCCCAACGTCTTTCACGAGTCGGTCCCGATCGGAAAGAGCTATTCCGACAACCTCGTCGTCCGCGAGTGGGGGGCGAGACCGTCTTTCGACTTTGAGCCCCGCACCCACCATGACCTCGCCGAGGCGCTGGACATCATCGACTTCGAGCGGGCGGCGAAGGTCTCGGGCTCGCGCTTCGCCTTCCTCAAGGGGGCGGGGGCCCGCCTCGAGCGGGCGCTGATCCAGCTCATGCTCGACGTCCACACGCGGGAGCACGGCTACACCGAGATCCTGCCGCCATTCCTCGTCAACAGCGACTCGATGATCGGGACCGGCAACCTGCCCAAGTTCGGTGACGAGGCCTTCCGGCTCGCTGGCCGGGATCTCTGGCTGGTGCCCACCGCCGAGGTCCCGCTCACCAACCTGCATCGCGACGAGATCCTCGCCGGTGACCGGCTGCCGCTTCGATACGTCGCCTACTCGCCCTGCTGGCGTTCGGAGGCGGGCGCCGCCGGCAAGGACACGCGCGGCTACCTCCGACTCCACCAGTTTCAGAAGGTGGAGCTGGTCAAGCTGACCATCCCGGAGACCTCGCTGGAGGAGCTGGAGTCGCTGACCGCCGACGCCGAGGACATCCTCCGCCGGCTCGGCCTTCACTACCGGGTGCTCTCCATGTGCAGCGGCGAGATGGGCTTCGCGCAGTTCAAGAAGTACGACCTGGAGGCCTGGGCGCCGGGGCTGGGCCGGTATCTGGAGGTCTCCTCCTGCTCGGTCTTCAGCGACTTCCAGGCCCGGCGCGCGAACCTCCGCTACCGGCCCGCGGCCGGGGAGCCGCCGCGCTTCCTACACACCCTCAACGGCAGCGGCCTCGCCACCGTGAGAACGGTGGCCGCGCTGATCGAGGCCTGCCAGCAGCCGGACGGATCGATCAGGATCCCCGCCGCGCTGCGGCCCTACCTGGGCGGCATGGAGCGGATCGCCGGCTGACACGGCCAGGAGGCGCCTCCTCTCCGCCGACGGTGATCCAGTATTCGACCCCATGCCGGAGCAGGTCCGCCTCCGCGTGCCAGAGCCCCGCCATCCGAAAGGTCTCGGTCGCTGCGACGACCTCGACCTCGACGGCGGCCTCCGCCAGGTCCTCGTCCCCGGCCACGACCCGGAGCACCGACAGGTCACCACATGGCTCCGGGTAGGCGGCCTGGAAGGCGATGATCGTCGCTCGACCCTGGAGGCGCTCGGCGGTCGCCGGCATCTCGAGGGCTGCGTCGCGATGGAGCAGTGCGCCGGCGGCAGCCCAATCGCGGGCCTGATAAGCCTCGTAGAGCCTGCGCGTGAGCGAGCCCGCATCCATGCTCCCGAATGGCGCCCCGTGTCGCGAGGGTGGGTAGACTCCACCGGGCGCCTCGGATGGAGGGATGGCCGAGTCCGGTTGATGGCGGCGGTCCTGAAAACCGCTGAGGTGAAAGCCTCCGGGGGTTCGAATCCCTCTCCCTCCGCCAACTGTCAGCAGCGAATGCCGAGGACGCCAGAAAGGATGAAGGGTGGAGTTCCCTCGCGTTGGTGGACGAGTCGGCGCTTGTGAAGGTGGGCTAAAGTCCAGGTCATTACCTCCAGGGCCATCATTGGCAGCGCCAGCTCTTCGAGCGGCCTGGGCGCCTGAAGCGAGCGGTCAATCCAGGCC
>JBOHUX010000153.1:0-5641 GCA_050734915.1 Candidatus Dormibacteraceae bacterium
GGCTGGTGCTGGCCGCCTGCGGCTCGTCGTCCTCGGGCGGGGGCGGGATCACCACCGGCAGCGGCGGGACGATCGGCATGGGCGTGCTCTCCTGCTTCACCGGCACCCTCGCCAGCCTCGGCGAGGCGATGCTGCAGGGCTCGCAGGTGGCCGAGAAGGCGATCAACGACGCCGGCGGGATCCGCGGCAAGAAGATGGCTCTCTACCATGCCGACACCCAGTGCGACGAGGCGGACTCCGTGCCCGCCCTGCGCCAGCTCCTCGCCGCCGACAAGGTGGCGGGGATCATCGGGCCGGAGACCCAGGAGATCGCGGCCGCCACGCCCATCCTGACCCAGGCCAAGATGCCGGACGAGTTCCAGGGCGGCAGCACCATCTTCGACCACAACACCAACAAGTACCTGTGGCGCGACAGCCCCTCGGACTCGCAGCTGGGGGTCGCGATGGCTCTCTACGCCCACAAGATGGGGTACAAGAACGCGGCGCTGCTCTTCTACTCGGACATCGCCGCCCAGACGTTCATCAAGCCCATCACCGCCGCCTTCCAGAAGCAGGGCGGGAAGATCGTCTCGAACGTGACCGTGGCGCCCGATCAGACCTCCTACCGGACCCAGGTTCAGCAGGTGATCGCGACCAAGCCGGACGTCATCTTCACCCAGACCGACCCCGCCACCGCGGCCGTCCTCTTCCAGAACTTCAAGGAGCTGGACAACCTGGCCATCCCCTTCGTGGGCACCGATGTCACCGGGGGCGCCGAGTACCTCAAGGCGGTCACCTTCCCGGTCGCGCACGACCACCTGATCTCGGTCTACGGGACCTCGGTCACGGGCCAGGGTGCCGACAACTTCAACAAGGTCTTCGCCGCCAAGTTCGGGGCCAGCGCGATCCCGCTCGCCAACGCGAACTACGCCTATGACGCCGTGGTCACCCTGGCCCTCGCCATCCAGCAGGCGGGGACGACGGCGGGCGACGCCGTGGTCAGCGCCCTGGGCGACGTCTCCAACCCACCGGGCACCGTCTGCTACACGTACGCCAACTGCCTGAAGCTGCTCAAGGCGGGCCAGGGGATCAACTACGACGGCGCCAGTGGAGACCTCAACTACAACAAGTACCACAACGTGTTCGGCCCCTACGGCGCGTTCAAGGTCGACTCCTCCTCGGGCCAGGAGCAGCAGGTGGCGCTCCTCTCGGCGCCCGACCTCGCGCGGGCGACGCCGTGACGGGCCGCCGGCCCGAGCGGCCTCTCGGAACGTCCCGGTAACGATCAAGAGAGCTCGGACCGGACCGGCCCCCTCCCGGCGGGGAGGGCGGCCGGCCGGCCCGCTCACAGACCTCGCGTGACGAGATCCGACGAGGAGGCGGATCCGTGCAAGAGCCGCTCCTGATCCTCGGCTTCGGAATCGTGACCGCGTCGATCCTCGCCCTCTCGGCGGTCGCCTTCACCCTCGAGTACGCGGTCACCAACGTGGCCAACCTTTCGCACGGCGAGCTCTTGACCGTCGGCGCCTACGCCGCCTATCTGGTCCAGCACGCGACCGGCAACGCGATCGCCTCCGCTCTGGCCGCCGCCGGTGCGGGCGGCGTCATGGCCCTCGTCGTGCATACCGCGGTGGTCGATCGGTTCGTCCGTCGCGGCGTCGGCTCGCTGCCCACCTTCATCGCCACCCTGGGCGTCTCCCTGGTGATCCAGAACTTCCTGGTCATCTTCTTCGGCGCCTCCAACGTCGCCTATTCGATCGCCCAGGGCGCCCCCCACCAGTACGGACCGTTCCTGTGGACGCGGCCCGAGGTGGAGATCATCGGCTCCGCCCTGGGCATCACGGCTGCCCTCTACGTGGTCATCCAGCACACCAAGTTCGGCAAGGCTCTGCGGGCGGTGGCCCAGAACCGCGAGCTGGCCCGCGTCACCGGCATCAACGCCCACCGCGTGGCGAGTGCGACCTGGTTCATGGCCGGGCTGATCGCCGGCTACGCGGGGTTCATCCTGGCCGAGAGCGTGGGCACGTTCAACCCCTACTTCGGCTTCAGCTTCTTCCTCATCACCCTCACCGCGGCCGTTGCCGGCGGCCTCGGCAAGGCCTTCAGCACCATGGTCGGCGCCGTCATCGTGGGTGTCGCGCTGGAGTTCACCGGTGGCTACATCAGCGCCAGCTACGAGCTCGCCTTCGCGTTCGCGATCCTGGCCCTGGTGGTGCTCGTCAGGCCTCGGGGACTCTTCTCCAACGCCCGCCGGAGCGTCTTCGAATGAACGCCGAGTACCTGCTCTCGGTCCTCACTGAGGGTGCCATCTTCGGGATCATGGCCCTGGGCCTGAACGTGATCTGGGGCTGGTCGGGGGACTTCGACCTCGCCTACTACGGGTACGTCGCCCTCGGCGCCTACATGACCCTGGTCCTGACCATCGGGCGCCAACCCCCGCCAGCGCAGTACATCCTCGGTTTCAATCTGCCCTACCTGGCGGCGGTGCCCTTCGCGGTGCTGGCCTCGATGGCCATGGGGCTCATCGTCGGCCTGATCGCGCTCCACCATCTGCGCGGCATCTACTTCTCGATCGTCACCCTGGGCGCCGTCTACGTGCTCTACGTGATGGCCGGGCAGTTCGTGCCGCTCTTCGACGGCTACAACGGCCTGTCCGGCCTCGTCACCCCGATGGGGGGCGCCCTCGGGCTCGACTTCCAGAGCTACCAGTACTTCTTCCTGGGGTTCAGCCTGGTCGTGTTCGGGCTCGTCTACGCGTTCATGGCCCGCCTGTCCGGAAGCCGCTTCGGGCTCGCCCTGCGCTCCATTCGCGAGGATGAGCGGGCGGCGGCGGCGTTCGGGCGCGACATCCACCGGCTCAAGCTCAAGGCGTATGTCATCGGCGCCGGCCTGGCGGGGTTGGGGGGGGCCCTCTTCGCCGCCTACCTGAGCGCCTTCAACCCTTCCGCCTGGTCGCCGATCGAGACCATCGTCCTGTACTCGGCCGTCCTCGTCGGCGGGCGGGGGAACACGAGGGGGGTGGTGCTGGGGGTGGTGCTGATGATCGTGCTCCTGCAGGAATCGACCCGCTACCTGCCCGAGTTCCCGGGGCACGCCAACGTCACGCCTGCCCTGCGCGAGGTGGTGGTTGGTGCCGTTCTGATCCTCTTCCTCCGCTTCCGCCCCCAGGGCCTGCTTCCCGAGCGCCGCTTCGTGGACCGGGGGCCCTCCCCGCCGGGGCCGGGTGCATCCCGGTCGGAGCTGCCCGCCGGCGAGCCGGGAGCGTCGGGATAGGTGGCGGTCCCGGTCGCGGGCCCCATCCTGGCCGTGGATGGGCTCTCCAAGCACTTCGGGGGCGTCCGCGCCGTGGACGCCTGCTCGTTCGAGGCGCCGAGGGGAAGCGTGACGGGTCTCATCGGTCCCAACGGAGCCGGCAAGAGCACCGCCATCGATCTCATCTCCGGGTTCAAGCTGCCCGATTCCGGCACTGTGCTGCTCGACGGGCGGCCCGTCCACGGCTTGCCTCCGCACCGGATCTCTCGGCTCGGCCTGGTCCGTACGTTCCAGTCGCCTCGCGAGTGGCCCGCCCTGACGGTCCTGGAGAACATGCTCCTGGCACGCTGGAACGCGGAGCGGGAGACCTTCTGGCGGGCGGTCCGGGGGCCAGGCGCCAGGGGCCGGGAGGCGGCCCGGTCGGAGCTGGCCGCGGCTCGAGAGATCCTGGCCGTGTTCGGCCTCGCGGAGCTCAGAAACGAGCGGGCGGGGAACCTCAGCGGCGGCCAGAAGCGGTTGCTCGAGTTCGCGCGCATCCGGATCGCCGAGCCGCGGCTGGTGATCCTGGACGAGCCGATGGGGGGCGTCAACCCGGTCCTCGGCGAGCGCATGGCCGCCGCCGTCGAGGCCTTCATCGGTGCCGGCACGACGGTGGTCATCGTCGAGCACAACCTCCCCTTCATCGAGAGGGTGACGGACCAGGTCGTGGTCATGGCCGAGGGCCGCGTGATCGCGACCGGGCCGTTCTCGTCGCTCCGGTCCAATCAGGCCGTGATCGACGCCTATCTGGGCGAGATGCCGAGCTGATGGCGACCGGCACCACCGCGGATCCGGCGGCTCTCCACATCGAGGGTCTGACGGCCGGATACGGCGGGCCGCCCATCGTGGACGGGGTCGGTGTGACCGCCCGGCGAGGCGCCATCACCGCCATCGTCGGTCCCAACGGGGCCGGCAAATCGACGCTCCTCAAGGCGGTGGCCGGGCTCATCCGGCCCAGCGCCGGCCGGGTCTTCGTGGAGGGCGCCGAGGTGACCGGGCAGCCGGCCGAGAAGCTGGTCCGGCGGGGCATCGCCTACGTCCCTCAGGTCGCCAACGTCTTCCCCGAGCTCTCTGTGCGCGAGAACCTCGAGATGGGCGGATACAGCCGCCGGTCGGGCGTCCGGGAGCGCGTCGATCAGATCTACCAGCTGTTCCCCGATCTCGCCGCGGCGTCCCGGCGGCGGGCGAGCACCCTCAGTGGGGGCCAGCGGACGATGCTGGCGATGGGCCGGGGCCTGATGGTGGACCCCGCGGTGCTGATCCTGGACGAGCCCAGCGCCGGCCTCTCGCCGCGGTTCCAGAGCCTGGTCTGGGAGCGGATCGAGACGATCCGGGCCACCAACGTCGCCGTGCTTGTCGTCGAGCAGAACACGCGAGAGACGCTGCATCATGCGCAGTGGGCCTACGTTCTGGTCCTGGGGCGGAACCGGCTCGAGGGGACGGGCCGCGACCTGCTCGACGATGAAGAGGTCGTCAACCTCTACGTGGGCCGGCTCTCCTGAGCTGCCGGCATCCGGGCATCCGGCTCAGCCGTTGAGCGCCGGCCGGGCGCGCGCGGGCCGGAGCGGACGCTCGGGGGCGGCGTCGGCCCGGGGCGGCGCGGGACGGGCGATGAGGGCGCTGGCGGGCTCGCCGGGGAGCAGTCGTGCGGTGCTCCAGGCGAACGAGATCGCGGGGCTGAGGGCGGCGCGCGCCCGCTCCATCCTCCGAGCCGCCCGCCGGGGGCCGACGCCGGGCATGACGCAGAGGAACTCGTCGCCTCCGTAGCGGAGCAGCAGATCGTCCGGCCGGAGGACGCCGGCCAGCGCCGAGCCCGCCCGATCGACCTCGCCGGGACTCCCCTCGTCGACGCTGTGCGCCGGCACCCGGATGAGGACGTGGACGACGAGCAGCCGCCGCCCGGCGCGCCTCGCCGCCGCCTCCACGGCGAGGACCGCGGCCAACCGGCGAGCGCGCCCCGAGACCTGCTCGAGGGCGGTCTCGCCGGATCCCATGGGCAGGCCCAGGTGGCGGCGCGACCGTCCGGTGAGGAGGGTGAGGAGCGCCCCCGCCAGGATCACCGCGGCCAGGGCGCCGAGCGCGGCGGCGAGGCCCGGGATGCCCACCGGAGCCCCTCCGCCGCCACCACCCGCGGGCGGGCCGGGAGGTCCGTTCCCCGGCGCCGCTGGAGGGGCCGGCCCCGAGACGTTGGCGGGGATCCCGGCCGCCCCGTTGGAGTCGGAGCGGCGGCCGGCCGCCTTCGGGCTGGGGAGGGCAGGCGTCGAGGCGGCCGGCGAGGCGGCCGGGCGGTGGCTGGTGGGAGAGCCGGCGGCAGCGGGCGGGCTCGCCGGCGCCGGCGTCGGCTCGGTGCCCGAGGCGGTGGGGGCCGGGG
>JBOHUX010000154.1:0-5607 GCA_050734915.1 Candidatus Dormibacteraceae bacterium
AGCTGATCCCGATCGAGGCCTTCGGGCTGAAGCTGATGTCGATCGGCTTCCTGGCCGGCTCCGAGAAGGCGATGGTATGGCGCGGCCCGATGGTGTCGAAGGCCATCCAGCAGATGCTCGGCGACGTCAACTGGGGAGAGCTGGACTACCTGGTGATCGACCTCCCGCCGGGCACCGGAGACGCCTCCTTGACGGTGGCCCAATCGGTCCCCCTGAGCGGCGTCGCCATCGTCTGCACGCCGCAGGACGTGGCCCTCGACATCGCCGTCAAGGCGCTCCAGATGTTCCGCTCCCTCAACGTCACCCCGCTCGGGTTGATCGAGAACATGAGCTGGTACGTCTGCCCGGACTGCGGCCACACCGCGCACATCTTCTCCCACGGCGGCGCCGAGAAGGCGTCACGGCGGCTCGGCCTCCCCTATCTGGGCGCCATCCCCCTCGAGGAGGCGATCCGCGAGGAGGCCGACGCCGGCGCCCCGGTGGTCGTCTCGAGGCCTGATTCGGCGGGCGCCGCGGCCTTCCGCGAGCTCGCCACCAAGGTGGCGGCGCAGACTTCGATCCACTCCTACCGCAAGCTGCCCGTCCTCAACGTCCGCTGATCTCGCCCGACCCCTTCCCGGCCACCCTCGACCTGATCCGGGACGAGCAGGCGCTGGAGATCGTCTGGGACGACGGCCACCGCTCCCGCTACAGCGGTGCCCAGTTGCGCTGGGCCTGCCCCTGCGCCGAGTGCCACGGCGAGATGGGGCTCCCCGGCCGCCTCGACAGCGTGGACTCCCTCCCCGCCGCCGAGCTGGGTCTCACCGACGCCGCCCTGGTGGGCCGTTACGCGATCCAGATCGCCTTCGCCAGCGGCCACTCGACCGGCATCTTCACGTTCCGGTACCTGCGCGGGATCTGCCCCTGCCCCGAGTGCCGGAGAGCCTGAGGGCCGACCCGGCCGCCGCCTCAGACCTCGACCAGGCCCTTGCGAACCGCGTAGAGCACAGCCTGGGCGCGATCGTAGATGTTGAGCTTCTCGTACATGTTGCTGACGTGGTTGCGAACCGTCTTCTCGCTGATCTTGAGCTGGTACGCGATCTGCTTGTTCGCCATCCCCGTCGCCAGCAGCTTCAGGATCTCCACCTCACGGGCGGTCAATCCATCGTAGAAAGCCTTGGGCGTCGAGGAGCCGGTCAGCATGTCCAGGACCCGGCGCGCGACCGCGCTCGCCATCACCCGCTCCCCCGCCACGACCGCGACGATGCTGGAGACGATGGCGTCGGCCTGCGAGTCCTTGAGGACGTAGCCGCTCGCCCCCGCCTTCAGCGCCTGCAGCACGTAGCTGTCGGCGTCGAACGTCGTCAGCACCAGCACCTTGACCTCCGGATGCTCGGCGACGATCTTCCGGGTGGCCTCCACCCCGTCGAGGTTGGGCATCTTGAGATCCATCAGCACCACGTCGGGCTCGAGCGCCGCGGCGAGCCTGGCCCCCTCGTTGCCGTCCGCCGCCTGCCCGACGACCTCGATCCTCGGATCCTCGTCCAGCAGGCGGACCAGCCCCGTCCTGAAGAGCGTCTGGTCGTCGACGATGACGACTCGCGCGGGGCGAACGGCGACGCTCATCGGACCGCCTCCGCCGGGAATCTCGCCCGCACGGAGCTGCCACGCCCCGGTGCGGACTCCACGATCAGCTCTCCGCCCAGTACCAAGGCGCGCTCCTTCATGCCCAGGATGCCGAACCCGACCTCGTCAGGCTGGCCCCAGGGAAACCCGTTGCCGTTGTCCGCTATCTCGATCGCCAGCCGGCCGGCCGGCCCTGCCTCGCCGACGGTGACCCGGATCTCGCTCGCCCCGCTGTGGAAGTAGGCGTTGTTGAGCGCCTCCTGGATGATCCGGTAGAGGTTCATCGCCGTCTGCCGGGGCAGCAGCTTGGGCCACCCGCGGCGCACCGTCAGCCGGACGCTGATGCCGGTGCGCTCCTGGAACTGCGCCAGGAGGCCGTGCCGCACCGTCTTCACGAAGTCGTCCGTGAGGCTCGGCTGACCCCTCAGGTCCGAGAGCAGCTGCCTCACGTTGTGAAGCACCTCCCGGGTCGAGCTCTCCAGCACCGCCACCTCCCGGATCACGCTGAGCCTGCCGACCTGGTCGCGCTTGAAGCTCTCGAGCTCCATCAGCATGCTGGTCAGGGTCTGCGCGACCTGGTCGTGGAGGTCTCGCGCCAGCTCCCGGCGGACGCGTTCCTCGATCAATCGATCGTCGATCGCCGATCGCGGCTGCAGGCTGGGCAGGCCGTCACCGACTCCGACCAGCTCCGCCCCGTAGGACATTGCCACGTAAGACCCCTCTCTCCCATGTCGATACCGTCAGTCGCAGGCGCGAGAGCCGGAAAGATCCCACCCATCCGCCCGCCCCGGGTCTGGTCAAGCCCAGCCGCTCCGGGACGTTGCTAACCATAGGGCTTGGAAAACCCAAGTCAATGGTCAATCTTGACCATTTGTCCTCACCTTCTCCCCCGCGCGCCCCCGGCTTTTCCCCCCGGCGCCTCTCTTTTTCCCCCGGACACGCGGGCCTCGTGGCGGGGTGGGAGCGAGCCCCGGGAGACGCTGGCCGCCTGCACGCGATTGCGGACGCCGAGCTTGCCCAGGATCTCGTGGACATGCTTGTTGACGGTGGGAAGGGAGATCCCCAGGCTCTGCGAGATCTCCCGGTTGGTCCTGCCGACGGCGATGTGGTCGAGCACCTCCCATTCCCGGCGGGTGAGGGCCCCCTCCGCCTGCCGTGGGCGCCGGACGCGGGGCTGCCCGGGACGGTGGGCGTCCCCGCTCTCGACCACCGCCCTGATGATCCTCTCCGCGGGCAGGTCCTTGGCCAGATACCGCGCCGCCCCGGCCGCGAGGGCATCGCGCTCGACCGTCTCGTCGAACGCCCCGCTGAGAACGAGGACCCTGACCTCGGCATGGGACGCGATGATGGCCCGGGTGGCCTCGATGCCATCGCCGGGGGAGTCGAGGGTGGCATCCATGATCACGAGATCCACGGGATCGCTGCGCAGGCGCCAGAGGGCCTCCCGGATGGTGCCCACGTCCCACCTCACGGCCAGCTCGGGGGCGGTCTCCAGAACCCGGCGCAGCCCAACCCGGAAGACCGGGTGATCGTCGGCGAGCCCCACTCGCAGGACCGGCGGCCGGCTAGCCATGAGGGCTTCCCTGGGGCCGCCGGACGAGGTTCGCGAGATCCGCGCGGACCGCTCCGCCGGCGTGATCGCCCAGGAGGCCCGGGCCCCGGCGCCAGTGAGGGACAGAACGCCCATTGGCGGTCACCCCGGGCCGGTGCCATGCTGAGGTGTCATGGAGTGCGGGAGTGAAGGGCCGGCACGCGCCGGCACCCGGCGCGAGGGGGTCCTGAGGGCGCTCCTGGTCGGCGCCGACGCGGGCGCGGCGGCGGCCTTCCGCCTCCAGCTCGAGCTGGACGGCTATGCGGTGGAGGTCGCCGGTGACTACCCGCAGGCCGCGGCGCTGGCGGCCCGCACCCGCCCCGACTTCGTCTTCCTGGACATCCGCCGCCCCCGGGCGGAGGCGATCTGGCTGGTCGAGGAGATGCGGCGGCTGGTCGGTGACATGGCGATCCCGCTCGTCCTGGTCTCGGACGAGAACGAACGGCAACTCGCCGGGCACGGACTTCGACTCGATGCCCATCACTACGTCATTAGAGCACCGGTGGTTCCAGCCGAACGCATCCGCGACGATCGCGAATCGGGGGCGGCCGCCGCCGCCGATGACGCGGGCGGCTCGAAGGCGCGGTTGCGTAACTTGGACGAAATGGAACGAACGGACCATTGAATGCCCCGAGCACGGCGGCTAGGGTGATGCGAGATTCCGCGGACGGGTTGGTTTTCCCAACGCACGGACCGCAGGCGAGAGAGGGAGAGAGTGACTCGAGTTCGGCGCCTCGCTAGGGCGCGCTGTCCGCGCATCGAGGCCGCGGCCGGCGATGGGTGCGCCCATGCCTGAGGGCCCCCTCCGGGCTCCGCTCGCCGGCCACCTGGCTCGGCGTCTCTACCTCATGTCCGAGAGCGCGCTCGAGCAGAGCGTGGCCGCCTGGAGCCTGGCCCGGGCCGGCGCGGCTTCGGCTCCCCCGCTCGCGCAGCGCACGGCGGAGGAGGCCGCCTGGCACGCGCAGCGATGCGCGCGGGCGCTTCGGGACGAGGCCTGGAAGGAGTGCGATCGCATCTTCCGCGGTGCTGGCGCGGGGGCTCCCATGGACGGGTCCGCGGCGCCCCGCCCCGGCCCGGGGCCAGGACTGCCGCATGGCGAGTGATGCGGGCATGACCTTCGCGGAGCTCGGTGGAGGAGGCGGTACCGGCACGACGCCCGAGGGCGAACGCGCGGCCGCGGGCGACCCGCGGCTGGTGGCGCGCGTCATCCGTGAGCGGCTGGCCGAGCGTCTCGACCTCGCCGCCGAGTGGCTGCAGGGCCTGGCGCCGGAACCCGCGGCGCAGATCCTGGCCGGGTTCGCCGAACTGGATCGCCACTTCCGCGTCGCCTACCCGGACTCGACGGGTGGCGGCGAGGCGCGCCCCCGCGACGACGTGGTCGCCCGCGTCATCAAGGCGGAGGTCGCCCGGCGGCTGCGGATCGCGGAGCCCGCGCTCGCCCAGCTCGACGTCAGGAGCAGCGCCCAGGTGCTCGCGCGCCTCAACGAGGTCTCCGGCCGGCTGGAGGCGGAGCGCGACGAGGGCGAGCCGCCGACGCCGCACCTGGAGGCGCCGCCGCCCCGCGGCAAGGCCGAGCCAGAGCGCCGTGAAATGGTCGGCCGGGCTCTGCGTGACGTCCTCTCCATGGAGCTGTCGGTGGAGCCCCGGGGCCTCGCCTCGCTCAGCCCTCAGTTGGCGGCGACCACCCTCTCGCGGATCACCGAACTGAAGGTCTCGCCGAGGACCGCCGCCGACCCCGTGCAGCCACCCGCCAAGGAGCGGCGCGACATCGTGGCACGGATCATCCGAGACGAGCTGGCGCGGCGGTCCAACCTGCCCCCCCGGCTCATGGGGGGGCTCGACGCGGTGGCCGCCGCCGCGGTGCTCGACGGCTGGAACTCCACCGCCCGGCGGCTGCGCGAGAGCCAGGCCATCGTCGCCACCGACGACCTCACCGGCTGCTACCGGCGGAGCGCCGGCGAAGAGCTGGTGGGGGCGGAGATCAAGCGGGCACGGCGGCTGGCGGAGGGCAAGCTCACGCTGGCCTTCCTGGACGTCGTCGCGCTCAAGATGATCAACGACAGCGCCGGCCACGCGGCCGGCGACTCCATCCTGAAGCAACTGAGCGAGGCGCTCAAGAGCCGCCTGCGCGCCTCCGATCTGGTCATCAGGTGGGGAGGCGACGAGTTCGTCTGCGCCCTCACGGATGCCGGCCTGGACCAGGCCGCGGCGATTCTGAAAGAGGTCCAGCAGACCTGCCGGGAGGGTCCGGTCCCGTTCGACTTCAGCTTCGGGCTGGCGGAGCTGGGCGCGGCGGACACCGTCTCCACGCTGGTGGAGAGGGCCGACTCGGACCTCTACGCGATCCGCCGCGCAATCGGGGCGGACGCCACCGGCAGCGCCGCGGACGCGGCCGCGGCGCCGTCCCCACC
>JBOHUX010000155.1:0-5561 GCA_050734915.1 Candidatus Dormibacteraceae bacterium
CTCCATGGCGCCCGGGATACCGCCCGCGGGGTCCGCGAAGATCGACTTGGCGAAGCTCTCCGCCTGCTGGAACGTGATGTGCGGCGGCAGCGGCGGCTCCTCGGGGTCGGTCATGGCGTCGATGATGGTGGGCCGGTCGGCCGCGAGCGCCTGGCGCCACGCGTCCGCGACCTGCGAAGCCTTCTCGACCTTGATGCCGTTGAGGCCGATCAGCCCCGCGTAGTCGGCGTAGGAGAGATAGGGGATGTCCTGCGAGGCCTCGAATTTGGGATCGCCCTCCATCACCCGCTGCTCCCAGGTGACCTGGTTCAGGTCCTCGTTGTTGAGGACCAGGATGACCAGGCGGGGGTCGGTCCAGGTCCGGTAGTACTTGGCGGCGGTCAGCATCTCCGCCATTCCCCCCATCTGCATGGCGCCGTCGCCGACCATGGCGATGGCGACCCGGTCGGGAAACGCGAACTTGGCGGCGATCGCGTAGGGCACCCCGGGCACCATCGTGGCGAGGTTGCCGGAGAGCGAGGCCTTCATGCCGCGCCGGATCTTGATGTGGCGCGCGTACCAATTCGCCGCCGAGCCGGAATCGCTGGAGAGGATGGCATTGTCCGGCAGCTGCTCGGAGAGGGCCTGGAAGAGCCCCTGCGGGCGGATCCGGTTGCCATGGTCGCTGAGCGTCCCGCGGTCGGCCATCAGGCGCCACCACTCCTCGACGTTCTTGACGATCTTCTCCTGCCAGGAGCGATCCTTCTTCCGGTTCAGCATCGGCAGCAGCTCGTGCAGGGTCTGCTTGCTGTCGCCGACCAGCGCGATCTCCATCGGGTAGCGGATGCTCAGCATGCGGCCGAAGAGATCGATCTGGACGCCCCGGGCCTGGCCGGTCTGGGGCAGGAACTCCGAGTAGGGGAAGCTGCTGCCGACCATGAGCAGCGTGTCCGCACCCCGCATCATCTCCCAGCTGGGCCGGGTTCCCAGCAGGCCGATGCTGCCCGTGCAGAAAGGCACGTCGTCGGGCACCGCGGCCTTGCCGAGGAGCGCCTTGGCGACGCCCGCACCGAGCGTGTCGGCGACCGCGACCACCTCGTCGGTGGCGTGGAGCGCGCCCTGGCCGACGAGCATGGCGACCTTGGCGCCCGAGTTGAGGAGGTCGGCCGCCCGCTGGAGGTCGGCGTGCTCGGGGATCATCCGCGGCGCCCAGTACCCGATCCCGGTGTGGACGGTGTGGGTGGCGTGGGGTTGCTCGGGTACCGCGTCCTGCTCCTGGACGTCGGCGGGCACGATGATGCAGGTGACGGTGTGCTCCGCCTTGGCGATCCGGAACGCACGGTCGATGCAGTGGCGCATCGCCGACGGAGTGTTGACCTGCTGGCAGAACGCCGATGCGACGTCGCTGTAGAGCTGCAGGAGGTTGACCTCCTGCTGGAACTCCCCGCCCATGGCGCGGACGTACGTCTGGCCGACGATGGCGACCACGGGCTGATGGTCGAGCTTGGCGTCGTAGAGACCGTTGAGGAGGTGGATGGCGCCGGGGCCGGAGGTGGCCATGCAGACGCCCACGTCGCCGGTGAACTTGGCGTGGCCGCAGGCCATGAACGCCGCCATCTCCTCGTGTCGCGTCTGCACGAAGCGAAGCCGGTCCTGGTGGCGCCGCATCGCGCCCAGGATGCCGTTGATGCCGTCGCCGGGGAAGGCGTAGACGGTGTTGACGCCCCACTCGATGAGTCGCTCGCAGAGGTAATCCGCAGTCGTCCTGGCCATCCGGGCGCCTCCTTCCAAATTCGCGGGTCAACCTCGCGGGAGCCGGAGATTCCGCCGGCCCCCATCCCGGTGACCGCGGACCCGCGATCCAACCATGTTTATCAGTCGAGCAGCACTATCACTTGATCATGAGCCTTTGATAGGGCGCTTTGCATCCTCCGATCGTCGGATCATGGACAGCGCCGTTCCGGAATCGCGGTTCAGCGAATGACCAGCACCGGGCACGGGGCAAGGTGGACGATCTTGTGCGCGACGGTTCCCAGCAGCAGCTCGGTCACGTGCGAGCCGTGCCTGCCGATCACGATCAGGTCGGGCCGGTAGATGGCGGCCACGGCGAGGATGTCCCGGGCCGTGGCTCCCGACCCCGGACCGATCTCGCTGCGGGCGGTGATCCCGGCCGCCTTCAGCCGCTCGACGGCATCCTTCGCGAGCCGGCCGGCCACCGGTTCGCTCTCCAGGCGCGGCGGTCGCGGGATGCCGCTCGCCCTGGCCATCGACATCGGCAGCTCCACCTCGCGGATGTGGGCGACCAGCACCTCGGCACCGAACTTGAGGGCCACCTCCGCGGCCGCGTCCAGGACCTCGCCCGCCAGTGGCGAGGTGTCGATGGCCACCAGGACTCTCTGGAACATGCCCGTCCTCCCGACGCCCATCAGGCCGGTTGCCGACCGTTGGCCGGCCCCGGGGAGGCCTCGACCCGCAGCGCGCTGAGCGGCGACGCGACCGACTCCAGCGACCTCCCCTCGGCGGAGACGCCGAAGCCGATCTCCACCAGGCCCCCGACGATCATCAGGGCGGCGCCGATCAGGTAGGCGACGGTCAGGTTGTGGACGGAGTGGCTGCCCACGATGGCGGCGAAGATCGCCACCGCCACCGCGCCGGCCACCTCGCTGGCGGCGTAGGCGACGGAGATCGCATTGGCCCGGATCTCCATCGGAAACACCTCGCTGGCGGTGAGGTAGGCGGCGCTCGCCCCCGCGGAGGCGAAGAAGAAGGTGATCGACCAGCAGATCGTGATCGTGGTCGCGTTGAGGACGCCCTGGGAGAAGAGGAACGCGGTCCCCGCCAGCAGCAGGCCGGAGAGGATGTAGGTCCCGGCGATCATCGCCTTGCGGCCGACGGTGTCGAACAGATGGCCGAGGAGCCAGGGACCGACCAGGTTCCCGAGTGCGAAGGGGATGATGTAGAGCCCGACCACGCTCGAGGAGACCTTGAAGTAGGTGTTGAGGACCAGGGCCTCGGTGAAGAAGATGGCGTTGTAGAGGAACGCCTGGGTGATCATGAGGCTGAGGGCGAGGAAGGTCCGCGAGGGATAGGTCCTGACCATGGTGCCGATCACGTCGATGAAGATCCCCTTCGTGGACGACCGCCGCCCGGTGTCGATGGTCACCTTCTCGTCGGAGGCGGCGGGCAGCGGCTTTCCACTCTGGCGCTCCACGATCTCCTCGATGCCGCGGACGGTCTCCTCGGCCTCGTCGGTGCGGCCGTGTGTCATCAGCCAGCGCGGGCTCTCGGGAACCGTCTTGCGAATCCAGAGCACCGCCAGCGCGATGACCATGCCCAGCACGAAGCAGAGCCGCCAGCCGAGGTCGGCCGGGAACAACCGCTCGTTGAGGAAGAGAAGGCTGATGAGGCTGGCCAGGATCGTCCCCAGCCAGTAGCTGCTGTTGATCGAGAGGTCGGTCTGGCCGCGGCGCCGGGCGGGGATGAGCTCGTCGATGGCCGAATTGATCGCCGAGTATTCGCCACCGATCCCCATCCCGGTCAGGAAGCGGAAGGCGGCCAGCATGAGGAAGTTGACGGAGAGGGCGGAGAGGACCGTGAACACCGTGTACCAGGCGAGGGTCACCATGAAGAGCTTCTTGCGACCCAGCTTGTCGGTGAGGAATCCGAAGACGAGCGCGCCCAGGATGGCACCCGCAAGGTAGAAGGTCGCGGTGAGGCCGAACTGGCCCGCCGTGAGGTGCAGGGTATTGGACTGCTCGAGGCGCGGCCCCAGGCTGCCCACGATGGTCACCTCGAGACCGTCGAGGATCCAGGTGATGCCGAGGGCCGCCACGATCTTCCAGTGCCAGCCCACCCAGGGCAGCCGGTCCATTCGGGCCGGGATGTCCGTCGTGACCTGACCCTGACCGCCGGCGGACTGTGCGCTCATCTCGATCTCCCCAGACGGCCGGGCGTCCTCTCGCCGGCGTTGTCATGACCCAGCCGCTATCAAAACAAGGTGATAGCAAAAGTATGGCATGCTGATAGCGCCTACGTGGAAGAAGGTGGCGCCGGAGGTCCGGGCCACCGCCGCCTGCCGGCGTGGCGAGGGACGAGTTTGTCAAGATGAAGGCGTGGAGATCGGAGTCGGCCACCTGAGCGTGGTTCCCAACACCTCCGGCCCCCTCCTGCTCGAGTGGGCCAAGCGCGCGGAGCGGCTCGGATTCAGCACCCTGGCTACCATCGATCGCATCGTCTACCCGAGCTATGACTCGCTGATCAGCCTCGCCGCGGCCGCCGCGGTGACCTCGCGCATCCGGCTCATGACCGACATCCTGCTGGGCCCGACGCGCAACCCGTTCCTGCTCGCCAAGGAGGCGGCGAGCGTGGACCAGTTCGCGGGCGGCCGCCTGGTGCTGGGCCTGGGAGTCGGGGCCCGGCCGGACGACTACCAGGCGGTGGCCACCGAGTTCCACGACCGCGGGCGGCGGCTGGACGCCACCGTCGAGCTGATGCTCGAGACCTGGCGAGGCGAGGCGGCGGGGGGACAGTCCAAGCCGGCCGGGCCGCCGTCCGTGCGGGAAGGCGGCGTCGCCCTGATGTTCGGTGGCGCCGGCGGGCACGCCGTTCGGCGGACCGTGCGCTGGGGGACCGGGCTGACCATCTCCGGCGGCACCCCGACCGATCGAGGGGCCGAGCTCGTGGCCCAGACCAGGGCGGCATGGGCGGCGGCGGGCAGGCGGGGGGAGCCGCGGTTCACCCAGCTCAAGTACTTCGCGATGGGCCTCGACGGCCGCGAGCGGGCAGCCGACTACCTGGCCGACTACTACGGTGAGGGCGCTCGAGGGAACGCCGAGCACGCCGCCAAGAGCAAATCGGAGCTGGAGGAGATCACCGGGCGGTACGAGGCGATGGGGGTTGACGAGGTGGTCTTCTTCCCCACCATCTCGGACCTGGGCCAGATCGAGTTGCTCGCCGAGGCCGCTTTCGGCTAACGGTCCGGCCCTGGGGACCGATGGAGGGCGGCCCCGATTTCCCGGATTGCCCCCTCCGGATCGTCGACTCCGACGACCAGCTCCTCGTAGTGCTCGTCGCGGAGCCTGACGATGATGGCCTGCGCGGGGTCGTGCACGTCCCAGAAGGTCAGGCCCCGTCGCTGCAGGAAGCTGCCCGCCGTGATGACGCCGGGAATGCCGGTGCCGGCGAGCTTCAGCCCGTGGAAGATGGCGGACGCCTTCGCCAGGTTCCGATCGGCGCCGACCACGTGCTCCCAGGGGACGTTGACGGTGGTCTTGAATGCGAGGATGCGATCGAGACCCTCGACGTGGGCGACCAGCGATGCCGGCGTGATCTCGATGCGCGCCACTGCGCGAGAAATTGGATCACTTCCGTCTCGGCGGGTCAACCCCGGGATCGATCGTCAGCGCGGTGGGATCCTTCGATCGCGGGCCGGACGCCGGGGGCAACCGGATGCCTGAGCCCTTGATGACGGCGCGGGAGCTGAATCGCGCCCTGCTCGCACGGCAGCACCTCCTGGAGCGCGCGAACCTCCCGCTCGAGGCCGCCGTGGAGGCGGTCGGGGCGCTCCAGGCCCAGTACACGCC
>JBOHUX010000156.1:0-5546 GCA_050734915.1 Candidatus Dormibacteraceae bacterium
CTCGACGGCCACCTACTCGGCCTGGTTCATCATGCGGCTCCTGCAGCAGGCTGGCCTCCCCGACGGTGTCATCAACCTCGTCTACGGATCCGGGGCCACGGTCGGCGATGTCGCCCTCGCCGCGCCCGAGCTGGCCGGGATCCACTTCACGGGCTCGACGGCCGTCTTCCAGGAGATGTGGCGGACGGTCGGCGCCAGGATCGCCTCCTACCGCGGCTACCCGCGGATCGTGGGCGAGACCGGAGGCAAGAACTTCGTGGTCGCTCACCCCTCGGCGGACATCGACGCGCTGGCCACGGCGGTGGTCAGGGGGGGGTTCGAATACCAGGGCCAGAAGTGCTCGGCGGTGGCGCGCCTGTTCGTCCCCGAGTCGATGTGGCCGGAGCTGTCGCGAAAGCTGGGCGCGGAGATCTCGACCATCAGGCAGGGGGACGTGGCCGACTTCCGGAACTTCATGGGCGCGGTCATCGACCGCTCCGCCTGGGAGGACCACCGCCGCGCCATCGAGGAGGCGAAGGCGGACCCGGAGACCGAGATTCTCGTGGGCGGCGGATACGACGACGGGGAAGGCTTCTTCATCGAGCCGACCGTGGTGGTGACGCGCGCGCCCGGCTTCCGCCTCCTCCGGGACGAGCTCTTCGGCCCGATCGTGACCGCCTACGTCTATCCCGACCGGAGGTGGGACGAGACCTTGGAGATGATCGACGGCGGTGCCGCCTATGCGTTGACCGGGGCGGTCTTCGCGGAGGACCGCGGCGCGCTCGCCACGGCCGAGCGGCGACTCCGCCACGCGGCCGGCAACTTCTACATCAACGACAAGCCCACCGGAGCGGTGGTCGGCCAGCAGCCCTTCGGAGGCGCCCGGGCCTCCGGCACCAACGACAAGGCGGGCTCGATGTGGAACCTCATCCGCTGGGTGTCGCCACGCGCGATCAAGGAGACCTTCACGCCGCCCGGCGACTACCGGTATCCCTTCCTGGGCGAGAGCTGACCGCCGG
Organism: Candidatus Dormibacteraceae bacterium; assembly: GCA_050734915.1. GTDB lineage: Bacteria > Chloroflexota > Dormibacteria > Dormibacterales > Dormibacteraceae > JBOHUX01. The sequence continues at coordinate 999 of JBOHUX010000156.1, forward strand.
ACTCTCAGGGCGCTCACCAGCGGCACGCCCGCCGTGTGACCCGGTCGCCGAGCAAAGGTCGCCGCGTCGCCGGCTGGGCGGGTGTATAGTCGGCCCGATTCACGCTCGGGGGAGGGGGCGCCCGTCAGTGCCCAGCCTCAGATGGGACGCTGCGCCCGGGCTCAAGCCGTCAAGTGAGGTTGGGGATGAGAAGCATCAGGATGTTGGCCTTCGGGCTGGCGGCGGGGGCACTCAGCCTGGGCTCGGTGGCCCCGGCTCTGGCCGATCATTCGTCGAGAGGTGATCTGCAGGACCGGATCACCTACTACACGGCGAACAACGGCACGACCTTCCAAAGGTCGAGGATGCCCTTCACCGGCCTGGAGTCGCAGTCCGCCAATCGGAACGGCAGCGTGACCGTGAGCATCACCGGGGCTCCGGGTTACGCCGACTCCGGCTTCGCGATCTACGACGGAACGCTGGGCGGGCTCACGAGCTTCAAGCTCAACGGCACCGGCGACCAGTACGGCATGAACCTGTGGTTCGACGTCAATGGCGACGGCGAGTTCTTCACCTGGGCCGGCAATGTGTACACGGGCGTCGGTTCGGACACCTATGGCCTGGGCCCGGCATCGGCCGCGGACGGCACGCTGACGGTGAACGACGGCTCCTCCTTCTATCTCATCAAGAACGGGATGACCTACACCCTCGCTCAGCTCAAGAGCGGCAGCGCCCCGGGCATTACCAGCGCCACCCACATCGCGATCTGGGTGGGTGTCACCGCCCCCAACGGCGGCTCCAAGACCGCGACGGTCTCCCTGCCCCGTGGGCACCACGGCGACCACGGCGACAACCACGACGGCCAGCAGGGCAACCACCGGCACGGTGACCACGGCAACCGCAATGGCGGCGACAGCTAGCACTAGCGATCCGGCGCCGAGGGCGCCATCCCGAAGCGGGTCCCGCGGCGGCGGGGCCGGCGCGGGGACGCGGTTCGGCACTCCCCGCCCATCTTCCCGGAGCGGGCCGTCGACGACGAGCGCAAATTCGCTGCCCCAGGCCGGCGCTCAGCAGGCGTAGTCGGAGTCCCACCCGGGTACCGGCCAGGGGGCGACCTCCTGCGCCAGCCAGACCGGCGCCCCCGAGAAGCCAGGGCTTGCGCAGGCCGCGCGGGGCGTCTTGCCGGCCACCCAATCGGCGGTGATGCCTGGGTATGACCAGCCCCCGGTGATCGTCCCCCAGTCGCGAAACGAGGCGTAGACACCCACCGGCCGCCCGGTCGCCGCGAGCGCGTCCACCTCGCCCCGGATGGAGGCGGTGTTGAGGGCGAGGTCCTGCACCTCCCAGCTGTTGGCGTTCTCCACGTCCACCCACCAGATCGGTGGGGCGGGGATCCCGACCCGGCGGAGCGCCCCCAGCGTGTCCTCGGCCGTCGAGCAGCCGAGAGCATAGGCGAGCCGGTGGGACGGATCCCCTCCCGCCCGGGTCTCCGCGCGGTGCCGGCAGGCGGAGGTGACGCGGCGGGCGTTGCCGGGGCTGTAGCCGGAGTTGAGGTAGATGAACCGCGTCACCGCCCGGTGGCGCCACTGGTCCGCGAAGCAGGGGTTGAGCGTGAAGGCCTTGCCTCCGTTGACACCGACGATGGCGAACGCGCCCAGGCTCGGGCCCCCGCTCCTCTGCCCGCACTGGGGAACCGAGATGTCGTATCCGTGCGCGAGGGCCGTGAAGACGGACCCCGCCGGATGGGACCCTGCCGCGGGAGGAGGGGCCGGGGTCGCCGTCACCACCTGAGGCCCCATCGGCGTCAGCGGCTGGGCCCAGGACTCCGGGGGTGGCCAGGCCGAGCGGGGGCCGGGGTCGGTCCGCCCCCCGCATGCGGCCGGCGCGAGGACGAGAACGACGGCGAGACCGAGAGCCGCCCAGGCGAGGGGATAGCGCGCGCGCCACACGCGATCAGGTCTACCAGAGCGGCGCTACGTCCGGGTCATCCGCAGCGCAGGAATCCTCGCGGGGAGTGGTGCAGCGACTCCACGCCGGTGGGGGTCACCTGCAGCATCTCCCCGAACTGGACCCCCATCCGCTCGTCGGGCGTGATCACGTTGGGCTGGACCACGATCACCATCCCCACCTCGAACGTGAACGGTGCCGCCGGCCCGAGCGCGGTGCGCCGGGTCCTGAGATAGGGCGCATAGACTCCGCCCACCGCGCAGTGGACGAGGTCATCGTAGATGGTGAACCCGGCCTCGTGGATCAGCTCGGCGGCGTCCAGCACCGCCTCGCTGGAGGCGCCCGGCCTGATCAGGCCGGTGATGCGCTCGAATGCCTCGACGGCGACCTCGTGCATCCTCCGGTAGCTCGGGGTCGGGCCGGCCGCCACCGAGAAGGTGCGGAGAACCTGGCCCCAGTGGCCGTGAAACTGGGCGCTGATCTCGGTCAGGATCACGTCGCCGGCCCGCAGCCGCCGGCCCGACTGGGTCTGCGCAGGAGCGCAGAGATCGGGGTCGGCCATCGAGGTGGCGCCGATGAAGTGGATGTGGGTCGTGCCTCCCAGCGGCAGGTAGGCGGACTCGACGATCAGCGCCAGGTCGTGCTCGGTCATCCCGGGGCGAGCCTCGCGCTCGAGAGCCGCGATGGCGAGATCGGACAGCTCGGCGCCGCGGCGGATGAACCCCATCTCCTCGACGCTCTTGACTCGCCGCATCCCGGTCAGGCGAGGCCCGAAGTCGACCGGGGCGGTTCCGGCCAGCTCCCTGATGAGAGCGGCGTGTCGCTGGTAGGAGACCGGCCCGGCGAGGCCGATCCGGCCCCCCAGCCCCTTCTCTGCGAGAGTTGCCACGACGGTGGATGCCGCCCCGTCGTCGAGCCGGCGCACGTCGGCGACGACGCCGACCCGGCGGGCGTTGGCGACGTGGTTGGGGTAGCGGACCAGGAGCGCCGGCTCCCCCTCGAGTGGGAACACGAGCACCGCCTCGAATGTGACCGGGAAGTTGGAGAGGTACTGGACCTCGTGATGCGAGCCCCGGTTGCCGAATACCACCAGCGCGGACACCTCCGCTCCGGCCATCGCCTCGCGGACCGCCCGGTGGCGGCGCTCGAACTCCCCCGCCGTGAAGCGCGGGTAGAGGCGGTCCCCGACTTCAGTCGCCATCGTCACCCACCGGCCTCAGCCCTCCGCGGGTTCCCGCCAGAACCTCGTTGTGGCCGATGCCGAGGGTCTTGATCCAGCGCTGCTGGCCGAGCGTCAGACCGATGAAGAAGCCCAGCTCGACGAGCTCGGCGTCGGTGAAGAGCCGGTGCAGCCGCTCCCAGAGGGCGTCGTCGGCGATCGACGAGTCCCAGATGATGGCGCTCGTGTAGGTGAGGGCCGCCTTCTCACGCTCCGTGAACTCTTCGGAGTCCTGAAAGCTCATCAGCTTGGCGAACTTTGCCTCGGGAGTCCTTCCCTGTCCGGACCGGACAGATCTCTGCACGCCTCAATACTCGCAATCGATCGATTGCGACACGTACACCCTGCACAGCTCCTTGAGCCGGTGATCCGTCACCCCCTCCCGAAAGGTCGTCTTCCAGGCGTGAGTGAAGGCGCGGATCACGGCCGGGACGTGAACCCGGATCGCCTGGCTCTCGGGCCTCGGGGCGCCGTGGAGCCGGGCGTCTTCCAGGTAGCCGAGGATCTCGGGGTCGGTGATCGTGGCGAGGTCCGGGTACGGAATGCGAGGCATGGTGCCCTCCTTCTGGGCCGGGCGCGAGGCGCCCTCAATTGTCGCGGGGCGGCTCCTCGATGGCCGCGGCCACCGTCTGCAGGAACTCCGCCCCTCTGGCGCCGTCGATCACACGGTGGTCGCAGCCAAGGCTCAGGACCATCGACGGCCGCACCTCGGGGCGGCCGGCGACCGCCACCACGCGGTCGGAGATGCGGCCGACGGCCAGGATCGCGCCCTGGCCGGAGTTGAGGATGGCGGTGAAGGCGTCCACCCCGTACATGCCGAGGTTGGAGATCGTGAAGGTGCCCCCGCCGAGGTCCTCCGGCGACAGGCGTCCGGCGCGCGCCCTCTCCACCAACTCCATGCGGCGGGCCGCGATGCGGTCGATGGCGAGCTTGTCCGCGCGGTGGATGACGGGCACCACCAGCCCCCCCTCCGTGGCCACGGCGAGCCCGACGTTGATATCCGACTGCCCGACCAGGCCGTCCCGCCAGCGGGCATTGACGCGCGGGTGGGCCCGGAGGGCGCCCGCCACCAGCTTCACCAGCAGGTCGGAGAAGGTGACCGGCGCGCCCGACGCGCGGCTGACCTCGCGCCAGGCGAGGAGGGCGGTGGCGCTCACCTCCCGGGTCAGGTAGAAGTGGGGCGCTGTCGACCAGCTCTCGGCCGTGTGCCGCGCCATCAGACGCCAGAGCCGGCCGCTCTCGAGGCGGGTGCCGTCCGGTTCCAGGCCGAGCACGTCGGCGGCGATGACGGCACCGCCGGGCCCGCTACCGCTCACCTCGCCGACCTCGACGCCTCGCTCGGTGGCCAGGCGGCGGGCCTTGGGCGACGCCGCCAGCAGCCGGCCCCCGGCCCGGTCGTCGGG
>JBOHUX010000157.1:0-5441 GCA_050734915.1 Candidatus Dormibacteraceae bacterium
GGATGGAGGATGGCACGCTCAGAGGCCGGCCAGGGCCGCCCAGTCGCGGACGCCGAGCCGGTGCAGGGCGCGGCCGCCGTCATTGACCTCGAGCAGGGCCTCCAGAGCCGAGGGGCGTCCGGCCAGGCCGCCCAGCGCGCGCCCGGCGCGCCGCTCGGAGCGCGTCAGCGACAGCGCCAGGCGGCTGACCCACCAGCGGCGCCGCCACTGGGACGCGATCCATCTCCGGTAGCGCGGGGCCGCCCCCTCCAGACCAGCGTCGAGCAGGCGGGCCAACGCGGCGGCCGCGGTCAGGGCCGCCGAGATGGCGTCGCCCGTGAGCGGGTCCAGGAAGCCGGCCGCATCGCCGAGCAGGAAGATCCGTCCCTCCGCGACTCTCGGGGGCCGGATGCGGAACGGGCCGGCGCCCCGAAGCCGGCCGTGCGGCGCCCCCCCCAGCTCCGGGTGGGCGAGGCCGACGAGATGGTCGAAGGTCTCGGCGACGGTCGCACCGCGGTGCCGGAGGCTGCCTCGGCCGCCCAGCACCGCCACCAGCAGCTCGTCGCGGCCGCTGGGGGCGGCGTAGACCTCGACCCCCGGCAGGAGCGTCACCACGATCTCGTGCACGCCATGTCCGGGCACGTCCAGGTGGCCGAGGACGGCATGCCGGTGGGGTGGCCGCGCCACACCCTCCCAGCCGAGGAGGCGGGCCGCCGTGGAGCGAATCCCGTCGGCAGCCACCGCGGCGCGGGCTCTCAGGTCGCCTCGACTCGTGCTCAGGACGATGGCATCCCTCACCGTCCGGATACCGTCCAGGGTGACGCCCGTGTGGAGCTCCACCTCGGGAGTGGACGCCGCCGCCCCGGCCAGTAGGGCGTCGAAGCGGATGCGCCGCACCCCATGGCCGCGCCCGCTCCGGAAGGCGCCCTGGGCCTGGCGCCCGTCCGGGAGCCGGTAGCGGACACCGCTCAGGCTCGGGAAGTCCGCCTCGGCGAGGTCGATGCCGAGCCCCATCAGCACCTTCACGCCGCTCGGCATCAGGCCCTCGCCGCAGGGCTTGTCCCGCGGGAATCGGGAGCGGTCGATGAGGATGGCGTGGTGCCCGAGCCGGCCCAGGCTGGCCGCGAGCGCCGAGCCCGCCGGCCCCGCCCCGATCACGGCGACCTCGGCGTCTGGCAGCACCTCGGCCTCACCGTACCAGTCCGCCGCCCAGCCCATGATGCGGGTTTCGGGCCGGCACCGCGTCTGGTACCCCACAGACCCCACATGGTGGCCTTGCCTGGGACCCTGCGCACAGGATAGAGTACGTATCCAATGCTCCAGCCGATGGATTCCGGTCGCCCTCGCCCTCCCGGCACGCCCCCGTCGGCCCCCCGGCTCGAGCTCGGGGGACCCCTCGGCGAGGGGCGCCACGGTCCGACCTGGCGAGCCCGGCTCGACGGCGTCGTGGTGACTGCCAAGCGCCTGCCCAAGCCGGGGACGCGGCCGTCCGGCCTGCTCAAGAGGCTCGCCGATGCATCCGCGGTCCGCGACGCCCACCTCCTCCCGATCCTCCTCGCCCGCCGCGAGGCGGGCTCGGTCTGGGTCGTATGCGAGCTGGATACCGGCGTCTCGCTGGCTCGGCTGACGGGGGGTCGGAAGCTTCCCCGCGCCTGCGCGATCAGCGTCGCCCTGGGCGTTCTCAACGGCCTCACAGGCCTTCACCAGGCGGGTCTCTGGCACGGGGCGGTCCACCCCGGCAACGTCCACGTGGGGCGGGACGGGAACGTGCGACTCGGCCATTTCGCGCTGGGGGCGCCCGGCCACGGCCAGTCCGCGGCGGCTCTGCGTGCAGCCGACGTGAGGGCGGCCGGCACGCTGCTGCTGGGCCTGCTCGGCATCCACGCCGGGACGCGCCGCAAGGCACCCCGGGTTGCCTCGACTCCGATCGGAGAGGCCGCGCTGGCGATGGCGACAGTGGCGGAGTCGCGTTCGGGCTATGAGGCGGCGCGCGCGAGCCTCGCTCTCTGGGAGTCGGGAGGCCGGCTGGCCGCCACCCGGCGCCAGGCCCAGGCCAGACAGGAGCTGGCCCGTCTGGTCGAGGTGGCGCTGCGGCCCGCGGGCGCCGGCGGGGGATCGGACCGGGTGTCGGGGGCGGTGGAGGAGCCCCCGGCCGCGGGACGTGTGGGCGGAGCGCACGCGGTGGCACTCGCCGCCCCCCGGAGGGTGTCTCCGCCGTGGCGGGGCGTCGCCGTCGGGATGGGCCTGGTGGCCGCGTGCGCACTGCTGACGGTGGCATCCTTCCACTTCCCCAGCCTTGCCGCCGGCATCACGGCGGCGCCCGGGCCCACCCCCGTCGCCCAGCGACCCGATCTGGGGCCGGCTCCCTTCCCGCCCCCGCCCCCGGCCGCCGCCCCCCGGACCCCCCCCGTCCCCAAGCCGGCGGCCGGATCCGTGCTGCATTCGGCCTCACTGGGGCCGGCTGGCGCGGGCGCGGTGCTCGCCGTCTCCGCCTGGCTCGCGGGCGCCTGTGGACCCCCAGCCGGGTGCCCGGTCGCCGTCCAGGTCTCCCTCAGGCCCGCCCTCACCAGCCGGGCGGTGAGCTGGGAATTGGACTCGGTCAACGCGTGCACGGGCGCGGCCACGGTGCTGGCCCGGGACAGTGTCGTCGCCCGCCCAGGGTGGACCCGCGTTCTGGGCGTCAGCGAGGTGCAGCCGCCCGGATCGAGCCTGCTGGTCGCGGTCACCCGCGAGCCCGCCCACGCGGCGTCGGCGCCATTGCGGATGGAGATGCCGCCGGCCTGCTGAGGGGCCGGGCCCCTGGCGCCCGATGAGGTTGTTCTAGATGAGTAATTCCGAATATCGCCGGGTCTTCGGCGCCCATGCACCCCATCTGGCGGCCCGGCTTCTCCGCTCCTCTCTTACGCAGCTACGGCTGCGCGCGCTCCGGTGCTGGGCGCCGAGCCACCATCTAGGGCACCTGGCCACCGAATCTCTCGCCGCCATTAGGAATCACTCATCTAGAGTTCAGGCCGTGGCGAGCGAGCTCGTCCCCGGCGGTCGCGCCGGGCCCATCCCCGCGGTGACCGTGCCGGAGTCGTTCAATGTGGCGGACTGGCTGGTAGATCGCCACCTTCGCGAGGGCCGGGGGGAACGGACGGCGATCGTCTGCGGGGACCAGACCGTCACCTACGCGCAGCTCGCGGAGCGCTCCAGCCGCTTCGCGAACGCGCTCCGGGGTCTGGGCGCGCGGCGGGATGAGCGGGTGATGCTGCTGCTCCTCGACTCGCCCGCCTTCGCGTACGCCTTCTTCGGCGCCCAGAAGGTGGGGGCGGTGCCGATCCCGACCAACACGCTGCTCCGGTCGCCGGACTACCGCTACATGCTCGACGACTCGCGCGCGTCGGTGCTGGTGATCAGCGACGTGCTGCTGCCGGCGGTCCAATCGATCCCACGGGCCGAGCTTCCGCACCTCCGCGAGATCGTGGTCGCCGGCCGGGCGCCGGCCGGGATGCGGAGTCTGGACGAGGTGCTGGCCTCAGCCGCCGCCGACCCAAAGACAGCCCCCACCCATCGCGACGATGTCGCCTTCTGGCTCTACTCCTCGGGCACCACCGGCTTCCCCAAGGGCGCGATCCACCTCCATCACGACATCGTCCACACGGTCGAGCTGTACGCGAAGCCGGTGCTCGGGATCGGCGAGTCGGATCGGACCTTCTCGGTCGCCAAGCTCTTCTTCGCCTACGGGCTCGGCAACGCCCTCACCTTTCCTCTGGCGGTCGGAGCCACCACCATCCTCTGCCCCGACGCGCCGGCGCCGGCCGCCGTCATGGAGCAGGTCGAGCGCTTCCGGCCGACCCTCCTCTTCTCGGTGCCGACCGGCTACGCACAGCTGCTCGCCCAGCATCGAGAGGGGCCGGAGTACGACCTCTCCTCGGTGCGCCAGGGCGTCTCCGCCGGGGAGGCGCTGCCGAGGTCGATCTTCGAGCGCTTCCGGGAGCGCTTCGGGGTCGAGATCCTGGACGGCATCGGCTCCACCGAGATCCTGCACATCTTCATCTCCAACCGCGCGGGGCGGGTGCGGGCGGGCTCGAGCGGGGAGCTGGTGGCCGGCTACGAGGCCCGGCTGCTCGACGACGAGGGGGCGGAGGTGGCGGCGGGCGAGATCGGCAATCTCCTGATCAGGGGTGACAGCACCTGCTCCGGCTACTGGAACAAGCACGAGCGGACCAAGGACACCATCGAGGGGCACTGGATCCGGACCGGCGACAAGTACTGGCGCGACGAGGACGGCTACTTCTGGTACGGGGGGCGCACCGACGACATGATCAAGGCGGGTGGGATCTGGGTGAGCCCGGTCGAGATCGAGAACACGCTGCTCGAGCATCCGGCCGTGAAGGAGGCCGGCGTGGTCGCCCACCGCGACCAGGACCAGCTCCAAAAGCCGCTCGCCTACGTCGTTCTGGCGCCCGGCCAGGAGCCGACCGGCGAGCTCGCCCAGGAGCTGCAGGACTTCGTCCGGGCTCGGATCGCCGAGTACAAGCGGCCGCGCTGGATCCGCTTCATCTCGGAGCTGCCCAAGACGGCCACCGGCAAGACACAGCGCTTCCGGCTCCGCGAGCTCGACCAACCCCACCGGCCGGACCTCGAGGCCGGCCCCGGATGAGGGATCAGACGGTGGTCGTGGGCGGGAGCATGGCGGTGCAGAAGGCGCAGCGCCGGGCGCCGATCGGGATCTCGCTCAGGCACTCGGGGCAGCGGGCCGTGGTCGGATCCGGGGGCCTCTCGCGCCGGGACCGCGCCATGAGGGCGTTGACCGGCTTGATGACGAGGAAGAAGACCACCGCGGCGATGATGAGGAACGAGATCACCGCGTTGATGAACTCGCCGTAGAGGAACTTCGAGTGGTTCACGGTGAACGTGAGCCCCGAGAAGTCGGGCTTGCCGACGATGGCGGCGATGAGCGGCGTCAGGAGGTCCTTGACCAGTGCCGCGATGACGGCCCCGAAGGCGATCCCGATCACGACCGCCACCGCCAGATCGAGCATGTTGCCGCGGAGCAGAAAGGCCTTGAAGTCCTTCATCGGTTCTTGCCTCGAATCGGCTGGCGTTGGACACCGTGCATGGTAATCGGGCCGGTCCTCGACAGGCGTCCCCCGGAGCTGATGAGCTTGGGGCGCATCTCCCGCGTCATCTCAGACCAGCCTAGGTCCCGGCGCCGATCGATGACTCGGAGCGCGGCACGAGAGCGATCCCATTCAGAGGGGAAGAAGAATCGAAACATTCGTTGCCCGCGTTTGAGAGGTGGGCACATCATGATCCCGCCAGAGCAGGCTCACCAGCCAGACGTATCGTTCCGGGGCCACGTCCAGTCAAGTGGTGTACGAGGTGACGACCAAGTCATCCACCAACATCAGCTGACCGCCGCCAGCTCGGGCACCACCTCCTCCTCGAGCTCGGGCAGCTGAGCCAGCTTCAGCGAC
>JBOHUX010000158.1:0-5389 GCA_050734915.1 Candidatus Dormibacteraceae bacterium
GGCCGGTCGCCAGCCTGCTCAGCTCGCCGGCCGCGGCCCCGCTGTCCCCGGCCGCCAGCGCCGCCCCTGCCCTCGACGCGGGGCTGCTCGCCAGCGCCGCTCCAGCCGCGGCGGAGGCCAGCCGCCGGGCGGGCAGCCCGGGGTCGGCCAGGGCCTGCGCTGACTGCTGCGCCCGGCTCAGCGCGGCCACCGCCGCGGCCGGGTTGGGAGCCTGCCGCACCGCCGCCTCCGCCTGGCGCAGATCTCGGAGCAGAGCCGCCAGCCCCTTCCGGTCCTCGGCCGGCGCCGCATTCGCGAGCGGGCGTTCCAGCCGGTGGACCTGGACCGCCGCGCGGGCCTGAGCGGCGGTGGCGGTCCGCTCCTGGCGGAGCCGGTCGAGGGCCGGATTCCCCACCAGCGCCAGCGCGACAGCGCCCAGGGCGGCGAGCGTGGCCAGCGCCAGCGTCCTCCAGGGCCAGGGCGACAGGGTGACGGCACCGGCGTCAGCCTGTCTCGCCCAGTTCTCGGCGTCGGCGCGCTGACGCAGGATCAGGGGCGCGCCGGCACCGGCGAACTCGATGGTGGTGGTGAGGCGCTCCCGGCCCGCCATCCGGGCGTCGCCGCTGAGGGCGACCTGGGGCCAGTCCGGCCAGGCGCGGAGCCAGCCGCCGATGGCGACCAGCCCGCCGGCCGCGGCGCAGACGACCAGGGCGGGCCAGGACGGGTCCACCGGCCAGCGCCTGATCGCAAGCTCGAGTCCGAGCGCGGGGAGGGCCGCCACCGCCGCCCCACGAGCCGCCCAGCGCAGGGCGCCGGCGGCCAGGAGACGGCGCCGGACCCTGCCCAGGAGACGCTGGACGGCGGTCACCGGGATCGCCCTCGGGACGCCCTCGACCGCCGCGGGCTCCGCGCCCGGCGCAGGATCCGGACCGCGGCGACGAGGCAGACGGCGACCAGGATCAGCTCGGTGGCCACCGTGATCTGCCAGACCTCCAGGGTCGGTCCCGACGACGACGCCAGCCCCACCACCCGCGGATGCTGGAAGAGGATGGCGCCGAAGAGCGACGCCGGCGTGAAGGTGGTGCCGATCCCCTGAAAGAGGACGCTGGCGAGCCCGAAGACCGGGTTCACGAGCAGGAACGGGTTGGCCTGGAAGGAAGGACCGCCGGGGGCCGGACCGCCCTGGGCGGACTGGATGGCGGTCACGATCAAGCCCAGCACGCCGGTCAGGCCCATGTAGGCGAACGAGGCGCCGTAGGAGGCGACTGTCGATCCCAGGCTGCGCGAGAAGGCGGCGCTGAAGAGAAGGCTGATCGCGCCCAGCGCGAGGGCCGTGGCGGCGGTGATCAGGAAGGTGAGCGCGAACTGGCCGAAGTCGATGCCTCCGAACAGGAAGACGCCGGCGAAGAGCGGCAGCGAGACCGCCAGCAGCAGCAGCGCGTAGGCGATCGAGGCGACCAGCTTGCCCCAGACGATGCGCCAGTCGGAGACACGGCTCACCAGCAGCATGTCGAGCGTCTGGCGCTCCCTCTCGCCGCTGATCGCGCCCGCGGTCAGGGCGGGGACGAAGAGCGCGATGAGGACGACCTGGAAGATCGCCATGGCGGAGAAGACCTGGCCTCCGATCTGGCCGGACGGGGGCCGCCCGAACTGCCCGCTGTCCGAGGAGATGGCGTACACCGCGTAGCCGAACCCGCCCAGCATGAGGAGGTAGGCGGTGAGCGCGACCACCGAGCGCCGGCCGCGGATGCGGGAGATGGCGTCCTTGCCCACGATCGGGTTCTCGAAGCGGAGCCAGAGGCTGGACTCGCGCGCGCCGGCCCTCACTCGGGTCCTTCCCCCGTCAGCCGCATGAACGCCTCGGAGAGGTCGCCCGGGACCGGGGCGAAGGACCTCACCTCGACGCCCCGCCCGACCAGCCAGGCGAGGAGCTCGTGATCGTCGGAGGGGTCGGCCACGGCCACGTCCACGTGGTCGCCGACGACGTGGGCCGCCGCCACCCCGGGCCGCCCGAGGACCATCTCGCGGACCCTGGTCAGGCGGGGATCCTCGGGGGCCGGTGGACCCTCTTCGAGCCCCTCCGCCGTCACTCCCGGTCCGTCCGGCCCCGGGCCGCCCGCGAGCTGGATGCGCAGCCGGCGCCCGGCACCGACCAGATCGCGCACCGCCCCCAGCGGCCCCGAGGCCGCCATGCGGCCCCCGTCGATGAACCCGATCCAGGTGCACAGCTCCTCCAGCTCGGGGAGGATGTGGCTCGAGATGAGGACCGTCTTGCCCATCCGGCGCAGCTCGCGGATCAGCTCCCTCATCTCCACCCGGGCCCGGGGGTCGAGGCCGGAGGCGGGCTCGTCGAGGAGCAGGATCTCGGGGCCGTGGACCAGCGAGCGGGCGAGGCAGAGCCGCTGCTTCATGCCCCGGCTCAGGGTGTCGACGGCCGATTCCGCCTTCTCGCCGAGGTCCACGAGCTCCAGCAGCTCGTCGGCGACCCGGCGGCGGCGCTGGTGGGGGACGCCGTGGCATGCGGCATAGAAGTCGAGGTACTCGCGCGAGGTGAGCCGGTCGTAGACCCCGAAGAAATCCGGCATGTAGCCGACCATCGCCCGCACCGCGGCGGGATCGCTGCCGATCGGGATCCCCCCCACCGAGACCTCGCCCGAGTCGCCCCGCGTGAGGGTGGCGAGCACGCGGATGGTGGTCGTCTTGCCCGCCCCGTTGGGCCCCACGAAGCCGAAGATCTCCCCCTTGGGGACGGTGAAGGAGACGTCGGCGAGCGCCTCATGGCTGCCGAATCGCTTCCGGAGGTGCTCGACCGCGATCATGCGCCCGCCACCACCTGAACCGAGCCGAAGGGCGATTGCTCGTGAACCCGGACCCGAACCAGCCCTCCCCCGACCTCGGAGGTCCGGAGCGCGACCACCCCACCCTGGGCGGCGGGCGTGACGTGCCGCCAGACGCCGGTGCTCCAGTCGAAGACCTCGAGGGAGTCCACGGGCGGACCGGCCGGGGGCCCGTACCGGACCGAGAGGGAGGCCGACACTCCGGCGGGGACCTGCATCTCGTAGACGTCAGCGAGCTCCGAGCCGGCGCTGGCGGTGGCCACCAGCCGGCTCGGACTCCCGCCCTGAAGCCGGTCCACGGCCACCGGGGAGACCGGGAACGCCACCGCCGCGAGCGCGCTGGTCGTGACCGACGAGCCCGGTATCGAGAGGTCCGGGATGGGATCCACCAGCCCGGTCACGATGAGCTGATCGGAAGTCCCCAACGCCTGGGTGGCGGCCGCCTCGGCGGCGATCTCCCGCTTCTTCGCCACGTCGGGCGGGGAGCTGCTGGGGCCGCTGTAGGGTGGCCCGCTCATCAGCGCGGACTGGTAGCCGTCGAGCCCCGAGTCGACCGCCAGCCGTGCTCCCGGGGCGAGGTCGGAGCCCAGCAACGCCCGGTCCTGGGAGCTGAAGATACGAACATCGCGGATGGCGACGCTGCCGTCGTTGATGATCTCGCCCACCACCCTTCCCGACCGGATCGAGAGCCGGGCCCGGATGTGGACCCCGGGACGGGCCATGGAGGCCGTCTCGACCGAGCGCATGCTCCAGATGGCGACGTTGCGGAGCGCCACCTGGGGCCGGCTCCCCAGCACCACCTCGTCGGGGGTCGCGTTGAAGCCCCCGCCCCCGAAGAAGTTCTGGGCGGCGACGGTGGCGGTGGCCAGCGAACCTGGACGGGCCTGGAGGAGGACATCGCCCCCGTGGGGCGCGAAGAGGCCGTGGTAGGAGAGCACCATCGCCGACCCGTCGGGCGCGGTCCGGATCAGCTGGACCTCCTCGTCGTGGAAGCCGCCCCCGTGGAGGCCGGAGCCGACCGCGTAGAGGCCGAGGGTCGCGGCCAGGGCGACCGCGGGCCCCGTCGCCCAGAACAGCTCCCGGCGCCGGAGCCGCCGCAGGAGCGCGTAGTTGACGGGACCGGCGAGAAGGACGTAGAGACCGACCAGGGCCGCGAGCAGTGCCAGGGGGGGCAGCTGGCCGGCGGGGCTCGACCGCAGCACCTGGAGGACCTGGTACTCGAAGGTGTTGGGCGCCAGGCGGCTGCCCAGCACGAGCGGGACTCCCGGACCGCCCGTCGTGCTGTACCCGGCGCCGCCACCCGGCCCGAACGTGATCCCCGTCCCGGCGGGGGCGAACTTGCCGTTGAGCGAGGTGAAGGAGACCGCCCGGGTGACCGCCTCGCTCCAGACCAGGCTCGCCATGTCCGAGTTCGCCACATCTTCGGCGGCGGGGTCGAAGGTGAGCTCGACGATCCGGCCCTGCCCGTAGCCGCCCTCCACCACCAGGGGCGGCCCGCCGGCACCGGCGACGACCACCCGGCCGGTGATCGCCCCGCCCTGGGCGACCGCCACCCGCTGGCCGGAGTGCCGGTCCACCATCTCCGCCAGGGGGTCGAGAGAGGCGCGGCCCGTGCTCGCCGGGCGGAGCGGGGTCAGCTCCGGGGGCAGGGGGAGCAGCGTGCGCCGCCATCCCGAGCCGCCGGTGACGATCAGGGAGCCCCCGAAGGCGACGTACTCACGCAGGGCCGTCAGCTGGGCGGGAAGCAGGGACGCGGTGTCGTAGCCGTCGATCACGATCGCGTCCAGCCCCTGCAGGTGGAGGGCACTGTCCGGGAAGGGCAGGCTGCCGCCGAAGGTGATCGGGGTCACCGACGAGTGCGCGATGTCGAGCCCGTGGAGGGCGGAGGCGGCGTTGCCGCTGCCGGAGAGGAGCCCGATCGAGAAGGTGCTGCCGCCCTTGCCCAACACCCCCCTGCCGAATCCCCCTCCCGAGCTGACCCGCTGGCTGGCGGCGACTCCTTCCTGCCCATCCGTGACCTCGGCCGTGTATCCGACCGGGCCCGTCAGGGCGTACATGGTGAAGGACTTGGTGGCGCCGTGGGCGATCTGAATCGGTTCGCGGTAGAGGGTCCAGGTCCCGGAGCCGAAGGAGGTGTTGCCGCTCGAAGGAACCAGCCGCACCTCCCCGCTGAGGTCGGGGCCGCGGTTGCGGACGGTCACGCCGTAGGCGCCCCAGCCCGCGGCGCCGTTGGACGGCCCCCAGAGCGCGGTCACCCGGAGGTCGACGGCGCCCGCGTAGACCGGCGCCGCCGGGACCAGCGCGGCGAGTGCGAGCCCCAAGCCGATCAAGACCGAGATGCTTCGACTCATTGGGGTTCTGTGGCCATCAACGGCTCGCGCGGGACGCCGGTAACGATCCGGCATCCACTCGACCGGGCCTGGGTCGTCCGAATTCCGGATCGACGGATCCGGCCGGGTGCGGGACATGTTAACAGCCGCATGGCCGGACTTCGGCCCCCACCGAAGGGTGACGTGCTGGCCCTCGGGGCGGCGCCGCCCGGCGCGGCGGGGCGGGGCGGCGCGCCGGTGCCC
>JBOHUX010000159.1:0-5377 GCA_050734915.1 Candidatus Dormibacteraceae bacterium
CCTGCCCTTCACTTCGGTTCCTCCTTGCCCTCTCGGGCGATGATGGAACCTCATATCAGATGGACCAGTTCTAGGGGGTCAGGTCAGCGTGCCCCGTCGTGGGAGCGATCTCCTTGACGGCGAAGCCCGCGGGCGCATCGCCTGGGACGTTGAGTACGGTCTTGCCGATCTCCGCGAGGAAGCCGAAGAAGCGCCGCTCCTGGGTTCCAAGGATAAACGCCGCCACCGCCAACGCTGGCAGCGACGGTGACGTATTCGGCGTGGCCAGGTGCAATGCGACGTAAGTGACAACTCCCACGATTGCGCCGTTCAGGGGGCGTCCCAAATACCAATGCGTCCAGCGATGGCCGGCCCACTCCGATGGGTGGTAATGGTCATAGATGCCCTTGAAGCTGATGGCGACTCCACCCAAGATCCCAAACCAAACGGCGTGCAGCGCTGCCTTCTCCCACGGCGCTCGGATCCACTGCGAAGCCAACTCCGGCCGCTCAATGTAGAGGCCTGCCATGACGAAGAGGGCGATGAACCAAGCGACCGTGTAGATGAACATCCAACCGCGCGTCCCGATCATCAGCCGGACTCGAACTCGTGCTCCTCGAAGCGGAGCGTCCGGGCGTTCTCCTCGATCGTCCGCTGAGTGACGTCGTCGAACCCATCCGGAGTCTCGGCGGTGATCTCGAGCGCGACCTTGACCTCCGCACCGGGCACCTGGTGGAGGCGCTGGACGATCTCGTCGGCGATGGTTCCCATGTCGCGCAGCAGACGGACGGGGTCCAGGTAAGTCCGTCCGTAGAACTTGGTCGATTGACGCGCCAGTCCTGGGAGGGGTGACCCGGTGCTCTCGGGCGCGTCGGCGCCCAAGGCATCGGCGTTCGCCGCCGCCCCCGACGTCTCCGCCATGTGAGCTTCGGCCTCCAACTGGCGGCGGGCGACCTCCGGCTTGACGAGCAGCGAGGAGGAATCCACCCGCACCGATCCCGGGGCCCCGACGATCAGCCCCAGGTAGCGGCCGGAGGATGAATCCTGAGCGCTCGCGTAGGCGAACGTGTCCGGGTCCCAGGTGGTCTGTGCGATCCCATCCGCGACCGCGCCGGCTAGCACATCGGCGTCGAGGAGCCGCGGCAGGTAGAGGTACCGCGCGTGGTCGTCCCAGAGCTGCCGCAGCCCGACCGAGTCGCCGCGCCAGAGCGGGATCGCGTCCAGGTCCAAGCGGAGCCGCACTCCCCCGTAGCGGGTGAGGAGCTTCTCCTCAGCCTCCAGCCTCTTGGCCACCCGGACGGCGAGTGGCCCCGGTCCCAAGACTCGCGTCTCCTCCCAGCTGATTGCCGGATCGCGGGGGTCCTTCTGCGCCGGCGTCAGCACCCACTGGTAGGTCTCCAGCAGCCGGCCGGCCACGGTCTCTGACCACTGCCCGAGGCTGGCCTCGATCAGCCGCTTCTCCGGCGCGCCGAGGGGGAGTGTCTCCTTGTCGCGATCGACAGTCTCCCAGGCGAGCTTCATCCGCGCCGCCTGCCTCAGCTCCTCCAGCCGGGCCGCGTCGGGAGCCAGGAAGACCAGCATGTTGCGGCGGATCCGATCCCCCGCCGCCCGGTGAACCAGCACCTCCAGCGCGAAGGATCGGGCCGAGCTGTCCGGAGCCCGGCCGATGTGCGGATGCTCAGGGCCGAGGATGACCAGCCTCGCCCCATCCTCATCGGGGACGTCGCCGGGCGAGGCGGGGGCGGGGTGCACAGCCGCGAACGGCCCCCTCTCGGACGGTCCTGGCTTGACCAACCGCCTGATCTCCTCGTCCACCTGCTCCGCCGTCACGTGCGACTGGGCCCGGTCGCGGGCGAGCGCGGCGACCGAGGGCTGCGTCGAGTACCAGTAGCGGTCCTTGTCCGCGTAGAGGTGGATGGCCTGGCTGGTCAGTCGCCGCAGCGCGTCCCCGAACACGGCCGGGCTCTCCCCCGGCTGCACGCAGCCGAGTTTGATGGAGCGATCGTCGATACCGCGGTTGGCCGCCTGCTGGACCGGCGCCGACCCCATGTAGATGGTCCGGGCGACCCGGCGCGTGGCCGAGTGCCGACCCAGGTTCGAGTTCTCGCGGTCGAGCCGCAAGGGAAGCGCGTTGGGGCCGTCGACGTCCGTCTCGATGATCGGCTTCCACTCGTCCCCCAGGTACCTGGTCAGCTCCGAGAACACGGCCGGAGCGTCGATGGGAACCGAGGCGGGCATGATCATCAGGCCGGGATCGCCGCGCTCCCAGAGCTGCTGCACGGTCGCCGCCATCAGCCGGAGCACGCCGCGTGTCTGCTGGAACTTCTCCAGCGTCGACCAGTCGCCGTAGAGGTTGTCGAAGAGCTCGGGGTGGATCGGGTACGCGGCGCGCAGCCGGCGCTCGTACTCCCCCTCGCCGCATCCGCCCGGGAACTCCGCCTTCTGCGACTGGTACAGGGAGGCGAAGGCCCTGACCACCGCGTCCCGATCCGGCGCCAGCTCGGGAGGAACCGCCTCGAAGAGGCGGCGCCGGACGATGTGAAACCCCTCCTCCGAGCTCGCCGGTCGCCACGAGGTCTGCACCCGCCCGATCACGTTCTTGACCCGGACCAGGGCCTCCCGCCCACCCTCGCCGCCGACCTCGATGTCGGAGGCGGGCACGGTCAGGACTAGCAGAGCGCCCGGTACCGCGGCTGCCGCCTCCGCCAGCGCCTGGGCGAAGGTGAACTGAGTGTCGAAGGTCCCTGCCGGCAGGCTGCTGTCGTGGTAGAGCTGGCGGGCATAGGCGACCCACTCGTCGATCAGGACCAGGCAGGGCTGGCAGCGCCTCAAGAGCTCGACCAGCGAGGCGCCGGGGTTGGTGGAAGTGGCGTCGGCCTCAGCCACCAGCGCGTACCCTTCCGGACCCCCCAGCTGCCAGGCCAGCTCGCCCCAGAGCGTACGAATGGTGGTTCCGTCCGGTTTGGTCTCCGCCCTGCCAGGCGTGATCTTCTGGCCGACCAGCACCGCGGTCGCCACCTTGGGGGGCGCGTCGAGCCCCGCCTCCGCGAGCATCCCCTCCACCCCCGGCAGCTGGCTCGGCAGATAGCCCTGGGCCAGGTGGTAGAGGGCGATCAGAGAGTGCGTCTTGCCGCCGCCGAAGCTGGTCTGCAGCTCGATGACGGGGTCTCCGCCCTCCCTCCGCCAGCGGCGCACGGCGTCGAGGAGGAGCTGCCTCAACCCCTCGGTCAGGAAGGTGCGGCGGAAGAACTCCTCGGGCTTGCGGTACTCGTCCGACGCCTCATCCCGCCAGACCTGGTGGAGGTCGGCCATGAACTCCGCCTGCGCATAGCGACCGGAGCGGACGTCGGCATGCGGGGCCACGATCTCCCGCCACGGCATGAGGCCGGCCGACGGCTGCCCGGCCAGGGGTGCCACGGCCGCGCGCCGCTGCGTCTGCCGCTCCTGCTCCTCGAATAGCCGGCGGCGGAGCTCCTGGCGCAGCTTCTCAACCGCCAAAGCCTGGTCCCTGGCCGAGACGGAGAGGAGGAGCCGGTGCGCGGTGTCAGCCGTCCGGTCGGCGTCGTCGGTGCTGAAGGCGTTCTGGTGCGCCCAGCGGTTGCGGGCATCCAGCAGCTCCGAGACGTAGCTGCGCTCCGCGTGTCCGAGCACATCCCGAAAGATGTCCTGCCAGTTGTCGACCATCACCTTGAGCTGAAAATGGACGTCGGCCGGCCGCTGGCCGGCGGCGCCCCCGCCGGAGGCGACGTGGCGCGCCCAGTCCGCTCCGTGCCGCGCCCGGCAGGTCCGCTCCACGAAGGGCGCCAGCCCATCGCTGAGCAGCGTGAGAACCTTCCCGACGCGCTCGTGGTTGGTGTCCGCCACGGTCAGATCTCCATCGCCTGCTGCCCGCTCGGGGTCTCCGCGGCGAGCTTGCGTATCTCCGGCCAGGCGACCACCAGCGAGTTGTAGGCGAGGGCCTCCTTGGCCCAGTTCTTGCGCTCGCAGATGTTGTAGAGGCGGTAGGCGAGCTCGCGTGCCGTCTCACCGGCCCCACCCACCTTCTTCAGGAGCGCGGCCGCGCCGCGCTCGCCGTCCTCGTCAAGGGCGCGGACCAGGTGCTGGGTTACCTCCCAGATCGTGATCCGCCGGTCCCGGGCCGGGTCCCAGGCGCCGTCAAGCTCGTCCCGATCGAGGAGTCTCACCTTGCCCCCGATCGACTCCACGATGCCGGCCAGCCTGAGCGCGTTGACAGCCGTGTTCTTGGCCTTGGAGAGCGTCTCCGCGAGCCCGAACTGGCCCGGATTCATGGCGTTCTGCTCGAACCAGGCGATCGCCCAGCGGGTGTCGGGGTCGAAGTCGCCCTCCTGCTCGGAGAGCGTTTCGTCGAGGACCTGGTTGATCAGCCCCAGCGCCGTGCGGATTGACATCGCGGTCCCGTCGGCCTCCAGCACCTTCGAGTAGCGGGAGAAGACGCCCATGCCGGGACCGATCGCCGCCTGGGCGAGGTCCACCGGCGCGATGTTGCCCTGCTGGAGGTTCTTGAGAGCCCCAGGTAGCTCCCCCTTGAGCTCCGCGAGGAAGTCCTTGCGCGTTGTGACGGGAGCGTCGGCGCGGCGCGGCCGGCAGACCAGAACGATCGAGGAGGCAAGGGCGTTGCTGTCGAGGTTCCGCATGCGGTTGCCAAGCTCGCTCCGCATTGGCCAGGTTCCATCGATCGCAAAGCCCGACCGCAGCAGGGCTTCCAGCATCGTCTCCCAGCCGGTCGATGCCGGGTGCCCGTCACCCGACGCGTCCTCAGCCTGCTTGAACGCGTAGAAAACAGTCAGCGGGAACTCGGCAAGGTGGATCTCACGCATCCGAGTGAAGGCGGCCGCAAGACCATGCTCGAAGTGCTTCTCGGCATTCGCCTTGTCCCCGAACCGGTAGGGATTGGCCACCAGCTCCTGCGTCTTCGGGACCAGCAGCGTGGAGAAGTCCGCCGGGTAGATGTCCTTGAGTGAGCGGCGCAGCCAGACGTAGAAGAAGTCGGAGAGGTCCGCGTAGCCCACATTGTCGTAGTAGGGCGGATCAGAGGACACCAAGCCCGCGTGGCCAGATGCTGCACTAGCGTCTTCCCTTCTCGCGGCGCCAGGTGGCGACGCGGGCACACGTTCCAAGACCTTGGCCACATAATCGATCGATCCAAGGAAGTTGCCAGAGGACTCGCTAAGGACGTTCCCTTCTCCGAAGTCCCAATTCATCGATATCGTCTGGCGAGCGAAGGTGTTCCTGAGCGCTTCCATCTTGGGGCTGCTATCCCAGGAGCAGGCGGTAGATGCCCGATCCGCCACCCTGTCGACTGCGAAGGCGAGATAGGTGGCCACGGCGTTGGCGTAGGCCTCCTCGGCGCCGTCGGCGAGGACCCGCTGGCGGGCCT
>JBOHUX010000160.1:0-5325 GCA_050734915.1 Candidatus Dormibacteraceae bacterium
GAACAGGAGCCACGCGACCCTGTGCTCGAGCGCCAGGTGGGCCGCGCACATCAAGGAGCGGTTCATCACCCCGCTCAGCGCCCGTGCCAACCTCGGCGACACCATGCTCGAGATCGGCCCCGGGCCGGGCGCCGCGACCGAGCAGCTCCGCCAGTTGGTTGACCACCTGACCGTGCTCGAGGTCAACAAAGCCGCCGCCGCCCGGTTGGCGCGCCGCTACCGGGAGGGCAACGTCGAGGTGGTGGTCGGCAGCGCCAGCACCATACCTTTTCAGGACGAGTCCTTCAGCTCCGTGGCCAGCTTCACCATGCTCCACCACGTGCCCACTGTGGCCCAGCAGGATCGCATCCTGCTGGAGACGTTCCGGGTGCTCCGGCCTGGGGGGGTGCTGCTCGGGTCCGACAGTCTGGCGAGCGCCGGGTTGCACGCCTTCCATCAGGGCGACACCTACAACCCGGTGGAACCGGCGACCTTCTTCACCCGGCTCCGCATGGCGGGCTTCGCCAGGATCGTGATCGAGGTCGGCGATGACTTGGTCTTCCTCGCCGTCAAGGGGGGCCGGGGCCGGCGAGTGGCGGCAGCCCGCGCTGCCACCAAGAGCCGAGCAGCGCGATGACCTACGTCGTCGCGGTGCTGGCGAGCGTCGTGGGTTTGTTGCGCCTGGCGGCGCTGGTGGAGGAGCAGCTCCTGCTCCTCCACGCCGATGGGGAGGGATCGGCGACCTGCTGGGCGGCACCTCCCACCATCGAGCACAACTCCCGATTCAAGCTGGAACAGGTGGCCCGCCTGCGTGCCATCAATGAGGGGCGCGAGGCGCCCGCGACGGTCGAGGTGGACCATCGCTCGCCCGAGACCTACCGGGAACTGGCCTCGATGCCCCCCGGCGACGTGGACGTGGAGCAGCGGGGGGCCACCGATGAGCTGGTCGACAGCCTTGCCGGTGTCGCCGATGCAGACCTGCTCGACCCGTCCCGACACCCCTGGCTACGAGGGCGTCACCTGTGGCTCCAGGTGGTGGTCCGGGGTTTCTGGCACCCCCTCGGGCACGTCGGCGGCTTCTTTGTGGAGCACGGCCGGCCCGACCAAGCCGTTGCCCTGCACACCCAGGTGGTTGCGGCGGCCGAGTACCTCGACGCGCCGACTCCGGCGCTGGGGATGGCGCGCTACAGCCTGGCCTGCGCCCAGGCGCAGGCCAGGCTCAACTCGGCAGCGCTCGAGTCGCTTCGCCGTGCGGTGACCGAGAACGCCGATCTCATGTCCAACGCCGGGCGAGATCCGGACCTGGCTCCGCTGAGCCAGGACCCAGGCTTCCGCGAACTGTTGTCAGCGCCCGCGTAGCAGCCGGCCGAGGCGAGCCGACCCGACCCGCGCCGGCAGATCCTTAGAGGGCCCTTCAAAAGGGACGCACTCGGGGGATTCGCCGCGTTGGTGGGGGTGATGTCGGCGGATACGAACCAGCGCCAGGGGCGTGGCAGGCAGCATGATCCCGCTGGTTCGTCGTCGGCGACGGCCCGCTCCTGCCGTGCCTCCGGCAGATGGGTGGAAAGTCGACGGGTAGAAACCGTCATTGGCAGTGGTAGACTTCTACCATGAGTCTCAACATCAAGAACCAGGAGGCAGAGCGTCTGGCGCGGGCACTCGCCGGCGCGACGGGTGAGACCATGACCCGCGCTGTGACGATCGCGCTGCGTGAGCGTCTCGACCGATTGCACGACCAGCGCGGCACCGACGTTGCCGAGCGCTCCGCCCGCCTCCGCAAGATCGGACAGGACGCGGCCAAGAGGTGGGTCAAGCCATACCGGAGCGCCGAGCATGGCGCCCTCCTCTTCGACGAGCTAGGGTTGCCGCGTTGATCGTCGACACCTCCGCGGTCGTAGCCATTCTGCGAAACGAGCCGGACGCGGACCGCTACGCAGATGCGCTTGCGGCGGCGTCGGAACCGAGGATCTCGGCCGGGAACTACATCGAGGTCGGCCTCGTCATCGATCTGAACCGTGATCCCGTGCTCAGCCGCCGCCTCGATGACTTGCTTTCCACAGCCAGCGTCGAGGTTGAGCCGGTGACGCAGCAGCAAGCCGAGATTGCACGTCGCGCCTACCGCGACTTCGGGAAGGGCAGCGGGCATCCCGCCGGGCTTAACTTCGGCGACTGCTTCGCCTACGCACTGGCGCGGGCCACCGGAGAGCCGTTGTTGTTCAAGGGAGACGACTTCGGCCACACCGACGTGCAACCCGTCCTCACATGAGCGCGTTCCATGATGGCCCCGAAGAGATCCTGGACGCGCTCCTCGCAGCGATAGCAGCACGTGACCTCGGCGGGACCGTGGCGTGCTTCTCCGCGGATGGGGAGGTGTCCGTGCTGGGCTCGGAGAGCGGAGAGGCCGCCGTCGGGATCCAGGACGTGACCGCATTCGTCGGCAGGCTGTACTCGAAACCCGAGGGGTATCGGTTCGACTTCCCCCACCGGAGGCTGCGTCTCTACGAAGACGTCGCCTGGCTTGCGGCCGAAGGAGAGGTCACCGAACCGGGGGAAGCGAGGCCAACGCCCTATCGCTTGATCACTGTCTTCCTGCGGTTGGACTCGGGCTGGCGGGTCGTCCTCTGGAGCGGAAGCGAACCCCGGGCAAGCTGAGCAGCACCAACCCCGAGCTGCTTACGCGGGACCCGGGCCTCGTATGGGCTTACTCGGATGGGACCACGTCAAGTGGAGCCGGCGGGAATCGAACCCGCGACCTCTTCCATGCCAAGGAAGCGCGCTCCCGCTGCGCCACGGCCCCAGGTCGAAGACGTGGTCCACGCCCTCAGAGGTGCCCACCACTTTAGCGCGGGTGGGCCGCGCTGGCAGGTGGCACGCTCCTGGCCGCGGCTATGAGGTGCGCGGTCCTCTGGCCTATGCCCTGGTTGGGTTACGAGCACGATGCTCTAGCCCCTGGCAGCCGCGTTGGTCGATCTCGAGCTTGGACCCCGACTGGGTGCTGGTTCCGGCGGAGCAACTGTGTCTGGCGCTGCGCCGCCTGGGCCACCGCGGCTTCGTGATCGCGGCGACGCAGCCGGCCGGTGCGGGGCAGACTCGAAGCCCGGCGCGGAGAAGGGCAAAAAACAGCGGCCCGGGCTCGCCCGGGCCGCTGCGGGGAGGGCGGAGGGGTGGCGGTCGCTCGCGGCACCGGGGGGTGATGCGCTCCTGACCGCCGTCACTAGCCTGACAGCCGCGGCTGGGAGCGGGCTGAGACCGCCCTGAGAAGTTCCCCAGACCTTGGGCCGGACCGGGTCCGGTCCCAGCTAGGACACAGGGACTTCCCAGCTTGGGGCCTCAGACTTGGCGCCGATGGTGACCGAATCGGCCGGGACCCGGGTCCTGGTGGTGGACGATGAGAGCAACCTGGCCGACCTGGTGGCCACCGCTCTGCGCTATGCCGGCTTCGTCACCGCCACCGCCGCCAGCGGCAAGGGGGCGCTCGAGAGCGTGGCCAGCTTCTCCCCCCACCTGATGATCCTCGACGTGATGCTCCCCGACTTTGACGGCTTCGAGGTCGCCCGCCGTCTCTCCGAGCAAAGCTCGCAGCTGCCCATCCTCTTCCTCACCGCCCGGGACGCTACCGAGGACAAGGTCCGGGGTCTGACCGTGGGCGGGGACGACTACGTCACCAAGCCCTTCAGCCTCGACGAGCTGATCGCCCGAGTTCGGGTGATCCTGCGGCGGACGGGACATCCCGGGGAGAGCCACAACGTCCTTGGCTTCGCCGACCTGGAGATGGATGAGGACCTGCGCGAGGTGCGCCGGGGTGGGGAGCTGATCGAACTCACCGCCACCGAGTATCGCCTGCTGCGCTACCTGCTGATCAACGCTCGCCGGGTGCTGAGCCGGGCCCAGATCCTGGACCATGTCTGGAAGTACGACTTTGGGGGCGACGCCGGGATCCTGGAGACGTATGTCAGCTACCTGCGTAAGAAGGTGGACCGCCGCGATCCCCCGCTGATCCATACGGTGCGGGGCATGGGCTACGTGCTGCGGCTGCCTCGGAACTGAGCCGTGTCGCTGCGCCTGCGCTTGCTGCTGGCGCTTCTGGCCCTGGTGGCGATCGCGCTCTCGGCCATTGACGCGATCACCTACCTGGCCATCCAGTCCAGCCTCAGCCAGCAGATCAACTCCCAGATCGCCAGCTCCGCCGACGCCGTGGACCGCTACCTCACCCAGGAGGCCGACGGCCTCAACCCCCAGGGGGGCTTCCCGCTTCCGGCCGGCGGCAGCTACGGGGAGCTGATCGGGGCCAACGGCAACCTGATCTACGGCAAGCCGCTCTACTACATCGGCCAGCCGCAGCCGCCGCCGCCGCGCTTCCCCGGGGGGTTCCCCAGCCACCCGGTGTCCCAGGCCACCTACACCACCGTGCCGGCCAAGGGCGGGGGCGAGTACCGGGTCCTCCAGTCGCCTCCCGATCCCCTGAGCGGCGTGACCCTGGTGCTGGCCTTCCCTCTCACCCAGGTTGACTCGACCCTGCGCCAGCTCCGCCTCCTGGAGCTGGTGGTCACCGGAGGGGTGCTGCTGCTGATGGCCGCCCTGGCCTGGTGGATCGTGCAGTTGGGCCTGAGGCCGCTGGCCCGGATCCGGGCCACGGCCAAGGCCATCGCCGCCGGCGACCTCAGCCAGCG
This sequence comes from Candidatus Dormibacteraceae bacterium, assembly GCA_050734915.1. Lineage (GTDB taxonomy): Bacteria > Chloroflexota > Dormibacteria > Dormibacterales > Dormibacteraceae > JBOHUX01. The sequence continues at coordinate 4,650 of JBOHUX010000160.1, forward strand.
GGTGCCCTCGACCGATCCCCACACCGAGGTCGGCCAGCTGGGGATCAGCCTCAACGAGATGTTGGGGCAGATCGAGACCGCCTTTAGGGTCCAGGCGGCCTCCGAGGCGCGGATGCGCCAGTTCATGGCGGACGCCTCGCACGAGCTGCGTACCCCGCTCAGCTCGATTCGGGGCTACGCCGAGCTCTTCAGGCGCGGCGCCCGGGCCAACCCGCAGGATCTGGAGAAGACCATGACCCGGATCGAGAGCGAGGCCTCGCGAATGGGCAGGATGGTGGAAGATCTGCTCCTGCTCGCCCGCCTCGATGAGGGCCGCGCGCTGGAGTCGCGCCCGGTGGACCTCTCCCAGCTGGCGGTGGACTCCGCCGCCGACCAGTCGGTGGCGGACCGCCGCCACCGGTTCACGGTCTCCGCCGCCGAGCCAGTCCTGGTCCTGGGCGACGAGGCCCGGCTGCGCCAGGTGGTCGGCAACCTGGTCGGCAACGCCGTGGTCCATACCCCGGCCGGGACCGCGATCGAGATCGCCACCCACCTCGGGGAGGGCTTCGGCAAGGTGGAGGTCCGCGACCACGGGCCGGGGATCCCCGAGGCCGCCGCCCCCCGGGTCTTCGAGCGCTTTTATCGGGTGGACAAAGCGCGCGGCCGGTCCACCGGCGGCGCCGGCCTGGGCCTGGCC
>JBOHUX010000161.1:0-5322 GCA_050734915.1 Candidatus Dormibacteraceae bacterium
AAGGGAACGAAGTCGAAGAAGGCGCCCGGGTTCCTGGTCAGCCGGCCGGCGCTGGCCGGCGCGGGGGTGGGGCTCGTGTTCGCGACCATCTTCTGCCCGCCCGCCCGGCGCGGGAAGGACATCGCGGGCGGCTTCGTGTACCGGAGCGCGCGTGAAGCGCACCTGATCGCACGAGCCCAGCTCGGCTACTACCGGAGCGTCGGGCTGCCCCTGGTCCGATCGGCCGCCGAGCTGGAGGAGCACGTCCGCGGCTGGCGCCCGGGCAGGCTCGCCGCGCTCCTGCTCATGGAGGGCGCCGACCCCATCGAGACGCCCGCCCAGGTGGGGGAGTGGGTGCGCGCGGGCGTCCGCGCCGTTGGCCTCTCCTGGGCCCGGACCCGGTATGCGGGGGGCACCGGTGCCCCGGGCGGCCTCACCGAGGAAGGCGTGCGGCTGCTCCGGTCGATGCGCCGCCGCGGGCTGATCCTGGACCTCAGCCATCTGGCCGACCAGTCGATCTCGGACGCGCTGGGGCTGTGGACCGGCCCCGTGATGGCGTCCCACAGCAACTCGCGGGCGGTCACCGGTCGGCAGCGTGAGCTTCCCGACCAGGTCCTGGCCGAGCTCGCGCGCCGCGGGGGGGTGGCCGGCGTCAGCTTCTACCGATCGCACCTGGGCGTGAGCGGCCGGGCCGGCCCGGGGGACGTGGTGCGGATGGTCCGGCGCCTCGCCGACGCCACCGGAGGGCCCGAGCACGTCGGCATCGGCAGCGACCTCGACGGCGGCTTCGGGGCGGACCGAGCTCCCATCCGCGGGCTCGGCGAGCTGCCGGCTCTGGGCGGGCTCCTGGAGCGGCACTTCAGCCCCGCGCAGGTGGAGGGGATCCTGGGGCTGAACTGGATCGAGTTCCTGCGGCGGTCGCTGCCCGCGGCGGCATAGGGCGCCGCCGGGACCACTCCTGCAAAGATCGCCCACCTCGAGCGTTTACCCAGGCGTGCTTTCGTCAACGGCCGGCGCCGGCATCGGGCCGGGCTCCCGGCTGGGTTCCTACGTGATCGAGGAGAAGATCGGGCAGGGAGCGATGGGCCTTGTCTATCGCGGGCGCCACCAGGACCTCGACCGCCCGGTCGCCGTCAAGGTCCTGCAGTCGCTGACGCCGGAGGCCGAGGCGGTCCCCCGGTTCCGCCGGGAGGCGCAGGCGATCAGCCGCCTCCGGCATCCCAACATCCTCACCCTCTACGACTACGGGGAGGTGGGATCGACGCCCTACATGATCATCGAGTACCTGCCTCGGGGCACCCTCGCCGAACAGCTCGCCGGCGGCGCGCGCCCGGACCGCGCGGAGGCGCTCCGGATTCTGGAGGAGGTGGGGGCGGCGCTCGACCACGCCCATTCGAAGGGCATCGTGCACCGCGATGTCAAGCCCGCCAACGTGCTCATCGCCGCCGACGGCAGCGCCGTGCTGGCCGACTTCGGGCTGGCCCGCCTGATGCAGTCCTCGGCCCGGACGGCGAGCGGGATCAGCGTCGGCACGCCGTACTACATGGCGCCCGAGCAGGCGACCGGCGCCGAGGTGGGGGCGGCCGCCGACCGGTACGCTCTCGCGACCGTCGCCTATGAGCTGCTGGCGGGGCGGCGCCCCTTCGACGGGGACGAGGTCCTGAAGGTGCTCTACGCGAAGGTGCATGCTGACCCGGAGCCGCCCTCGGCGGGCGATCCCGACCTGCCGCTGGCGGTGGACGCGGTCATCCTGCGCGGACTGAGCCGCGATCCCGCGGCCCGCTGGCCGACCTGCCAGGAGATGATCCGCGCGCTCGGGATGGCGCTCGTCTCGGTGGCACCGACCATGCTCCTCCCCCGGTCCGTGCCGGCGCCCGCCGCCGGCCCCTCGGCTCCCATGGCCGCCCGGCCGCGGACGCCCCGCCGCGGCCGGTCCCGCCGACTCCCGGGCCGTCTGATCGCCGCCGGGGTGGCCGTCCTCGCCCTCGCCGGGACCTGGGTCCTGATTCATCACGCGTCCGGCGCCCCCACGCTGAAGGGGCAGGCGGGGCGGCCGGGGAGCCTGGTCGCCTATTCCGCGAGTCACCTCCAGATGGGGCTCAGGGTCCACTTCTTCGTCGACGGGGTGCCCATCGGAGGGGCCACCGTGGACCCCTCCGGCCAGGTCCATGAGTCGTTTCGGATCCCGCTCCGGCAGCCGCCCGGGCAGTACACCGTCGAGGGCTGCTGGAGCGGCTCCTGCCCGCTCCGGGGCACCCTCCAGGTGACCGCCGGGGCGAGCTGAGCCGGGGCGGAGCCCGCGTCTCGCCCCGCCTCAGCCCTCCCGGATCGGGCGCTTGCCCCGAGTCGGCGTCTCCTCCGGCTTCCGCGTGCGCCGGCCCGCGAACAGGCGCCCGACGGCGCGGACGGGATCGAAGTAGATGTCGTCCATCCGCTCCTTGAGGGGGATGATGGCGTTGTCGGTGATGTGGATGTGCTCGGGGCACACCTCCGTGCAGCACTTGGTGATGTTGCACATGCCCGCCCCCGCCTCGCCGCGAAGCATCGGGGTGCGGTCGAGGACGTCCTTGGGGTGCATCTCCAGGGTCGCCATCCGGATCATGAAGCGGGGCCCGAAGAAGGCGTCCTCGCGGTCGTGGTTGCGGAGCACGTGGCAGACGTCCTGGCAGAGGAAGCACTCGATGCACTTCCGGAACTCGATCACCCGATCCACGTCCTCCTGCGCCATCCGCCAGGGCTCCGGGCTGGCCAGGGCCGCCGCGGAGGGCGTGAAGGGCGGGATTCGCCGGTTGACCTCGTAGTTCCAACTGACGTCGGTGACGAGGTCGCGGACGAGGGGGAAGGTATGCATGGGGCGCACCGTGACGTCGCCCTCCGGATACTGCGAGAGCCGCGTCTTGCACATCAGCTGGGGAAAGCCGTTGATCTCGGCGGAGCAGGAGCCGCACTTGGCGGCCTTGCAGTTCCAGCGCACGGCGAGGTCGCCCTCCAGGTGCGACTGCACCCAGAGCACCGCGTCGAGGACCACCATGCCCTCCTGGACCGGCACCTGGTAGGTGACAAGGCGTGTGCCGGAGGCGGCATCACCGCGCTGGACGTGGAGGCGCACCGTCCTCTCGGCCGCCTCCGGCTCGGCCTGGGAATCGGGCTCCGGGTCTTCGATCCTCTCCGCCACTGACACGGCTGCCCCTTCTAATCCTGCCTTTCGTAGTCCAGCGAGAACTTGGTCTCGATGATCTTCATCATCTCCGTCGGGATGACCGGCTTGGCCTCCCGCCGCACCCGCATCGACCCGTCGTGGGACTGATCGACCACGAAGTTCACCCTCTCCAGCTTGGGATCGTAGTCCGGGAAGTCGCCGCGCGCATGGGCGCCCCGGCTCTCGCGCCGTTCGATCGCGCATCGGATCACCGCCTCGGCGTTGGCGATCATGTGCTGAACGTCGAGCGCGGTGTGCCAGCCGGGGTTGAACGCCGTGCCGTTGGGTCCGCCGGTGCCGCAGCGCGCGGCGCGCTCCTTGAGGGCGAGCAGCTTCTCCAGCCCCGCCTCGAGGCCCGCCTCGTCGCGGATGATGGGGGCGTGCGTCGTCATCACGTCCTGGAGCTCGGCATGGAGCAGGTAGGGGCTCTCGCCGTCGCGGTGCAGGGGCGCCTCCATCCGCTCCACGTGCCCGGCGACCAGCCTCATGTCGGCGCCCGGCAGGCTCGGGTGGTCCTGCGCGTAGGCGGCCGCGGCGTCGCCCGCGCGCTTGCCGAACACGAGCAGGTCGGAGAGCGAGTTGCCACCCAGCCGGTTGGCTCCGTGGAGGCCACAGGCCACCTCGCCGGCGGCGTACAGCCCCTCGAGGTTGGTCCCTCCTGTCTCCGCCTCGACGCGGACTCCTCCCATCGCATAGTGGATGGTGGGCGCCACCTCCATCGGCTCCCTGGTGATGTCGATGCCGGCCAGCTTGTGGAACTGCTCCCACATCGAGGGCAGGCGGCGCTTGACGTAGGTCCCGTCGAGGTGGGTGACGGAGAGGAAGACTCCGCCGTGGGGCGAGCCGCGCCCTTCGTTGACCTCCTGGTTGATGGCGCGCGACACCACGTCCCGGGTGGACAACTCCATCCGCTGGGGGTCGTAGGTCTCCATGAAGCGGTCGCCCTCCGAGTTGCGGAGGAGACCGCCCTCGCCGCGCACGCTCTCGGTGACCAGGATGCCCTTGACACCGGGCGGCCAGACCATGCCGGTGGGGTGGAACTGGACCATCTCGCAGTCCTGGAGCTCCGCCCCCGCCCGGTAGGCGAGGGCCGTGCCGTCGCCGGTGCACTCCCAGGAGTTGGACGTGACCCGGTAGATCTTGCCCCAGCCGCCCGTCGCCAGCAGTACCGCGTGGGCCCGGAAGAGGATCAGCCGGGCGTCCGAACGCCGGTAGGCGAGGGCGCCCACCACCCGGCCGTCGCGCACCACCAGCGCCGTGGCGGTGGTCTCCATGAAGACGTCCACCTTGTCCTGGTGGACGAGATGGTCCTGCAGCGCGCGGATCAGCTCGAGGCCGGTCCGGTCGCCGATGTGGGCTAGGCGCGGATAGGTGTGGCCGCCGAACGAGCGCTGGTGGATGAGTCCGTGGCGGTTGCGATCGAAGATGGCGCCCCAGCGCTCGAGCTCCAGGATCCGTTCCGGGGCCTCGCGCGCGTGGATCTCGGCCATCCGCCAGTTGTTGAGGAGCTTGCCCCCGTTCATGGTGTCGGCGAAGTGGGTCTGCCAGCTGTCCAGCTCGGCCACGTTGGCGAGCGCGCAGGCGGCGCCTCCCTCCGCCATCACCGTGTGCGCCTTGCCGAGCAGCGACTTGCACACGACCGCCACCTTCAGCCCCGCCGCCGCGACGGCGATCGCCCCCCGCATGCCGGCGCCCCCCGCGCCGATCACGAGGACGTCGGTTTCGACGGTCTCCGAGACCTCCATCAACGGAACCCTGGCGGCATGGGTGGCGGCCCGGTCCTCAGCTGAAGGGGACCCAGCGAGGATCGGCGAGGACGCCGTGCATGAGCAGGCGGATGTAGATGTCCACCACGGCGACCGAGCAGAGGCTCGCCCAGGCCCACCGGTCGTGCGCGATGTTGAGGACGGTGACCCCCTTCCAGAGCTTGAATCGAGCGCGCGCTGTCTGTGAGCAGCTGAAGCAGTCGATGCCGCCGCCGGCCAGGTGGCGGAGGGCGTGGCAGCCGAAGGTGTAGCCGCTGAGGAGGACCACGTTGACGAGCATGAGGACGGTGCCGGCACCGATGCCCCAATTGCCACCGAACCGGAACGCGAAGAAGACGTCGTACCAGAGGAAGCCAACCTGGATCATCGTCACGTAGA
>JBOHUX010000162.1:0-5309 GCA_050734915.1 Candidatus Dormibacteraceae bacterium
CACACGGCCTCCGCGCTGAGGCATGCCCGGGCCCGGGCCGCCGGTCCCGGGATACGTGAGGTGGCCGCCCTCGACGCGCGCGAAGGGCGTCATGGAGTGCCGATAGGGAGCGCCCCGGCCGGTGATGTGGAGGACCTCCGATCCCCGCAGGGTGAGCGCATCGGCGACCAGCCGGCGGTGGCAGCGCCACGGTACCGCCTCGGCACACATGATGGCGCTCGGACGCTCCGAGGCGAGCTCGAGGAGGCGCTCGAGGTCCGCCCGGAAGTCCTCCTCCAGCATGTGGTCGGCGTAGGCGCGGAAGGAGCGGTTGCGCCAGCCGGCGTTCGGTGAGCCGGGGCGCCCGCGGCGGCGTCCCCCCAGGCCGGGCAGGTGAATGTATTCGATCCCCCGTCCCGGCAGCTCCCCGGCCAGACTCGATCCGGCGAAGTGCGGCAGGCGCCGGGAGCCGGGCACGGACCTCACGTCCACGAGGCGCTGGACGCCGTTCAGGGTCAGCAGCTCCGCCAGCTCGTCGAGCGACCTCGTCGAGTGGCCCACGGTGTGGATGGGAGCGGGCAACGCCGCCCTCAGACGGCGAGCCGGCGCAGCTCGGGGATGACCCGGGACGCGAACAGCTCCACGGCGGGGGCCGCCTGGTCGAGCGTCATGCCGGGATAGTGGAGCCGGAAGATCACGTGCAGCCGCCGCGAGCCGAGGGCCCTGATCCATGGCGCCAGCCGCTCCAGAACCTGGTCGGGGCTGCCCTCGATGAGCCGCGCGGCGACGGCGTCGCGGTCCAGCGTCGGCAGCCGGAAGGGGCGCCCGGGGGTGTCGGCGCCCTCGCCCCAGACGGCATAGGTGCCGAGTTGGTGCCAGGCGCCCTCGATGACGTGCTCGGGCGTCCGCCCGTCCGCGGTGACGAACGCGTTCTGGAGGAGTGCGATGTCGAGCGATGTCGGATCGCGGCCGCCCGCCCGCGCCGCGCCGTCGAAGAGCCGGACTGCCTGCTCCATCCGGGGGAGCGTCGGCCGGGTGGCGAGAAAGCCGTCGGCGAGGCGCCCGGCGCGGGAGATCGCGGCGTCGACGGTGCCTCCGAGCCAGATCGGGATGGGCCCGGCCGGCCTCGGCGTGACGGCGACCTGATCGAAGTTGCCCAGCTTGCCCCCGAAGGTGAACCTCTGCCCGGACCAGGCGAGCCGGCAGAGCGTCAGCAGCTCGACGGTGCGGGCTACGCGCTCGGAGACGGGGATCCCGAAGGCCCGGAACTCCTCGTCACGCCAGCCGAGGGCCAGGCCGACGATGAGGCGCCCCCCCGCAAGCTGATCCAGGACCGCGCAGTCCTCCGCGAACCTGAGCGGGTGCTGGAAGGGCGCCAGGACGACGCCGGTACCGAGGGCGACCCGGCGGGTGACCGCCGCGATGGCACCCAGGAGGACGGCCAGAGAGGGGAGATAGCCGTCGGCGGCGCCGTGATGCTCCGAGACCCATACGGAATCGAAGCCGGAGTCCTCGGCCAGACGGCAGAGGTCGATGATCTCCCGGTACTCCTCGTGGAAGCTGCGCGCGGCGCCCGGCGGAACCTGGCCGGTGAAGAGGCCGAGCCCGATCCTCAGCGGCATCTTTCAGGCGCCGTCCAGCACGAGCTCGAAGCGGTCCCCGCCAGCGGCCGGGGAGCAGGCGGAGTCCCAGAGCCCGGCGACCGCCGCGCCGCGCTCTCCGGGGATGGAGCGGAGGAGTCCCCCCATCCAGGATTCACCCAGGCTGAAGGCGAGCCCGCGCGCGTGGCGCTGGGCGAGCTCGACGTCGAGCCCGGCAACCTCGGCGAGGAGCCGCTCGGTCGCCTTCTGGCCGGGAGCGTCGAGGCGCTCCATCTCGGCCGCCCACGCCTCGCGGGCGCCGGGCCGCGCGAGGCTCCGGAGCACGTCCAGTGAGAGCACGTTGGTGGTCCCCTCCCAGATCGGCAGGACCTGGGCGTCGCGAAGCAGCCGTGGGATGCCCGTGTCCTCCATGTAGCCCTGACCGCCGAAGCACTCGACGGCCTCCGAGGCGACTGCCACCGCGCGCTTGCCGGTGACGAGCTTGGCGAGCGAGGCTCCGATCCTGAAGAGCGCCTTCTCCTCCGCCGAGGCGACGCCTGCCTCCACCCGGCCGAGCAGTTCGGCCTGGCGAAGGGTCAGGGCCAGGCAGCCCTCGGCCTGGACGGCCATCTCGAGCAGGACCTGGCGCTGGAGGGGCTGGGCGTCGAGGGGCCGGCCGAAGGCTGTCCGCCGGGAGGCGAACGCGCGCGCCATCGTGACCGCCCGCCGCATGCCGGCGGCCGACGCGATCGCGTTGTGGAGGCGGGTGATGTTGAGCATCGGCGTCATCTGCTGGAATCCCCGCTCGACATCTCCGACCGTGTCCGCGACCGCGCCCTCGAGCGTCGCCTCCCCGGTGGCCATGGCCCGGGTGCCGAGCTTGTCCTTGAGGCGATCGATGCGAATGTGGTTGCGGCTCCCGTCCGGGAGCGTCCGGCGGACCAGGAAGAGCCCCAGCCCGCGGGTGCCGGCGGGCGCGAAGTGCGGCCGGGCCAGGGTGAGCACCACCTCGCCGTCCACGTTGGAGCAGAAGAACTTCCGGCCGTGAAGCCGCCAGCAGCCGTTCTCACGCCGGGCCTCGACCGCGTTGGCGCCGACGTCGGAGCCTCCCTGCCGCTCGGTCATCCACTGGCCGGCCGTCCAGGCCCGGCTCGGATCCCGGGCCACGAGATGAGGGACGACCTCCGCGCGAAGATCGGCCGGGCCGAACTCGGTCAGCACGCGCGCCGCACCGTCGGTCATCGCCACCGGGCAGTGGTAGGTCGCGGTCGAGGGCCCGAAGAGATATCCCAGCGCCGCCTGCACCAGCCGGACCTGGGGACCGGCGGCCGCCCGGGCCTCCGCCTCGTAGGGCAGGGCCACCAGTCCCGCCCGCGCGGCCACCTCGCCCATCCGCTGCCAGGCCTCCGGGTAGACGACCTCGTCCACGCGCTCGCCCCAGGGCTCGACCGAGCGCAGCCAGGCTGGTTGCGCCTCGCACGCGTCGCCCCATTCTCGAAGCTCGTCGGCGGCCGCCCGGCCCATCTCCACCAGCTGGGGTTCCGCCCACGCCCGCGCGGCAGGGGCGAGATGAGCCCGGAGGTGCGAGCCCAGCGCGGGGTCGGCGAGGTAGGTGTTCTGAGGAAGCAACCGCACCCTGTCCTCGATTCTAGGAGCCTCGGTCAGCGGCTCCGGCGCATCAGCCTCGCGGATCAGGGCGAGCTGAGGTCGTCACGGGCGACGGCGGCCACGACCAGGGGCGGGGCGCCCGGCGCCCCGGTCAGGAGGTAGACCGGCTCCAGGTAGCCGACCCCGCCATCGGGCACCGCCAGGTAGGCGAGCTGGACGCTGGTGAAGCCGGAGGCCGCGCTCCCCAGCGCCGAGATGGCGTCCCCGGCGCTCCGTAGCGGGTACGAGGAGCGGGCCGCCGAGAGCGGCATGACGTCGGTGACGGGCACCCCGGCAGCGTCGATGAGGGGTCCGATGCCGGCGTTGGGAGGGGTGGGGTGAGAGACCGGTGGCGGCGCACCCTGCAGGTGATACGTCGGCGGCAGGCCACGCACGGCGTCGCTGCCGGAGACCGTGAGGGTGAATCCCGGGCCGCTGTAGCTTCCCAACAGGGTCTGGGTCAACGCCGGCCGGGGCCGGGCACCGAGCGCGGCGGCGAACCGATCCGCGTCCTGGCGGGTGGGCTCCCGGTACCGGAAGACGGGCGCGTGATGCGGGAGTCCCGAACCGGTCACGCGCGGGCCGGGGCCGGGAGCGGCCGGGGTCACCGGCATGTACGCCCGGGCTGCGGGCGGCACGACGGGCGCCGGGAGCCTGCCGAAGGCGGCGGCGGCGCCCGGGGCGGACTTGTTGGGCGCCAGCGAAAGGGCGCGCGAGCCGGACCCGGAGCCCGACGAACCGTGGAGATCCCGGTGCGTGACCGCGAAGCCCGCTCCCGCGATCACGAGCAACGCCGCCAGGGCGGGGGCGAGGCGGTTGGGGGCCAGAGCGGCGGCGAGGCCGCGCCGAAGCCTCTCCTGGAGGGTGGGGCGGGCACGCAGGCGCGCCTCGAGCTCGGCGGCGAAGGCGGGCCGCGGGGCGCTGGCCTGGAAGAGGGCGTCCAGGCGCCCCTCGAGGGCGCGATCCCCCGATTCGATCACCGCTTCTCGGCGGTCGGGCTCGCTATCTTGCGGGCGGTCTCGCTCGTGGTCTTGCGGGCGGTCTCGCTCGTGGTCTTGCTGGCGGCCTCGCTCGTGGTCTCGCTCGTGGTCTTGCGGGCGGCGCGGGCCGCTCATGGCACCGACTCCGCCAGCCGGGCCCGGAGGGCCCTGAGGGCACGGTGGTGGAGCATCTTGGCCGCGTCCTCGGTGCAGCCCATCAGCTCGCCCACCTCCCGGAAGCTGAAGCCGCCGGCGTGGCGCAGCGAGACCACCTCCCGCTGCCGCTCCGGCAGGGTGGCGACGATCGCCATCAGGTCCCGGTAGCGGATCCGTTCCTCGGCCAGCGCGGCCGGATCCGCCGAGGGCTCGGGCTCGGCCGCCAGGGCGCGCCCGACCCGGGCCTGGACCTGGGCGCGCCGGTGGTGGTCGAGGGCGGCGTTGCGGGCGATCCGGAAGAGCCACGCCGAGGGCGTCTCGGCCAACGGCTGGAACCGGTCATAGGCGCGGTAGGCGTTCATGAAGGCCTGCGCCGTGACGTCCTCAGCCTCCGCCGCCGCGCCGACCTGAGCCCGGACATAGGCGTAGATGCGGTTCAGATAGTCGCGGTACAGATCCTCGAACGGCGGCTTGGCGCCGGCCACAGCCGCCCATCGTATCCCGGCGATCAGGCCCCACCGCCTTGCTCCGGTACGCCCGGTCCCAACTCACGGCCCCGCCGCCGAAGCTCGGGGAGGAGCTGGTGGCAGATCTCTGGCGCGACACGAGCACTCAACGCACCCAGGCGCGACGGGTAACGGGTCTGGCGCAGACTCTTCGCCGATGTCCGAGTTCTTGAAGGCGGCCCGGAAGGAGCCCGTCCGCTGGACGCCAATCTGGCTCATGCGCCAGGCCGGCCGCGCCCTCCCCGAGTACCGGAGGATCCGGGAGCGATACCGGCTCGTCGAAATCGTCGCTCAGCCCGAGCTGTGCGCGGAGGTGACCCTGGAGCCGGTGCGCCGGTTCGGTATGGACGCCGCCGTCATGTTCGCCGACATCATGCTCATCACCGCCGGCATGGGCATCAGCTTCGAGCTCGTCGAAGAGGTGGGTCCGGTGATCTCCAACCCGGTGCGCGGCGCCGCCG
>JBOHUX010000163.1:0-5294 GCA_050734915.1 Candidatus Dormibacteraceae bacterium
TAGAACCGGTCATCCTTAGTCATGGCGACCCCTCCTGTGTGGCGTGAAGCACCCACAGAATGGGGTCGTCCTATGTCCGGGCGCTACCTCCCAGGTGTCGCCTGATCTTGTGAGCTGTTCAATCTAGGCCAGGCGCGACCGCATCACCTTGCCGGACGGATTCCGCGGGATGGCGCCGACCACCTCCACCGAGCGCGGGCGGGCGTGGATGGAGAGCCGCTCGTTGACGAAGCGCCGCAACTCACCGCTCTCGATGCGAGCCCCGGGCGCCAGGACCACGCAGAGCTTGACCTCCTCCCCGTAGACCTCATCCGGCACCCCCACCGCCGCGGCATCCACGACCTTCGCGTGCTCGAGCGCCGCCTCCTCGATGATCCGGGGGGCGATCTTCTCACCGCCACGGTTGATGAGCTCGTTGATGCGACCGACCAGGCGCAGGCTGCCGTCGGGGTCGAGCAGGCCGAGATCGCCGGTGTGGAGCCACCCGTCGCGGATCGCCTCGGCGGTGGCCCCGGGGTCGCCCAGGTAGCCGTCCATCACGCTCGGGCCAAAGACGCAGACCTCGCCCTCCTCGCCCGGGGCGGCCTCGCCAAGATCGGCACGCACGATCCGCAGCGCCACCCCCCGCGGCGTGCCCACGCTGCCGGGGACGCGCCGCCCGGGCGGCACGTCGTTGATCGTCACCTGGCTCGAGGCCTCCGAGATCCCGTAGCTCTCCACGACGGCGATTCCGAACGCATCCTCGAAGCGCTTCATGACCGCGACCGGCAGGGGCGCCGAGGCCGATCGCACGAAGCGCAGCCGATCGCCGGAGCGTCCGCTGGCCGCGTTCGGATGGCGCGAGAGCAGCGAGATCAGCGGCGGCACCAGGTTCGCCCAGGTGACGTCCCGTCCGGCCATCTCCCAGAAGAGCCGGGGTTCGAAGTGCCGGACGAGAACGACGTCCCCGCCGGAGACCACCGTGCCGAGCACGGAGATCACGGGCGCGTTCACGTGGGCGAGCGAGAGGGAGTTGAGAACCCGGTCCGAGCCGTTCAGCCGCTGCGCTCCGGCAACCGCGCAGGCGGCGGCCAGGATGTTGGCGCGGCTGAGCAGGACGCCCTTCGGAGTCCCCGTGGTGCCCGAGGTGAAGACCACCAACGCCGGATCCCGGTCGCGGGGCGCCCGCTCGGGCAGCCAGGAGACCCAGGACATCGGATCGGGGCCCAGGACCCTGATCTCGGCCCGGCGGCCCGCCGCCGCGAGGGCGGTCTCGACCGCGGGGACGTGCTCGGCGGCGGTGAGCACGAGGTCCGAATCCACCAGCCGCAGGCGCTTGGCGAGCTCCCAGGATGTGAGGCGGAGATCGAGCGGCGCCACGGCGTGGCCGGCCGCCCAGACCCCGAGCAGCGACGCCGCACTGGCGAGCTCGCCGCCCGGGAAGGCGGTGAGGACGAACGGGGAGCCCGGGGCAGAGGCGGCCACCCTTGACCGCAGCCGCGAGCTGAGGGCCGGCCAGGAGAAGGAGATGCCCTCCTGGGGGGCGTCGATCGACCCCCGCCAGCCCGCCAGCTCGGAGGCGAGTCGATCCGCCGCCCCGTCCCCCATCAGGACCCCGCCCCGGACAGCGTCTCGCATCCGCTCTCGAGGTCGCCGCCCAGGATGGGCGCCGCCACCGAGATCCTGGCGCGGTCGATGTGGATGATGAAGTACATGAGGCAGACCAGGAGCAGTCCGGGGTCGCGGACCGGGAGGGCGCGAACGCGGCTCAAGGCTGGGCTTCTCCGTCCTGGCTGGGGGCCCCCGGTCGGGAGCCGGTGGCGGCCGGCGGCGTCCTCTCAAGGATGGCAGCAAGCACCTCCTCGGCGACGATCCGGTGGCCGGCGGCGGTCAGGTGGAGAGGGTCCTGGCTGAGCTGGGACTCCCTCTGGATCTTCTTGAACCGGTGATAGAGGTCGACAACGACGACATCTCTCCCCGCGCGCCGCCGGATGGTGCCGGCGATAGCCGCCTGGTAGGGGAGCGAGCCCGGGAAGCGACGCTGGTCGAGCGGTATCGGGGTCGCCCAGATCACGCACCGGCAGCCACGCCCGCGCGCGTAGGCGATCGCCGCGTCCATCGCCCTTCCGTACCGGGACGCCTTTCGCGGCAGCCCGGGAAGCAGCCCCACACAGAGCCCGAGGCCGATGGCGAGGCGGGCGAGGCCGATCAGGCGCCGTCTCACCTCGCCCCGCCGGGTGGGACGCCTCAGGAACGTCTCCGGGGCCGCCATCGGCCGGCCCCCGAACCTGGGAACGGCCATCCGGACGTACATCGGCAGCGGCACCGCGAACATGTTGCGGGGCAGGACCACGAGCAGGAAGGGGGCGCCGCTGAGCTTGGCACCCAACTCCAGGGGCAGGTCCTGAGGCTTCCCGCTGGCGTGGACCGACCGCGAGGAGACGGCACCCCAGGCCCGGCGCAGCCCCCGGCTGACGAGCACCGGGAAGACCTGGGTCGGGGAGAGGCCCTGGGTACCGAGATGGCTGCCGCCGCAGAAATAGACCTCCAAGAGGCGGTCAGCCACGCGCGGAATCCTCGAGGTCGGCGGCCCCTTGGGGCCCGGTGCCCGCCAAGCCGGGCCGCGCGCCCCTGAGGGTCAGAGCCGCCACCAGCGCGCCGAGAAGGCAGGTGGCGGCCGCGATCAGGAAGAGCTCCTGGTACTCGATGAGAAGGGCCGAGCGGGCGCGGCCGGCCAGGCAGGCGAGCTGGCCGGCGAGGTTCGAGCTCGAGCACCCCACCCCGCGCCGCTCCGCCAGGATCGCCTGGAAGCGCTGGAGCCCGAACGCGGTCAGGCCGGCGAGGCCGACGAGCATGCCCAGCGTGCGCGCCATCACCAGCAGCGACGCGGCCAGCCCGTGCTCCCGCCCCCGTACGTCGAGGGCCGCCGTCGCCAGCGGCGCGATGACGAGGCCCAGGCCGAGCCCCCCCGCGAAGAGCGACGCCGAGGCGCCCGGCCAGTGGCCCGGCAGCTCGTCCGGGCCCCAGCCGGACATGACGGCGAACCCGGCCCCGGCGAGGAGGAGCCCCGCCGCCGCGACAGGGCCCGGCCCCGGCCGGACGCGCCCAGCCAGCCACCCGCCCAGCAGGGCGCCCACCGGCACGCCGGCCAGGAAGCGCGCCAGGAGCAGCGCCGCCCCCAGCTGGTCGAGGCCGTAGACGCCCCGGGCGGCGAGCGGGACGTCGACCAGTGCCACCATCAGCGCCACCCCCGCCAGGAGATTGGCTCCCAGCGAGCCCAGAAACGGGGCTGAGCCCAGCAGGGCCCGCGGGATGAGCGGCTCCAGGCGCCGCGCCTGCCGCCAGCCGTAGCCGGCGAGGCAGATGAAGGACCCGGCCAGGATGGGGATGAGATGCGTATGGAGGGCCCGTCGGGACGGGTCGTCGGGATAGAGCGCGAGCACGAGCAGGCCGAGGCCGGCGCCGAGCAGCGCCGCGCCGGGGACATCCGCCGCCCCGCGATGCGCCCGGAGCGGCATCTCACCTCCTCCCCGGAGGGGCCAGCGGGCGGTGAGCCCGATCGCGACCGCCAGCGCCAGCGCCAGCACGAGGTTCAGCCAGAACACGCAACGCCACCCGCCCCACCCGGCGGCCGCGGCGGCCAGCGCGGCTCCCCAGAGGGGGCCGACGGCCGAACCCGCCTCCTGGAGCCCGGATACCGCGCCCAGGGCGAGCGGGCGGCCGCCAGCCGGGTACACGTCCGCCGCGAGCGCGAGGGTGAGGGGAACCAGCGCCCCGCCGCCAAGCCCCTGGAGCACGCGACCGCCGGCCATCACCGCCAGGCTGGGGGACGCCGCGGTCACCGCCGAGCCGGCTGCGAACAGCGCCAGACAGGCGAGGTAGACGGGTACGCGACCGCGGACGTCGGAGACCGCTCCCACCAGTGGCATCGCCACCACGTAGCCGGCGAGGAAGCCGGTCAGGATCGGGGTCGCCTGCTCGATCCGATCCACGCTCACCCCGACGTCGCCCATCATCGCGGGCAGCAGGGCGACGACCGCGTAGGCGTCGATCGCGGCCAGGAGGAGGCCCGAGGCGGCCAGCGTGAGCAGCGTCCGCGGGGGGCCGCGGCGCTCAGGAGGGAGGGGTGATATCGACTTTGCCGTTGAAGTCGCGAAGGTGGATCGTCACCTTGCTGCTGGCTCCCGCCGCGACCAGCGGGCCCGCCAGCACCGCCTTCCGGATCAGGTGGTCGTCCTTGCCGATCCAGAGGGTCGCTGTCACGTCTCCCAGCGGCCTGACCCCGCCCAGCAACTGGCCGGCCATGGCCGCCGGATAGACGGCCGAGAGCCTCCACGAGTCATGGCCGTCGATCCGCTCGCTGCCCGTCAGCTTCGCCTGCCGGCCCTCCGGGAGCACGGCCGGCAGTCCTGTCCGGGGGTTGAAGAGGGAGGCCGGGTTCGGAATCTGAGAGGCCTGCGCCGGCGAGAGCTTGCTGAAGGTCGAGAAGGGGAGCTTGATGTAGGCCTGCCCGGCGACCTGGATCACCTCGACGTCGACCAGGAAGTCCTGCTGCTTGACCTGGAAGGTGGTGTCGCTGTCGGACGGGAGCCTCACCTTGGAGTTGACGGACTGGACCTTGAAGCCCTGGTAGGTGACGCCGGGCGGAAAGGTGGCGTCCACCACCACGGTGCGGAGCCGGGCCAGTGCGTGCGCCGACTGCCGGAGCAGTTGCTCGGCGGTCGGGCGCGGCGCTGACGAGGAGCCGCCACATCCGGCGAGAAGGCCCAGCGAGGCGGCGGTCGCCAGCGCGGCGAGGCCGGCCATCGAGCGGCTGATCACTGATCATTGTTTATCACCCTCGCCATGGGCGCCCTCGACGGAGTCGGGCCGGTGAGCGCCGGGGCATGGCCCGCCTCCGGCCCCGCCGATCAGCCTTCGCCCTCCTCCGTGAGGATCGCCTCCACCTCCGATCGCACTGGTCCGGTGGAAGGGCCGGTCCGTTCGACCGAGATGGAGGCGGCCGCGTTGGCGAATCGGGCCGAGGGCAGCAGCTCCCTCCCCTCGGAGAGGGCCGCCAGCAGAGCGCCCAGGAACACGTCTCCGGCGCCGGTGGTGTCCACCACCTTGGCCGGCCGCCCGGCCAGGTGAACCGGAGCCGTCGGCGGCCGCCCGCCGGTCACCCAGCAACCCTCGGCACCGAGCCGAACCACCACCGACCCGCCCGGGCGGATGCGAGCCGGCATCTCGGCGGTGGCAGCCTCGGGCTCGACGCGACCGGTCAGGATGGCCGCCTCGCGGGCGTTCATGCTGATCAGGTCCACCCTCGCCAGCAC
>JBOHUX010000164.1:0-5287 GCA_050734915.1 Candidatus Dormibacteraceae bacterium
GGGCATGGTCGGGCTGGGCAGGGGGGTGCGGCGCGGGAAGGGCTTCGCCCGGCCGCCGCAAGGGGGGAGGCCCCCCTCCCATCCGGTGGCGGGGAGGCGAGGCTGACCATGGAGATGGGCATGGTCGGGCTGGGCAGGATGGGCGGGAACATGGTCGAGCGGCTGCTCGGCAAGGGGCACCGCATGATCGCGTTCGACACCTCCCCGGACCTCGTCGCCGCCTGCGAGGGCAAGGGCGCGGCCGGCGCCCGGTCCCTGGAGGCGCTGGTGGGCGCGTTCGAGGAGCGGCCGCGCGTGATCTGGGTCATGGTGCCGGCGGGAGATCCCACCAAGGAAACGATCGCCCGCCTGGCCGAGCTCGGCGAGAGCGGTGACATCATCATCGACGGCGGCAACACCAACTGGAAGCTGGCGCTCGAGGACGCCGGCCGGGTCAGGGCTCGGGGCCTCCACTACATGGACGCCGGCACGTCCGGCGGGATCTGGGGTCTGGAGAACGGGTACTGCCTGATGGTCGGCGCCGAGGACGCGGTGTACGAGCACTGCCTGCCGCTTCTGCGGGACCTCGCCCCACCCGCCGGCGGGCTCACGCACACCGGGCCCGAGGGGTCGGGCCACTTCGTGAAGATGGTCCACAACGGCGTCGAGTACGGGCTCATGCAGGCCTACGCGGAGGGGTTCGACATCATGAAGGGGTCGCAGAGCTTCCCCGACCTCGACCTCCACGCGGTCGCGGAGTGCTGGCGGGTGGGCAGCGTCGTCCGCTCGTGGCTTCTGGACCTGGTCGCGGAAGGGCTCGGCCAGGATCCCGAGCTGTCCCGTCTGCGTGGCTACGTCGAGGACACGGGCGAGGGCCGGTGGACGGTCGAGGCCGCCATCGAGGAGGCGGTGCCGGCCCCGGTCATCACCAGCTCTTTGTTCGCGCGCTTCCGGAGCCGCGTCGACGACTCCTTCGCCGACCGGATGCTGGCCATGATGAGGCACGAGTTCGGCGGCCACGCGGTCACCCCTGAGAAGACTCCGGGGTCGTGACCGCCGCCCCCGACCTGGCGGCGAACCCGCTCAGCCCCGGCCTGCACGAGTACCGGGTTGCCGACCCGGCCCTGATGGTCATCTTCGGAGCCACGGGCGACCTGGCGGCCCGGAAGCTGCTCCCCTCCATCTACAACCTCGCCGCCCAGCGCCTCCTGCCGCCCGGGTTCGCCGTCGTGGGCGCGGCCAAGGACAGGATGTCGGCCGATCGGTTTCGCGATCACGCCCGCGCGGCGATCCGCGAGCATTCCCGAACCCAGCCCGTGGACGAGGACGTCCTCGGCCCGCTGGCCGCGAGCCTCGACTACCAGGTCCTGGACTTCGCCGACGGGGCCGGATTCGAGAGGCTCAAGAGGACCCTGGACGATCTCGACCGCGATCGCGACACCGGAGGGAGGCGGATCTATTACTGCGCCACCCCCCCGGTCGCCTTCCCGACCATCGTGGACTGCCTCGGCAAATCCGGGATGGGCCCGGGTGGCGGCGCCGGCTGGCGCCGGATCGTCGTCGAGAAGCCCTTCGGACACGACCTCGACTCGGCGCAGGAGCTGAACCGCGTCGTCGCTCGGGTGTTCACCGAGGACCAGGTCTACCGGATCGACCACTACCTGGGCAAGGAGACGGTCCAGAACATCCTCGCCTTCCGCTTCGCCAACTCCATCTTCGAGCCGATCTGGAACAGCCAGTACGTGGACTCGATCCAGATCACCGTGGCGGAGGAGCTGGGGGTGGAGGGCCGGGGCGCCTACTACGAGACCGCCGGGGCCCTCCGCGACATCGTTCAGAACCACCTCCTACAGCTCCTCACCCTGGTCGCCATGGAGCCCCCGGTCGCCTACGACCACGTCGCCCTCCGAGACGAGAAGATCAAGGTGCTGCGGGCGGTGGCCCCGCTGCGGGGAGACGAGATTGACCGGTACACCGTCCGCGGGCAGTACCGGGAGGGCTGGGTGATGGGTGAGAAGGCACCCGGGTACCGGCAGGAGTCGAAGGTTTCCCGGAGCTCCGACACGGAGACCTATGCCGCGCTCAGGATCTCGATCGCGAACTGGCGCTGGGAGGGGGTGCCCTTCTACCTGCGCACCGGCAAGCGCCTCCCCAAGCGCGTGACCGAGATCCGGGTGCAGTTCAAGAGACCTCCCCACCTGACCTTCGGGGCGGAGGCCACGCGGGAGCTGGAGCCGAACTCGATCGTGCTCCGCATCCAACCCGAGGAGGGCATCTCGCTCCGTTTCGGGGCGAAGGTGCCGACGCCCGGGATCCGGATCCGGAGCGTCAACATGGACTTCCTCTACATGTCGTCCTTCGTGGCCGACGCGCCGGACGCCTACGAGCGGCTCCTCATCGAGTGCATGCTCGGGGACCCCACCCACTTCATCCGCTCGGACGAGGTGGAGGCGGCCTGGCGGCTGATCGATCCCATCGAGGAGCGCTGGTCCAGGGGTCGCCCCAAGCTCGTCCCCTACCCCGCCGGAGAGTGGGGCCCCGAATCGGCCGACGAGCTGCTCGCCCGGGAGGGCAGGGAATGGCACCGAATCTGAGGACCCTGGACCCCGCCCGGGTCGAGGCGCGGACTTGGACAGGCGAGGGCGTGTCACTGGCCGAGGTGCTGGACCACCTCTCTCGGCTGCGGACCGAATTCGCGCACGCCGAGGCGCAGACGCGGGACCACCCCCATGCCCGAGACGCGGTGATGAACGTGGTGGTGCTCGCCGTCACCGAAGAGGGCGCCCTCCGGGCGGGGCGGGCCCTGCGGACGCTGGCCGCCCACCACCCCTCGCGCACGATCGTCCTGGTGCCGGAGCGGGGCCGCCACGCGGATCGGATCGACGCCGAGGTGGAGAGCCAGGCGCACCGGATGGTGGGGGGGACCCAGATCGGATACGAGCAGGTCCTGCTCCGGATGGCGGTGAGGACCGGCGACCAGGTGCCGAGCCTGGTCGGGCCGCTGCTCCTCCCCGACCTTCGCACCTACCTCTGGTGGATGGGGGGTGCCCCGCTCGAGGACCGCCGGCTTCGCCAGGTGCTGGTGACGTGCCAGGGGTTGATCGTCGATTCGTCCCGGTTCGAGTCCCCGCTCGAATCGTTCCGGACGCTGGCGGCGCTGGCCGGGAGCGACCGGGAGCGGGCGGGCGTCGGCGATCTCCACTGGGCTCGCACCAGCCCCTGGCGCGAGGCTCTCGCGCAGCTCTTCAACCCCCCCGATCGGCGCCCGTGGCTGACCGGGATCAACAGGGTCGAGATCCGCCACGCGGGCGGCAGGGGCGACATCTCGGCCGCCTGTATGCTGCTGGGCTGGATGGCGGACCGCCTGGGCTGGACCGTGCCCGGTCCCGCCCGCCGTTCCGGAGGCGGCCTGTCGGCGACCCTCCACGCCTCCCGGGGGCACCGGGTCGAGGTGAGGTGCCTCCCGGTCGAGCGGGAGGGGCTCCCGGATGGGGATCTGGCCGGGCTAGCCCTCGAGGGCAGGGCTGGCGGCCACGTCTGGACCCTCCGCGCCGAGCGCCGCCCCGATCACGTGGGGCTGGTCTCGGTCACGCTGGAGCGGGAGGGCCGGTCGTTTGGCTACCTCCTGCCCATGGAGACCCGGGATGACGCCGAGCTCCTCTGCCACCTCCTGCCGGAGATGGCACAAGACCCCGTCTACTTCGGCTCGCTGGCCCTGGCCGGCCTGATCCTGGAGGCGGCGGACCTGTGAGGGTGCTGCCGAGCGCGGAGGGAGTTGCCCAGGCGGCGGCGGAGGAGATCGCGGAAGAGATCGCGGAGGGCGCCCGGACGCTGGTCCTGGCGGGCGGGAGCACACCTCGCCGCTGCTATCAGATCCTGGCGGAGACGAGGGTTCGCTGGGGCGTGGTGACCATCCTCTTCGGCGACGAGCGCTGCCTGCCGCCCGATCACCCGGACAGCAACTTCCGGATGGCCCAGGAGTCCCTGCTGGGGCGTGTCAGCCCCGCCTCCGTGCACCGGATTCCGGCCGAGCTCGGCGCCGAGGAGGGCGCCAGGCTCTACGATCCCGTCGTGAGCCGGCTGCGGCCGCTGGACCTGGTCATCCTGGGGGTGGGCGCGGACGGGCACTGCGCGTCCCTCTTTCCCGGCAACGCCGCCCTCGGCGCCACGGCGGCGGTGGTGCCTGTGCTGGGCGCGCCCAGGCCGCCTCCGGAGCGGGTGAGCCTCGGCCTGCCCGTCCTTCGCGAGGCGCGGCGGGTCATCTTCCTGGCCACGGGCGCCGAGAAGGCCGGCGCGGTGGCGGGAGCCGCCCGCGGCGAGTCACCGGCGGGCATGATCCCGGGCGCGGAGTGGATCGTCGACCGGGCGGCGGCGGGGCGGGACTCTTGACGGACGGCCGGGTGCTGGTCGTCCCCTCCATCCTTGCCGCCGACCTGACCCGTCTCGGCGAGCAGGCCCGGGAGGCGCAAGAGGCCGGCGCCGACCGCATCCAGATCGACATCATGGACGGTCACTTCGTACCCAACTTGACATTCGGCCCTGCGGTGGTGGAGGCTGTACGCCGCGTCACCGATCTGCCGATCGAGGCCCACCTGATGGTCGAGCGTCCGGAACGCTGGGTGGCCGCCTTCGCGAGCGCTGGGGCGGGCACGATCCAGGTCCAGGTGGAATCGACCCCCACCGTCTACCGGGCGGTGGCGGCGATCCTGCAGGCGGGCGCCCGGGCCGCCATCGTCATCAACCCGGCCACCCCCGTCGAGGCGCTGCGGGAGATCCTGCCCCACGTGAGCCAGGTCAACGTGATGACCATCGAGCCCGGCTTCGGCGGCCAGGCTTTCATCCCCGGCAGCGCGGACAAGATCCGGCGGATCCGCGGCCTGGCACCGACGATCGAGATCGAGGTTGACGGTGGGGTCGACGCCGCGACGGCTCCCCTGGTGGTGGCGGCGGGGGCGGGGACGCTGGTGGCGGGGACGGCCGTCTTCGGTCATCCGGAGGGCGTCGCCGCCGGGATCCGGGCGCTTCGTGCCGCCGCCGGCTGACCGGGACGCGCTCAAGGCCGCCGCGGCTGGGCGCGCGCTGGAGCTGGTCCGGCCCGGGATGGTCGTCGGCCTCGGCACCGGCAGTACGGCGGCCCACTTCGTCCGCGGGCTGGGGCGGATGGTGGCCGCGGGCCTCGTGGTGAGGGCGATCCCGACCTCGAACCAGGTGGCGGAGCTGGCGCGCGAATACGGGATCCCCCTGCTGGGCCGTCTCGAGGGCCCGATCGACCTCGACATCGACGGGGCCGACGAGATCGACCCCGACC
>JBOHUX010000165.1:0-5271 GCA_050734915.1 Candidatus Dormibacteraceae bacterium
ATGCCGGATCGACGTCTCCTGGAGCGCCGCGTTGAGACTGGGCACCACGCTCGCGATGACGACGTCGGTGACCGCCGACACGTCCAGACGACGGAGCGCGAAGAGATGGCCGAGGCTCGTCGCCACCTCGTCAGGAGTCCAGTCGGCGGGCGTGCTGATCCGCCAGTGGGCGATCAGGTCCTCCTCGTCATAGAGGCCGATGACCACGTTGGTGTTGCCGATGTCGATCGCGAGCAGCACGGCGGAACCCCCTGCAAGGTGGCCGGTCGCCGAGAACCCAGCCCCTAGCCGTCCTCCTCGAACTCGTCCGATTCGAGGTCGGGCTCCTCGCTGAAGCCGGTCAGGCCCGCCTCCTCGCCGACCTCGTGCATGCCGTCCATGCCGTCCAGGCCGGCGCCTCCCGGCTCGGCATCCTCGCCGGCCTCTCCCTCGTAGTCGTCCCCCGGATAGGACTCGCCCTTCGCGTAGGGGCGGAACTCCACCTCGCGCTTGCGCCGCATCGGGAAGCTCGGCTTTCCCGCGAACTGGGGGTCCTGGTACGTCTCGCGGATGATCAGCCGGGCCGTGTTCCCCTCGCACGAGGTGATGGCCGCCTGGTAGCGGTTGCCGCCCTGGATGAACTTGATCAGCCGCCGCGCCAGCTTCGCCTCGACCGCGCCCAGAAGGACGCCGCGAGAGGTCCCGGCGGTGATCGAATCGCCCTCGACGCGCAGCTCGGCGAGGTCCCCCGGGGCCACCTTGGCGCAGACGTCGGGGTCGACGACGTCGTCGAGGGTGGTGGTGACCGTCTTGCCCATCTCCTCGACGAACAGGTTCAGATCCACCTTGGTGGGACCGGTGAGGACGGGTCCCTTGGCGGCGAGCAGGCTCTCCAGCTTGTTCGAGTTCTTGCGCGCGATCAGGTTGAGGGGGTTGAGGGCCAGCGTCGCCTCGTAGGCCGCCCTGGCATCCTTGAGCTTGCCGAGCTCGGTGAGGGCCTTACCGAGCCGGTTGTTGGATTCCTCGTCCGAACCGAACTGCTCGATGACGAACGAGTTCAGCTTGGCCGCCTCCTCCCAGCGGCCCGCGATGGCCATCTGGACCGCCTCCTCGACGTACTGGGTGCGAGCCTTGAGGTGCTCGCCCGGTTCGGCCTTCAAACTCGGTCCTCCCGAAGCGACTTCCTGAAACGCCGGACGAGTATAAGAGTCTTGAGCGGTGGGGACCGGGCGCGGCCCGCCGGCCGGTCGGATGGCGCCGGGACCCCCGGAGCGAGGGCCCGCCAAAGAACCCGCCGTTTGACAGGCGGCAGCCCTTTGGATAAGTTCCACGCTACCACCGGGCCCTGGAGACGGCTTGCTGTGCAGCAGCCGACACCGACCAGCCCGATCACAGCCATTTACGACGGGAGGGAACAAATGCGTACGCATCGAATCGGTTCCACCGCCGCCGTGGCGGCCGTCGGGGTTCTTGCCCTGGCGGGCTGCGGCAGCAACGGGCCAAGCCCGGGATCATCACCGGGGACGGCCAACAAGGGCACCATCAGCATCGGGGTGGACCTGCCCCAGTCGGGCGCCGAGGCCTCCGACGGGATCCCGACCCTGAACGGCATCAAGTTCGCCGTCAGCCAGCAGGGCACCCTCGACGGCTACACGCTCCAGGTCGTCAACAAGGACGACGCCCCGACCGGCAAGCACGACCCCACCGTGGGCGCCAACAACGTGCGGGCGCTGATCGCCGACTCCAGCGTCCTGGGCATGATCGGACCCTTCAACTCCAACGTGGCGAAGGTCGAGATCCCGATCGCCAACTCGGCCTCGCTGCCCATGATCAGCCCGGCCAACACCAACCCCTGCCTGACCAAGAACCTGCCCGACTGCAGCCTGCCGGGCGGCTACCACCCCGCCGACCTGCGGCCGACCGGGGTCAACAACTACTTCCGCGTCGCCGCCACCGACGATCACCAGGGCGGCGCCATGGCCGACTACGCCTACAAGGTCCTGGGCATCAAGCAGATCGGCGTCGTGGACGACAACGAGGTCTACGGGAAGGGCATCGCGGATGCCTTCGCCAGCCGGTTCAAGACCGACGGCGGCACCATCGCCGGCGGCAGCGTCAACGACGTGGACACCGCCAGCGAGTCCAGCTTCGCCGCCCTCATCGACCGCATGAAGAGCGGCGGCGCCACCGCCGTCTACTTCGGCGGGACCTCCTCCACCAAGGGCTGCGTGATCCGCAACCAGATGAGCAGCAACGGCATGCCGGCCGCGAGCAACCAGTTCCTCGGCGGCGATGGGATCGTCGACGCGGAGTGCCTCAAGGACGCCGGCGACCAGGCCGCCAACATGTTCGGCACGGTCGCCTCCGCCGACGCGACCAAGATCCCGGCCGCGCAGGCCACCATCACCGCCTTCAAGGCCGCCTACCCGAACCCCGCCGACTACGGCGCCTACACCATCCCCGCCTACTCGGCGACCAAGATCCTGATCGCCGCCATCGACAAGGCGATCAAGGCCAAGAACGGCGGCCTGCCCACCCGCAAGGAAGTGCTGGCGCAGGTGGCCAAGACCAGCAACGTCTCCACCCCGCTGGGCCCGGTCTCCTTCAACAGCCTCGGTGACACCTCGCAGCAGATCATCTCCATCTACAAGAGCGTCACCACCGGCTCCAGCACCCCGCTCACCTGCTCCGCGACCAACAAGCAGGTCTGCTGGGTCTTCGTCAAGCAGGTCAACTTCTCCAGCTGACATCCGGCCGGCCGTCGAGGAGGGGGTGCCGGGCGCCCCCTCCTCACCCTCGTTCCACCCATTCCCAGTAAGGAGAGTTCTCTGAGCACGTTCGTGGGCACGTTCCGGGGTGCCGCGGGCACCCTCCGCCAGGCCTACCTGACCCGGGTCCTCGGCGCACTCGTGATGGCGATCGTCGCCTACGCGATCGTCCCCGGCATCATCCACGCGGGGCCCACGTTCTTCTTCAGGATCCTGGTCATCGGGATCGCCACGGGCGCCATCTACGCCCTCATCGCGCTCGGCTACACGATGGTCTACGGCATCATCGAGCTGATCAACTTCGCCCACGGCGACGTGTTCACGCTCGGCGCCTTCATCTCGCTGCCGGTGCTGGCCGCCTTCAACCTCAAGGAGGGCGTGCCGCTGGGGGTCCGCGGCGTCATGCTGCTGCTGGCGACCTTCGCGATCGTGATGCTGATCGACGGCGTCATCAACCTCGTCATCGAGAAGGTCGCCTACCGGCCGCTGCGCAACGCGCCCCGGCTGGCGCCCCTCATCACGGCGGTCGGGATGTCCTTCATCTTGGAGGGCATCATGTTCGTCTGGAAGGGGCCCTTCAACCTCCACTATCCCAACTTGCTCCCGGACTCGCCGGTCTCGGCCGGATTCTTCAGGGCCAGCTCCAAGGACCTGATCGTGGTGGCGGTGGCGGTGGTGCTGGTCGCCGCCCTGGCCATCTTCATCAACGTGTCCAAGCTCGGCAAGGCGATGCGCGCCACCGCCCAGGACCGGGACGCCGCCCGCCTGATGGGCATCAACATCGACCGCGTCATCTCGGCCACCTTCTTCATCGGCGCCGCCCTGGCGGCGGCGGGCGGGATCATCTACGGGCTCTACGTCAACAGCGTCAACAACACGCTGGGATTCAACGCCGGGCTGGTGGCGTTCACGGCGGCGGTCTTCGGCGGCATCGGGAACATCCCGGGCGCGGCCCTCGGCGGCCTCGCCATCGGGCTCATCCGCGCCTTCAGCGACGGCTACGGCCAGACCACCTGGACCGATCCCGTCACCTTCGCGGTGCTGATCATGGTCCTCGTCTTCCGGCCCTCCGGCCTGCTCGGCATGCGGGTGCCGGAGAAGTGAGCCGCGCCGGTGAGCCGGGAATGAACGGGCGTCCCAGCAGCCTTGTTCCCGGCGCGTGGCGGCTGCGCCGCCTCGGCCGCGACCGCGACAACGTCGCCTACCTCGTGCTGCTGGTGGCCGCCATCATCTTCCCGCTCGTGACCGGCCTGGTCCAGGGTGCGGGAGCCGGGCCCAGCATCGACTCCGCCTCCAACGCCGGCGTTTACGTGCTGCTCGCGATCGGGCTCAACGTGGTGGTCGGCTTCGCGGGCCTTCTGGATCTCGGCTACGCCGCCTTCTTCGCCATCGGCGCCTACACCTACGGCCTGCTCGCCTCCCCCATCCTCGGCAACAGCCCTCTCCACCACGCGGTGCACATCCCGATCTGGATCGCGCTCTTCGTCGCCCTGGCGGTGGCGGGCAGCTTCGGCGCCATCCTGGGCGCCCCCACGCTGCGGCTCCGCGGCGACTACCTGGCGATCGTGACGCTCGGCTTCGGCGAGATCGTGCCCCGGGTGTTCCGGAACCTCGGCGACTACACCGGCGGCGTCAACGGCGTCGCGGCGCTCGACATCCCCTCCCTGCCAGGCTGGGTGAACGGACCCTGGGCGGGGCTGCCGCTCGGCTTCACCCGCAACTTCCAGTTCGGCTTCGACCCCATCCCCTACTACATCGTCATCGTCGCCCTGGTCGTGATCAGCGTCATCCTGGTGCGCAATCTCCAGCGCTCGCGCCTGGGCCGGGCCTGGATGGCGATCCGCGAGGACGAGGTGGCGGCCGCCGCGATGGGCGTCAACACCGTCCGCACCAAGCTGCTGGCGTTCTCGATCGGGGCCTCATTCAGCGGCTTCGCGGGCTGCTTCTACGCCGCCAAGCTGGCCAACGTCAGCCCCGACAACTTCAGCTTCCTGGTCTCGGTGACGATCCTGGTCATGGTCGTCCTGGGCGGCATGGGCAACATCCCGGGCGCGATCCTGGGCGGCATCGTCATCTACTTCATCCAGTTCAAGGTCCTGCTCGACCTGCCGGACTGGGTGCTCGGCTTCGCGAGGGCCGTCGGCCTCGGCTATCTGAACACGCCGCACGGCGATTGGGCCGGCATCCACGACGAGGTGCAGCGCCTCAACTTCCTGCTCTTCGGGTTGATCCTGGTCCTGGTCATGCTCCTGCGCCCGCAGGGCCTGTTCCCGAGCAAGCTGCGCGCGCAGGAGCTCACCAAGGGCACCTCCGACGAGACCGTCTTCGACGCCCGGAGCGCCTGATGGCGCGCGAGGCCGCCGGGATCGACGAGGGACGGCGCGGGCCGGCGCCGGCGCCCGGCGGCGGCGACGGTGACATCATGCGCATCGTCGCCCTCACCAAGAGGTTCGGAGGCCTGACCGCCGTCGACGACGTCAGCTTCGAGGTCCGCCGGGGGGAGATCTTCGCCCTCATCGGACCC
>JBOHUX010000166.1:0-5197 GCA_050734915.1 Candidatus Dormibacteraceae bacterium
GGGGGCGCGCTCGCCCGTCTCGACGAACTGGAGGACGTCCTTCTTGGTGACCCGCCCTCCGAGGCCGGTACCCCGGATCCGGCTCAGATCCAGGCTGCGCTCCTGGGCCAGCATCACGACCGCCGGGGAGTACCGATGGGCGGCCACGGTGGGGGTGGGGGCAGCCCTCCCCGGTTCGGGCGCCGGCTCCGGGGTGGCCGGCGAGGGCGGGCCGGGCTTGGGCTCGGCGGCCGGGGAGGGCGCTTCTCTTTTGGGCTCGGCCGGCGCGGGCGCTTCTCCCGCGGGCTCCGCGGAGGCGGGCGCCGCCTCCGGCTCGGGCCCGGCCGGCTTGGCCGGGGCGGCGTCCAGCTCCACCGTCGGCGGGGCGCCCTCGCCCTCCATCTCCACGACCGCGATCTCGGCCCCCGCGGCGACCGTGTCCCCCTCCTGGGCGATGATCGCCTTGAGGACACCGGTCACCGGAGAGGGGACCTCGGCGTTGACCTTGTCGGTGTCCACCTCGAGCATGGGCTCGAACTCCTCGACGCGGTCGCCCGGCTTGACCAGCCAGCGCGAGATGGTGCCCTCGTGTACCGACTCTCCCAACTGGGGCATCGTGACCCTCGTCTCTCCCATCTCGACCCCGCTAGAATTCGGCCAGCGCGCGCAGGGCTTGGGTGACCTTGGCTGGGCTGGGCATGAAGAAGTCCTCCATCGGCTGCGCGTAGGGCATGGCGGGCACGTCGAGGCCGCCCAGCCGCTTGACGGGTGCGTCGAGCCACTGCCAGGCCTCGTCCGCGATCAGGGCCGCCACCTCCGAGCCGATCGAGACGCTGAAGTTGTCCTCATAGAGGACCAGGCACTTGCCCGTCTTCCGTGCCGAGGCGACGATGGCCTCCCGGTCGAGCGGATAGACGGTGCGCAGGTCGACGATCTCCACGGCGACTCCGTCCCGCTCCAGATCGCGGGCGGCTTCGAGCGCGTAGTGGACCATGAGGCCGTAGCAGAAGACGCTCACGTCATCGCCTTCCCGGACGGTGCGGGCGGGCCCGATCGGGATCAGGTACTCATCCACCGGCACCGGCTCCTTGAACATCCGGTAGAGGCGCTTGTGCTCGAGGAACAGGACCGGGTCGGGGTCGCGGATGGCGGCGGTGACGAGGCCCTTCGCCTGGTAGGGGGAGGACGGGATCACGATCTTGAGACCCGGCGTTGCGAAACGCGCCTCGATGCTCTGCGAATGGTAGAGGGCGCCCCGCACGTGGCCGCCCATCGGGGCCCTGATCACCAGGGGCGCCCCCCAATCGCCGTCCGTGCGGTAGCGGAACTTGGCGATCTCGTTGCAGACCTGATTGAAGGCCATGGGGGCGAAGTCGGTGAACTGCATCTCCGCGACCGGCCGCTTGCCGGCGAGGGCGAGCCCGAGCGCCACGCCCGCGATCGATGACTCGGCGATGGGGGTGTCGATCACGCGCTCTTCGCCGAACCTCTTGTGGAGCCCGTCCGTGACCAGGAAGACACCCCCTTTGGGGCCGACGTCCTCGCCCAGGACCATCACGCTCTCGTCGCGCTCCATCTCCGCGGCGAGTCCGGCCCGGATCGCCTGGACCATGTTCATCTCCTCGGTCCTGGCCCCCTCCGGCGCTGCCATGGCGTCGGGCACGCCGGTGCCGTAGACGTTGGTGAGCGCTCCCTCCGGCTCGGCGTCGGGCGAGGCCATCGCCTGCCGGGTGACCTCGTTGACCTCCTCTTTGACCCGCTCGAGGTACTCGGCGACCTGCTTCTGGCTGAGGATGCCCTCCTCCACCAACCGGGTCTGGAACCGGTGCAGGCAGTCGCTGGTGGCGAGCCGCTCCAGCTCCTCCCGCGTGCGGTAGCGGCGCTGGTCGTCCTCCGACGAGTGCGCGCCCAGCCGGTCCACGAGGCACTCGATCAGGGTCGGTCCCCCGCCCGCCCGGGCCCGCGCCACCGCCTGCTTGGCGACCTGGTAGGCCGTGACCGGATCCCGGCCGTCCAAGGTCACACCGGGGAACCCGTATCCGGCGGCGCGCTGGGCGGCGTACGGGATCGCGTACTCCTTCCGGAAGGGGACCGAGATGGCGAAGCCATTGTTCTGGCAGACGAAGATCTCGGGCAGCTTGTAGATGGCGGCGAAGTTGAACGCCTCGTGGGCGTCGCCCTCGGAGCCGGCGCCCTCGCCGTAACAGGTCATCACGACCCTCTCCGTGCCGTCCATCTTGAGGGCATATGCGGCCCCGG
The DNA here is from genome assembly GCA_050734915.1 of Candidatus Dormibacteraceae bacterium. Lineage (GTDB taxonomy): Bacteria > Chloroflexota > Dormibacteria > Dormibacterales > Dormibacteraceae > JBOHUX01. The sequence goes on from JBOHUX010000166.1 coordinate 2,239, forward strand.
CGCCGTGGACCATCTGCGTCGAGACCGGCGATCCGCCCGAGATGATGTTGAGGCGCGTGTCCGAGAAGTGTCCCGGCGTCTGCTTGCCCCCGGACGCGGGATCGGCCGGCTTGGCGAGGACGGCGTGGAGCAGGTCGAGTGGGGTGAGGCCCATCCGGAAGCAGAGCACGACGTCGCGGTAGTAGGGCGAGATCCAGTCGTGCTTGGGCTTGAGCGGCCACGCCACGCCGACCTGGGCGGCTTCGTGGCCGGCGCAGGAGATGATGAAGGGCGCCCGGCCCTGGCGGTTCAGGACCTGGCAGCGGTAGTCGATCTGGCGTCCGAGGAGCATGAGGTAGAACCACTCCTCGAGCGTGTTCTCGTCGATGTCGGTGTCGCGCCAGCCGATGGGCTCTTGAAAGGTCCAGTCCGGGTTGAAGGTCGCTGCGGGAAGCGGCCTGTCCCGGGGTGTCCCCTTGCGTCTCGCGCGGGTTCGCGTCTCAGCCATGTGTCCTCGATCAGATGTGGATGGCGGCGCCGTCCACGGCCAGCGCCGCCTCCCCGAGCGCCTCGCTCAGCGTCGGGTGGGGGTGGACGTTGCGGGAGATCTCCCAGGCGTCGCCCTGGAAGAGGCTGGCGAGAGCGGGCTCGGCGATCAGCTCGGTGGCCTCGACGCCGACCACGTGGGCGCCCAGCACGCGCCCCTGGCGATCGGCGACGAGCTTGACGAATCCGCCCGGCTCGCCGTGGATGAGGGCGCGCCCGTTGGCGAGGAAGGGAAACTTGCCGATCCGCACCTCGCCGTGCCGGTCTTTGGCCTGCGCCTCGGTGAGGCCAACCGAGGCGACCTGCGGGTGGGAGTAGGTGCAGCGGGTGACCAGGTCCTGGTTCATCGGCTCGACCCGGCGGCCGGCGATGTCCTCCACCGCGGTGATGCCCTCGTGCGAGGCGGCGTGGGCGAGCAGGTAGCCGCCCACCACGTCGCCGATGGCGTAGACCCCTCCCGCCGAGGTACGCATCCACTCGTCGACCTTCACGTTGCCCTTGGGATCGAGCTGGACGCCCGCCTCCTCGAGGCCGACGCCCGCGCTGCGAGGGGCGCGCCCGACCGCGATCAGGAGCTTGTCCGCCTTCACCTCGCCCTGGTCGAGCCTGACCGTGACGCCCTTGGCGGTGGCCTTCGCCTCTTCGAAGCGGGCCCCCGGCCGGCAGTCGATGCCCGCCTTCTGGAACTGGGACAGGACCTCCTTGGAGACCTCCTCGTCCTCCAGGGGCACCAGCCGGTCGAGCGCCTCGACGAGGGTGACGCGACTGCCCATCTGGCGGTAGAAGGTCGCGAACTCGACGCCGACGGCACCGGCGCCGACGATGCAGACCGATGCCGGCAGATCGCGGGCCAAGGTGGCGTGATCGGAGTTGATGACCCGCTCCCCGTCGAAGTCGAGCCCGGGCAGTGGACGGGGGGTGGAGCCGGTCGCCACGATCACGTTCTCGCCGCTCAGCCGCCTGCCATCCACCTCGACGGTGTTGCGGTCGCGGAGCCGTCCGGCGCCCTTGACGACCTCGATCCCGTTCTTGCGCATGAGACCCTGGACGCCCTTGTGGAGCCGGTCCACGACCTCGTCCCGGCGGTCCGCGATCCGCGCCATGTCCGCCCTGATCCTCTCCCCACCGGTGAGGCCGAACTCCTCGCCGCGTCCGCGCACCTTGGCGAGCAGCTGGGAGGATTCGAGGAGGGCCTTGGTCGGGATGCAGCCGACGTGGAGGCAGGCTCCGCCCAGCTTGGCCTCCTCGACGAGAGCGACTCGGAGCCCCAGCTGGGAGGCGCGGATCGCCGCCACATAGCCGCCCATGCCGCCCCCGAGGATGACGAGGTCGTGATCCCCGGCCCGGTCTTGGGATGGCTTCGGCACTTTGCCTAAGTGTATTCGCCGCCCCGCTGCGGCCGTCCGGGCAGGTCATGGGCACGGTGTTCCGGGCGGCCCCCCCGCACCCTCTTTGGCGTCAAACTACCGGACCATGGCCGCCACCGCGCCGTCCATCCCCCGCAGCCGCGGCGCCGTCCGGTCGATGGCGGCCGTGGTCCTCTTCCTCCTCATCGCGCAGTTCCTCCTGGGCATGGCCATCAACCTGTTCGTGCGCATCTCACGCAGCCATCCAGGGGCGAATGCCGACTACTTCGGCGGCGCGGCTGCCAGCCTGCGCTGGGTGGGGACGAATGGGGAGATCTGGCTTCGCGTGCACGCCGCCCTCGGCGCGCTGCTGCTCCTGGCGGCGCTCGTCCTCCTGGTCCGCTCGATCATCGCCGGCGGACGCGGTCCGATCGTGACCTCGTCGCTCGGCCTCTTCGGCATCTTCTCCGCGGCGGGCAACGGTGCCAGCTTCCTGGTCTACGCGGAGGACTTCAGCTCGATGCTGATGTCGGCGGGATTCGCCCTCGCCGTCGCCGCCTACGCGGTCGCGGTCATGCGCCCGGTCTCCGATTAGAGGCGGAGCGGCAAGAGGGCGGGACCGCCTGGCGGGGGCACCGAGCGCGGGCGCCTGACCCGTACCTGGCCCAGCCGAGGCTGGTTCCGGGGCTCCTAGGATGCCCTCTCCCCGCGGTCGGCGAGGGGGATCGGCTTGCGCAGGGGGGAGCCCACATACTCGGAGGCGGGACGGATCAGCCGGGGCTGCTCCAGGAGCTCCAGGACGTGGGCGCTCCAGCCCGCCGCCCGCGACACCGCGAAGGTGGGCGGGAACATGTCCTTGGCGAGCCCCACCGCATGCAGGACACCGGCCGAGTAGAACTCGACGTTGGTATAGAGCTTGCGGTCCGGCTGCCGCTCGCGGAGGAGTTTCAGGCCGACCTCCTCGGCCACCTTCGCGAGCCGGAAGAACTCCGGATCGGCCTGCTCGGTCATGTCACGCAGGATCTCGGCTCGCGGGTCGTAGGTCCGGTAGACGCGGTGGCCGAAGCCCATCAGACGCTCGTGCCGGC
>JBOHUX010000167.1:0-5091 GCA_050734915.1 Candidatus Dormibacteraceae bacterium
CTGCGGGAGTCGGGCATAGAGGTCGCCGTCCTGCCGGTGGTGGGCCGGCCGGCCGGCGTCGCACCGGGCGGGGCGGGGGGGGAGGCCCGCGTGGATCTGGAGGCCCTGCTCGAGCTGCTCGGCAAGGCGGGAATCCTGAGCGTCCTCGTCGAGGGGGGCGCCGGGGTGCACGGGGAGCTCTTCGGCCTCGACCTCGTCGATCGCGTCTACGCGTTCACGGCGCCGCGCGTGATCGGTGGCGCGACGGCTCCCGGCCCGGTCGGCGGAGGCGGGTTCGCCGACCTCGAGCGGGCGACGAGCCTGGAGACGATGGAGGTGACGCGGATCGGCGACGATCTGCTCATCACAGCAGATGTTCACCGGGATAGTTAGCGCGATCGGCGAGGTTCGAGAGGTCGACCGCGGCCGGGGCGGCCGCTCCGCCCGCCTCGCGATCGCCGCGCCCGGCGTGACGGCGGAGCTGGGCGTCGGCGGCAGCGTCGCGGTCAACGGCTGCTGCCTGACGGCGGTGTCTGTTGCGGGCTCCGTCTTCCGGGCCGAGACCGTTCCGGAGACGCTGGCGCGGACGACCCTGGGCGCCCTGCAGCCGGGCGGGAGGGTCAACCTCGAGTTTCCGCTGGCGCTGGGCGGGCGGCTCGACGGGCACCTCCTCCAGGGCCACGTGGACGGGACGGCGCGGGTCCTGGCCGTCGAGGAGGTGGAGCTGGGGCGCGAGGTCACGATCACCCTGCCGCCCGATCTCACCCGGTTCGTGGCGGAGAAGGGCTCGATCGGGATCGACGGCATCAGCCTCACCGTCGCGCGTCTGGAGGACGGCGGCCTCGCCTGCCGGGTGGCGATGATCCCGCGGACGCTGGCGGTCACGATCGCCGGGGGCTACGCCGCCGGCTCCCTCGTCAACCTCGAGGTGGACGTCATCGCGCGCTATGCGGAGCGCCTGCTCGGCGCCGGCAAAAGGGGTATATAGGGAACGATGCCACCGGCCACGATCCCCGAGGCGGTCGACGACTTCCGGGCCGGGAGGTTCCTGATCATCGTCGACGACGAGGACCGTGAGAACGAGGGCGACCTGGCTGTCGCGGCCGAGAGGCTGACGCCGGATCAGATCACCTTCATGGCACACCACGGCGGCGGGCTGATCTGTATGCCGATCGAGGCCCGGCGTCTCGACGAGCTCGGCATCGAGCCGATGGTGAAGGTGAACACGAGCCGGCTGGGAACCGCCTTCAGCGTCAGCATCGAGGCGCGCAACCTGGTCACGACGGGGATCTCCGCCTACGACCGCTGCGCCACCATCCGCCACGTCCTCAACCCGGCCGCCCGGGCGGCGGACTTCGCCAAGCCCGGCCACACCTTCCCGCTCCGAGCCGCCGAGGGCGGGGTGCTGGTGAGGGCGGGCCAGACCGAGGCGGCGGTGGACCTCGCCCGGCTGGCCGGGCTCTATCCGGCCGGGGTCATCTGCGAGATCATGAAGCCGGACGGAACGATGGCCCGGCTCGGGGACCTGGAAGGGTTCGCGGCCGAGCACGGCATCAAGATCGTCACCGTTCGCGATCTGATCGCATATCGGCGGCGCAACGAGCGGCTGGTGGAGTTGAAGACGGTCGCCGCCATCCCCGTCGAGGACCGGATCTGGCGGGCTCACGCGTATGAGGACATCCTCACCAGGGAGGTCCACCTGGCGATGGTGCTGGGAGAGATCGATCCCGAGCGGCCGGTCCTGCTCCGCGCGCATTCCCGCTGCCTCACCGGCGACGTCTTCGGAAGCCAGCGCTGCGACTGCCGGGCCCAGTTGGAGGCGGCCATGGAGGCGATCGCCGAGGAGGGCGCGGGCGTCGTCCTCTACATCAGCAACCACGAGGGGAGGGGGATCGGCCTGGTGGACAAGCTGCGCGCCTACAACCTCCAGGACGGGGGGCTGGACACGGTGGAGGCCAACGAAGCCCTCGACCAGCCCGCCGACAGCCGCGACTACGGCATCGGGAGCCAGATCCTGTTCGACCTCGGGGTGCGCAGGATGCGCCTTCTGACCAACAACCCCCGCAAGCTGATCGGCGTCGAGGGGTACGGGCTCGAGGTGGTCGAGCAGGTGCCGATCCGCATCAAGCCCAACCGCCACAACGAGCGCTATCTGCGGGCCAAGAAGGAAAAGCTCGGTCATCTCCTCTGACCCGCCCGGCCGCCCGCGCGCCGCCGCTCCCGACCGCCGCTGGCGTGATCATCGCGCCCTCGCGCATCCCGCACGCGGCCGGAGCCTGCACGAGGCCGGCTCGGGAATGGCAGCCTGATGGGAGAGAGGGGAAAGCTGGGGTCTCTCGACGCCACCGGGCTGCGCGTCGCCATCGTCGCCGCCCGCTACAACCCGGATATCGTCGAATCCCTGGTCGAGGGGGCTTCGGCCGCGCTTGCCGAGCACGGCGCCCCCGGCCTCGAGGAGGCCGTCAGGTGGGTGCCGGGCTGCTTCGAGATCCCGATCGCGGCCCTCGCCCTGGCCGGGACCGGACGCGTGGACGCCATCGTGGGGTTGGGCTGCGTCATCCAGGGGGAGACCGCCCACTTCGAGCACGTGGCCACCGGCGTCGCCAGGGGCCTGATGGATGTCGGCCTGCGGACGGGCGTCCCCTGCGCGTTCGGCGTCCTCACCACCTACACGCGCGAGCAGGCCCGGGCCCGTGCTCAGGACGCGCCCCGGGGGGCCGGCAACAAGGGCCGGGAGGCCGCCGAGGCGGCGATCGAGATGGCGAATCTCCTGCGCGGGATTCGCGCCTCCACGCCCTGACCGGCGGCTCCCCCGCGGCGACCACAACCGGCCATGTGCGACAACTGGGAGGTGTTCGTGCCACCGTCTCCCGGCGGCCCTCCGACGCTTGGCCCTGACGTGGCGAGCGTGCGCCGCCGGCCTTTTGACAGGGGGACGAGTTGAGCTCTCTCCACGGGTACACCGGGCCCGTCGCCATCGCCATCGCGTCCTTCCTCCTCTTCATCGAAGAGGCGGGGGTGCCGCTCCCGATCGCTCCCGGCGAGGCGGTCCTGATCGCGGCCGGGCTCATCATCGCCAGCGGCCGCATGTCGATCGTGGTCTTCCTGCCCGCCGCCTGCGGGTCCGTCCTGCTGGGGGCCCTGGCTGGCTACGCCTGGGCCCACCACGTCGGCATGCCGGCGCTGCGCCAACTCGCCGATCGGTTCCGGGTCACGGCCCATCTCGAGCGCGCCTCCCTGCGCATGCGCGGCGCCGGGCCGGGGCAGATCACGGTTTCGCGCCTGGTGCCGGGGCTGAGGATCTACACGAGCCTTCTCGCCGGCGCGGTTGGAGTCGACCTGCGCGCGTTCGTGATCGGCGCCACCCTCGCCGTGGTGCCCTGGGTCGTCCTCTTCACCCTCATCGGGCTCGTCGTCGGGGTGCCCGCCGAGCACCTCTTCGGAAGGCTCCAGTCCTACGCGGTGCGGGCGGCGGTGGTGGTGGTGGTGGCCCTGGGGGGAGTCGTCGCCATCCGGCACATCCCGCCCGCCGGCGGCACCCCCGGCCGCGGCCGCGTGGATGGGACCTGGTGGCGGCTGCCGCTGGCCCTCCTCACCGATCTCGTCACGGTCGCGTCCGTCGTGGTCGGGCTGGACCTGCTCACCGACTTCGCATTCCAGACCAAGGTGACCGGGGTGGTGGACACCACCGTCGTCTTCGGCGCCTTCGCCCTCATCTACCTGGTCGCGGTCCGGCGAAGCGTGGGCAGCACCGGCGGCGAGACGCTGCTCGACGTCAGCTACTGGGCGGGCCACCGGTCCGGGCGTTAGCGGAGGCGGGGGGACGGTCAGGGGCTCGGCAGCACGACCGCCCTCCAGGAGGACCCCTCGTCGGTGGTCTCCAGCAGGCGCTCTCGGAGCGGCGGACGCTGACCCGGGATCCCGGCGGAGGCGCTCCCCGCCACGGCGGCGGCCAGGCGGCCGGCCGGAGAACCGGCGAGGAAGCCGGCCGGGGCGCCGGGGCCGGTGTCGCCGAACATGGCGAATCCGACCGGCGAGCCGGTCGGTGAGGTGACGAAGTCCAGGGCGCGCAGCACCATGCCCGGCACCCTCGGCGCCGGGTTCGTCGTCCAGCCTCCGCCGCCGTCGTCGGTGATGGAGACGCTGGTGCCGTCGCTGACGGCCCAACTGCCCAACCCGATCACGTAGACCTGTCCCGACCTTCCGGCCGGGTGGGCGATCACGGCGCCCGGCGAGGGACCACCCCAGGTCCGCCCGCCGTCTCCCGAGTAGCAGATGTCGGCCGCTCCCGAGCCGTGGCGGGCGACGACCGCGACCAGACCGCCGGCGGCTCCGTCCACCGGCGGGAGCCGCGGCACTGACCAGTCGGCCGCTCCCCCGCCCGGGAGCGGCAGCGAGAAGGTGGACCAGGTGCGGCCGCCGTCTTCGGTGCGCAGGAGGGGACGGCCATTGGGGCGGGACAGCTTCAGCCAGCCTACCCCGGGGGAGGTGAACCGGAGGCCCAGAACCCGGGCGCCGCCGGGGACGGGCCCGGTCCGGGTCCAGCGCCTGCCCCCGTCGCGGGTCAGGTAGAGGACGGCGGCCGGCCCCCCGCCCGCGCCCCGGCCGGCCAGAGCCCAGCCGTGCCGGAGATCGGAGAAGCCGGCCATCTCGAGGTCCCCGGCGATCGGGGTCCCCCGGGTGCTGGTCCAGGTGGCGCCCCCGTCCCGCGTCGAGTACGTGAGGAGCGGGGCCCGGGAGGAGGTGCCGGAAAGGGCCGTCGCGCTCCTCACCGGTTGGGCGATCAGGACCCCCTCCCGGTCGTCGAAGAAGCGGAGCGCCGAGCCCGGTCGCAGGCCCGGCACGTCGAGGCGGCGGCGCCAGGTCCGGCCCCCGTCGATGGTTCCCAGCACGACCGTGCGACCGGCCGGCGTGAACCCCTCCAGCCACCAGGTGCTGGCGGAGAGGAACTGCTGGTCGAGGACTCCCGACACGGTGGTGGAGCTCCCCCGCGGGACCGCGACGGGAGCGGGCCGGGAAACCGGCGCCCGCAGGAAGTCGCCCACCCCGGACAGCGCTCCGGCCACCGCCACCGCCAGGACGGCGACCGCCGCCAGGAACGCGGTCCGGGCG
>JBOHUX010000168.1:0-5036 GCA_050734915.1 Candidatus Dormibacteraceae bacterium
GGCCGATGAGAAATCCGGGCGAGCGCGATCCCGTTCGTGGATCCCGCCGGGCTCCGGCTGGCGTCATGGGCGCGCGCCAACACCGACCCCCGCGCCGTCTTCCTGGCCGCCCCCGAGCACAACCACCCGGTCCCCGCCCTGGCCGGCCGCAGGGTGGTGCTCGGCTACCCGGGCTGGGTTTGGAGCTACGGGCTGGGAGACCTCGGCGTCCGCTCGGCCGCCGTCGCCGACATGCTGAGCGGCGCGCCCGACGCGGCCCGGCTACTCGCCGCGTATCACGTCGCCTACGTCGTCATCGGACCGGCCGCGATGCGCGTCTACCATGCGGATCCCGCCTACTGGAGCGCTCGCGAGGCCCGCGTCTACGCGAACGCGGAGTACACGGTCTACCGCGTGCGCTGAGGCGGACGGGCTCCTAGCCGATCTCTTCTGGTTCCAGCCGCCGGCTCAGGCGCAGCAGGTTGGCCTCCAGCCGCTCCAGCCGCTCCAGGCCGCTGACGAGCACGTCGTCCTGGTTCTCCAGGTGCGACATGATCGACCTCAGCTCCTCCTCCAGCTTCACGTTCAGCTCGTACTCGTGCTCCGCCCGCAGGCGGTCGCGGAACGCCCGGCGATTGAGTGCCATCAGCACCAGCGCGACCGCGTAGGCGGCCTCGAGGCCGAGGATGAGGTTCAAGAACAGGAACGGGTAGCCGTCCCAGTGCCGGGCCGCGGCGACCGCGTTGAGGACGATCCAGGTCACCACGACGACGCTCTGGGCGGCCAGGAACCACCAGCTCCCGATCATCCGGGCGAGATCCTCCGCCAACCGCTCACCCGCCGTCTGCCGCCGGTCCATCTCGTGGTTCAGGTCTCGGACCGGGGGGTGGTCATGCTGGTGCCGGACCATGGCCCGGACCACGTCCTCGATCTCCTTCGCTACCGCCATGCTCTGGAGTCTCCCATCTCTCGCCTGCTTCGGATGCTCACAGCTTCCATGAATAGCTTCCACAAAATCGGGTCGCTTGGCTACAGAAGGTAGGCGAGAGGCGCCTCGCGGGAACCGGCCGGGACCGCCGGTCTGGGGCCTTTGATAGACTCCGGAACGGTTCCATGGGACTCCCCAAAGTCAAGCTTTCCAAATCCCGAAAGGGCCGGCGCCGATCTCACCTGGCCCTCGAGCTGGTGCAGCTGCAGCCGTGCCCGCAGTGCAAGTCGGCGCGGCGACCGCACTCCATCTGCCCCAACTGTGGCAGCTACGCCGGACGCGAGATCATCAAGACTGGCTAGAGGGACCGGCGCCGGCGGCGCGCCCGCCCGCGCCCGGCCGTGAAGCTCGCCTTCCTGTTCCCGGGGCAGGGCTCCCAGCAGGCCGGCATGGGAGCCGGCCTGGTCGACGACCCGGAGCTGGCGAGGCTCTGTGACGTCTGCTCGGAGGCGGGCGGTGTGGATCTCGGCTGGCTGCTGGCCGAGGCTTCGGAGGCTGATCTGAAGCTCACCCACAACGCGCAGCCGGCGCTCTTCTTCGTGGGGGTCGCCCTCGCCGTCCTTCTGGCCCGCCGCGGCATCGTCCCCAGCGCCGCCGCCGGACACTCGGTGGGCGAGTACGCGGCGCTCTGCGCCGGCGGCGCCATCTCCCCGGAGGACGGGATCCGGGCCGTCGTCGAGCGGGGACGGGCGATGGCCGACGCGGTCCCCGCCGGCACCACCACCATGGCGGCCGTCCTCGGGCTCGGCGAGGAGGCGGTGCGGGCGGCCATCCGCGACCGCGGGCCGATCTGGCCCGCCAACGTCAACACGCCGGGCCAGATCGTGATCGCGGGCGAGGCGCGGGCGGTGGCGGCGGCGGCAGCCCCCCTCAAGGAGGCGGGCGCCCGGCGCGTGGTCGCCCTCAACGTCAGCGCGGCCTTCCACTCGCCCTTCATGAGGCCGGCCGCCGAGCGCCTGCGGAGAGCGCTCGACGGCCTCCCGTGGCGGGACCCGGCGCTCCCGGTGGTGGCCAACGTGGACGCTCAGGCCTACACGTCCGCGAGCGAGATCCCCGCCAAGCTGGAGAGGCAGCTCTTCTCCCCGGTGCTCTGGGGAGCGTGCGTGGACGCGCTCACCTCGCTCGGCTGCGACACCTTTCTGGAGCTGGGACCGCGGCGGGCGCTGACCGGCATGATGCACGAGCTGGCGCCGGACGCCACCTCCGCCTCGGTCCCCGGCGCCGCCGCCGTGGGCGCGCTCAACCTCGCCGGCCGTTGAGGGCGCGGCGCCGGCAGCCGTCCCCGGAGGCGGTGCTGGTACATTTATCGCCGCAGATCGCGGTCCACCGGAGGGGAGATTCTTTTGGAAGCAAACAAGCTCAGTTTCGAAGACTTCAAGAACATCATCGTCGAGCGGCTCGGCTGTGAGCTGGAGCATGTCACCATGGACGCCTCCTTCCAGGAGGACCTCAACGCCGACTCGCTCGACCTCGTCGAGCTGATCTACGCGTTCGAGGAGAACACCGGCCTCGAGATCCCCGACGAGGACGCGGAGAAGATCACCACCGTGGGCCAGGCGTGGGAGTACATCCAGGGGAAGACGAGCTCATAGACCTCGCCCCTCCCGGCAGCCGCCGGGTCGAGGACCTGCAGCAGAAGATCGGGATCGCGTTTCGCGACCCCACGCTGCTGCAGGAAGCCCTGACCCACAGCTCCTTCGCCAACGAGTCGCCGCACCTGTCGCCTCGCGACAACGAACGGCTCGAGTACCTGGGCGACGCCGTGCTCCAACTGATCACCGCCGAGTACCTGTACAAGCTGCGCCCGGACGCCAAGGAGGGCGAGCTGACCCAGGTCCGATCCGCCATGGTCAACACCAACACCCTCGCCTCTCTCTCGGAGGAGCTCGGCGTCGGCGACTATCTCTACCTCGGCAAGGGCGTCCAGAAGGGGGGCGGCAGGGGCCTCAAGTCGCTGCTCGCCAACGCCTTCGAGGCGATTCTGGGCGCCGTCTTCCTGGACGCCGGCTACGATGCCTCCTACCACTTCTACCTGGAGAGCTTCCGTTCCCTTTCGGTGCCCGTCCAGGACGAGAACTTCAAGGGGCGCCTGCAGCAGGTGGTGCAGACGCGGTTGGGCGCCACGCCCTTCTACGACAGCGCCTCGGCGCGGGGCACGAGCAGTCGGCGCGAGTACACGGCTGTCGTGTACGCGGGTGCCGAGCCGCTCGGCAAGGGGCACGGCACCACCAAGCAGGCGGCGGAGCAGGAAGCCGCGCGGAGCGCGCTCGAGAGCTTCGACCGGAAGGTCCTGCGGGAGGGAGTGGACGTCCCCACCGGCGCCATCTGAGGGCTTGGCGGTGGGCCGGATCGCGGCCCGGCAGGGGCCCGGCTCCGCGAGCTGCTGGTCGGCTCCACCCGCGATCGCGAGCTCGCATTCCCAACCCGGTTCCGGTTCCGCATATCTTGGGCTCGCCGGCGCATGCGGACACCACATCTGGTAACCTGCAGGCGCCCCAAACCCAGCTCAATGTACCTGCGCTCCATCACTCTGACCGGATTCAAGACCTTCGCCCTCCGGACCGAGATCAGGTTCGAGGGCGGGGTGACGGCCATCGTCGGGCCCAACGGCTCCGGCAAGACCAACATCGTGGACGCCTTCAAGTGGGTTCTCGGTGAGACCCAGGCCCGCGATCTTCGCGGCCGGCGGATGGAGGACGTCGTCTACTCGGGAGGCAGCCGGCGCCCGCGGGCGGCCCACGCGGAGGTTGCCCTCGTCATCGACAACTCGGACGGGGGCCTCCCGATCGACTATGAGGAGGTCGCCATCGGCCGCCGCGTCGATCGAGGCGGTCAGAGCGACTACTTCCTCAATGGCGCCCGAGTCCGGCGCCGGGACGTCCTCGACCTCCTCCGCTCGACCGGGCTCACGGTCGATTCCTATGCGCTCATCGACCAGTCGGACATCGAGGGCATCGTCACCTGCTCGCCCGAAGAGCGCCGGCTCCTGATCGAGGGGGCCGCCCAGGTGCGCGGCATCAAGGCCAGGCGCGCCGAAGCGGCGGCGCGCCTCCGGGAGCTGTCGCAGAACCTTGCCCGCCTGGCCGATGTGCGAAGGGAGATCGAGCCGCGCGTGGAGACCATGCGCCTGCAGGCGGGGGTCGCCCGCGAGGCGGCCGCGGTCCGCTCCCGTCTGGACGTGCTGCGGGGGAGCCTGCTCTGGGAGCAGTGGCGGGAGGCTCGGGACGCCCACCGGCGGGCGATGTCCCAGGCCGGCTCGTTGAGCCGGCGGCTGGGGGAGGCGGGCGCGGCGTCTTCGGCGGCGGAGGCCGGCTTCCAGGCCGCCCGCCAGGAGGCGGAGGCGGCGCAGGATCGAAGACTCCTTCGCCAGCGCCTGCTGGGCGGGCTCCGGCTCGACCTCTCGAGGGCCGAGCACGAGCTGGCGATGGCCCGGCAGCGGGCGGCCGGGCAGGCCGACCTGGCGCGGGCGGCGATCGCGGAGGATCGCGATCTCGCGGCCCGGGCCGAGGCGGCGGCCACGCTCGCGCGCCGGCTGGAGGAGGACCATGCCCAGGCCGCCGCGGAGCTGGAGGCGATCCCCGCCGAACCCGCTCCGCCCGCGGTGCCGCACCTGAGCGCCGCCGGCGAGGCGCGGCGCGAGGCGGACGGCGCCCGGCGGGCGGTGGCTGCGTCCGCGTCGGCGCTCGCCGGCGCCCGCACTCGGCGTCAGTTCCTGGAGGAGTCGGTCGGGCGCCTGGAGCGCCACCTCGCGGTGGCGCTGGCCGCGCTGCCGGCGGCGGAGACGCGAGCCACGGCGGCCGTCGAGGCCGCCCGGGTGGCGTCGGAACAGGCGGCGGAGCTGGTCCGCATCCGAGCCGAGCTGGAGGGCCTGGAAGCGCTGGGACCGGCGGGGGAGCACGGCCTGCGCAGGCTCGGCGATGTCATCGTCGCCGAGCCGGGGTGGGAGGCGGCCCTCTCGGCGGTCCTGGGCCCCCTGATCGACGCCGGGGTCGCCGCCGGCTTGGGCGACGCCCTTCGCCTCGCCGACCCCGGGGGGGGGCAGCGCACGATGCTCTTCCCGGAGCCGGCG
>JBOHUX010000169.1:0-4913 GCA_050734915.1 Candidatus Dormibacteraceae bacterium
ACCATCTACAGCGCCGGCGACGCGGTGCTGGCCAACTCCCGGCACGAGCCATTCGGCCTCGTCGGGCTGGAGGTGATGGCGGCGGCGGGGGTGGCGGTGACCGGCTCCACCGGGGAGGACTACGCGCAGGCGTACCGGAACGCGATCGTCCTCGAGACCGACGATGCCCGGGAGCTGGCCGCCGGCCTGAGGCTGCTCGGTCAGCGGCCGGGGTTCGGCGCCGGGCTGCGAGGGAGCGGCCGCCGCACCGCCCGCGATTATGTTTGGGAGAGGGTGATCGAGCAACTGATCGACCGAGCCGAGTTCGCCGGTACCTGGCCCGCCCTTCCCCTCCCCGGGGGCGTCCAGCCCCCGCCCGCCACCCGCTAGCGGGACGGCGCCGTGTCCCCGGCGGCCCGCAGCCGGCGCGCGAGATCGTACGCCGGCGCCGCGGCAGCCTACCAGGCGGGGCGCCCCGGGTACCCCCTGGAAGCCCTCCGGTGGTGCCTGCCCTCGGCGGCGCGGCGCGTGCTCGATCTCGGCGCCGGCACCGGCAAGCTGACCGGAAGCCTCCTCCAGCTCGAGGGCGGGCTGGAGATCGTCGCCGTGGAGCCGCTGCCCGGCCTCCGCTCCGCGATTCCCCGACCGGCGTGGCCGCTGGCGGGCCTCGCCGAGGAGATCCCTCTTCGGGAGGGGTCGGTCGATGCGGTGCTCGTCGGCCAGGCCTGGCACTGGTTCGACCCGCGGCGGGCGCTGGCGGAGGTGACCCGCGTCCTCCGTCCCGGCGGGACCTTCGCCGCGCTCTGGAACCTTCTCGATGATACCGTGCCCTGGGTGGCGGCGGTGGCGGACGCCTGTCGAACGGAGGATCGGGTGTCGGTGCAGCTCTCCGATCCCGCACCGCCCTATCGCCGGCGGCGGGGCCTGACCGTTCCCGACCATCTGACGGTGCGACATGCGCAGCCGCTCGAGCTCGACGGATTGCTCGCCAACGTGAGTTCGAGAAGCTCGGTCCTCGTCCTTCCGGAGGCGGAGCGGGCGGCGGTTCTGGCGCGGGTGAGGGCCGTCGCGCCCCCGGGCCGCTTCGCCCTGCCCTACGTCTGCCTCGCCTGGCGGGGGAACCGCACCGGCGCCCCCGCCGCCAGGCGTCCGCGGCGCGGCGCCCCCGGCGGCGGGCTGGCTATGATGGCCGCTCCGCAATGAGACCGCTGCACGTGGCGCTGGTCTGGCACATGCACCAGCCCTATTACAAGGACGACCTCACGTCCACCTACCTTCTGCCCTGGGTGCGCCTGCGTTCGGCCAAGGACTACCACAAGATGCCCGCCCTGCTCGACGACTACCCGGGGGTGCGCCAGACCTTCAACCTCGTCCCCTCGCTGCTCGGCCAGATCGAGGACTACGTGACCGGCGACTACCAGGACCTCTTCTTGAACCTGAGCCGGCGCCCCGCCGCGGATCTGGGTCTCGAGGAGCGCGCGTTCGTCCTCCGCTGGATGCGGGAGTCGCCCGAGTTCCTGCGCGTACAGGCGTCGCCCCGCTACCTGGGCCTGGCCGCCCGGGGGGAGGACCAGAGCTTCACCATCGACGAGCTCCGGGACCTCCAGGTCTGGTTCAACCTGGCCTGGTGCGACCCGGCCCGGCTCGACTCCGACCCCCGCCTGGCGGCGCTCAAGATGAAGGACAGCGGCTACACCGAGGGCGACAAGGAGGCCCTCTTCGCAGCCCAGCTCGAGACCGTCTCCAGGGTCATCCCCAAGTACCGAGAGCTGGCGGATCGGGGCCAGGCGGAGCTGACCTTCTCGCCCCAGTACCACCCCATCCTGCCCCTCATCGCCCACGTCGCCAGCGCTCGCGAGGGATCGCCGGGGATGAGCCTGCCGGAGCGCCAGTTCTCGCATCCCGAGGACGCCCGCCGGCAGATCGAGCTGGGGGCCCAGACCTCCGAGCGCCTGCTCGGCCGGCGGCCGCGGGGCATGTGGCCCCCCGAGTTGGCGATCGGCGAGAGCATGATCGCGGCCGCGACCGAGAGCGGGGTGGAGTGGCTGATCAGCGACGAGGGGGTGCTCGCGCGCTCGCTGGGGACCACCATCGGTCGCGATGGGGGCCTGCCGGACCAGCCCGAGCTCCTCTACCAGCCCTACCGGGTGGAGCGCGCCGGGGCCTCTCTGAGCCTGGTCTTCCGAGACGCCCAGCTCTCTAACCTGATCGGCTTCGACTACCAGCGGATGCCCGCCCTCGACGCCGCGGGCGACTTCATGGGTCGCCTGCGCGGGATTCGCGAACAGCAGGGGGACCGGGACTTCCTGGTCGTGGTGGCGCTCGACGGCGAGAACCCCTGGGAGTTCTACCCCCGCGATGGCCACGACTTCCTCAACGCGCTCTATCGGGAGCTGGAGTCGGAGCCCGGCGTCATCACCACCACGGTCGGCGACTTCCTGGCCGAGCACCCCGAGCGCCGGGACCTGGACCATGTCCACAGCGGCAGCTGGATCGGCGCCAGCCTCGACACCTGGATCGGCGATCCGGAGCACGGCGTGGCCTGGAACCTGCTCGCCGAGACCCGCGACTGGCTGGAGCGGCGGCCGCGCGAGGGAGTCAGGTCGGAGGACCTCGACCGGGCGTGGCGCGAGATCCTCATCACCGAGGGCAGCGATTGGTTCTGGTGGTTCTCACGGCGCCATGACTCCGGTATGGACTCGATCTGGGACAACCAGTTCCGCCTCCATCTCCGCAACGTCTACAAGCTGGGGGGGGCGAAGCCGCCGGCCCGGCTCTTCGAGCCCATCATCGAGCGCGAGCGCGTTCCCGAGCGGCGGCCGCCGGAGCGGGCGATCTCGCCCGCGGGCCCCGACGACCCCGCCTGGCGGGAGGCGGGGTATCACGTCGTGGGGAGCGGATTCGGGGCCCTCCACAAGCCGATCGGATTGGTTCAGAGGCTGCTCTACGGCTGCGATGACGACTACCTGCACCTGAGGGTGGACAGCCGCGCGTCGCCCGCCGAGCTGGGCGCCGGGGGGGTGGCCTTCTGGCTCCACCTCTCGGGACCGCCCGGCCAGCGCGAGGCGGGAGAGGCGTGGGAGCCGCTCCCGATCGGGGCCGCCGCCGTCGCCGACCTCGGCTTCGACCCCGCCTACGCGATCCGGGTCGAGCCCCGTGCCGAGGGGGCGGAGCTGGCCGTGTTCAGGGTCCGGGCGGGACAGCGGGCCGTGGAGCCGACGCTCAGGACCCGTATCCCCAGCCCCTTCTGCTTCTCGGTGCCCTTCCGGGTGCTCGGCAAGCGGGGGGGCCAGGCCATGGAGCTGGCGCTGGTGGTGACCAGGGAAGGGCGGGACATCGAGCAGATCCCGCCCGCCGGCTCCCTCGACCTGCGCGTGCCGCGGCCCCACCGGCTGCCCGACGCGGGCGGCGGGGGGCGGCTGAAGGTGCTGATCGCGGCCGCGGAGGTGGCTCCCTTCGCCAAGTCCGGCGGCATGGCCGACGTCACCGCCGCCCTCGCCCAGCAGCTCCGGCGATCGGGCCACGACGTTCGCCTGGCGATGCCGCGCCACCGGGGGATCGACGCCTCGCCGCTGTCGGTGGCGGTCGAGCGGCTGCCCGTGCCGCTGGGCGCGTCCACCATCGACTGCGCGATCCTGGAGGGAAGGCTGGCGGAGGTTCCCGTGTATTTCGTCGATTGCCCCCGCTTCTACGATCGCGAGTCGCTCTACGGGTACGGCGACGACGACGCCCGCTTCGTCTACCTGTCGCGGGCGATGATCGAGATGCTGGCGCCGCTCGGCTTCGTGCCCGACGTGATCCACTCCCACGACTGGCACACGGCGCTGATCCCCAACCTGCTCGACCGGCTCTACCCGGCCTCCCCGGCCCTGGCCGGTGTGGCGACCGTGCTCACCATCCACAACCTCGCCCACCAGGGCGAGTTCAGTTCCGGCGCGCTGCATCTGGCGGGACTGGAGCCGTGGGGCCTGCTGAGGCTCGGTTCCAGCCGTCTCGACGACGTCGTCAACGTGCTCGCGCGGGGAGTCCACTTCACGGACGTCTTCAACACCGTCAGCGAGCGCTACGCGGAGGAGATCCAGACCCCGGAGCTGGGGGAGGGGATGGACGTGCTGATCCGCCTCCACGGCCACAAGCTGTACGGGATCGTGAACGGGATCGACCACCAGCTCTTCGACCCGGAACGCGACCCCGCCCTGCCCCACCACTACTCGGCCGCCGACCTGGCCGGCAAGGCCCTGGACAAGGCGGCTCTGCGCGGCGAGCTGGGGCTCGTTGAGAGTGCCGCGCCGGTGATCGCGATCATCTCCCGCCTCTTCGACACCAAGGGCCTCGACCTCATCGAGAGGGCGCTTCCGGGACTGATGGCGCTGGACGCCCAGTGGGTGGTGCTGGGGACGGGGGAGCGCCGCTACGAGGACATGTTCCGCTACCAGGCCAGCCAGCACCCGCATCGGGTCGCGGTGCGGGTCGGCTTCGAGGGGCGGCTGGCCCAGGCCATCTACGCGGGTGCGGACATGTTCTTGATGCCGTCGCGGTCGGAGCCCTGCGGCCTCGGGCAGCTGATCAGCCTCCGCTACGGCACCATCCCCATCGTCCGTGCCACCGGCGGGCTTGCCGACACCATCGAGGACGTCGATCCGGCTGCGGGGACCGGGTTCGGGTACTCCTTCCGCGACTACGACCCCTGGCAGCTCCACGCCGCCGTGGTCCGCGCGGTGGAGAGCCACCGGCACCCCGACTTCTGGCGCTCGCTGGTCACCCGCGCCATGCGCCGGGACGTCTCCTGGGAGAGCTCCGCGCGCCGCTATGTCGAGCTCTACCACGCCGCTCAGGCCGGCCATCGGGAACGCCAGGGCCAGGGTGCGCCGGGGCTCGCGTCTCGCGCGGGCGCCCGCCGCTGAGCCGCCACCGGCCGCGCGGGCGCATCGCGA
>JBOHUX010000170.1:0-4912 GCA_050734915.1 Candidatus Dormibacteraceae bacterium
GTCTCGGCCTGAGCCTGGCGACGCGGCCCTGGCTGCTCGCGGTCGGCGCCGCCTGCGTGCTCGCCGGGTGGCTCTACACCGGCGGCCCGCGGCCATATGGGTACCTGGGGCTCGGCGAGGCGTTCGTGTTCCTCTTCTTCGGCCTCGTGGCGACGACCGGCACCGCCTTCGTCCAGGAGCTGCGCCTGACGCCCCTGGCCCTGCTGAGCGCCATCCCCATGGGCTCGATCGCGAGCGGGGTCCTGGTCCTCAACAATCTCCGGGACATCGATACCGACCGCGCCGCCGGCAAGATGACACTCGCGGTCCGCACCGGCCGCCGGGGAAGTCGGGCTCTCCTCCTCGCGCTGCTGGCCGCCGCCTTCCTGACCCCTTGGGTGGTGGTGGCCGCCGGCATGGCCGGTCCGGCGGCGCTGCTGCCGTGGCTGTCGCTGCCGCTCGCCGTTGCCGCCTACCGGGCGTCGGCGCGCCGCGATGGCCCCAGTCTGGTGATGGGGCTCAGGCGGGCCGCGGCGCTGGAGCTCGCCTTCGCGATCCTGTGGGCGATCGGGTTGCTGGCTTGAGCCCCGCGACGGCGGTCCGGCCGCGCGTCGAGCGGGCGCGCGCGATCCCGCTCCTGATCCCGATGGCCGGGGGCCGACGGTATCAGGCCACCGTGCTGGTGCTGGACGCGGAGGGCCTGACCGGGCTCGGCGAGGCTCCTGCCCTGCCGGCCCGGGGACATCCCCCGGAGCAGGTGCAGGCGGACGCCGAGGCCGCCGCCGCCGGCCTGGAGTCAGGTGGCCCCGTCTCGCCACGGCTCGCGCCGGTGCGCTGCGCGGTCGAGACCGCGCTGCTCGACCTCGAGGCGCGGGCGGCCGGCGCCCCCCTGGCCCGCCTGCTCGGGGATGCTCGGAGAGATGGCGTCGATTGCAACGCGCTGGTGGGATCAGCCGGCCCCGCCCGGGTGGCCGCCGAGGTCGAGTCCTGGGCGTCGGGCGGGTTCACGACCTTCAAGCTCAAGTCGTTCGACCAGGGCGGCCCGGCCGACCTGGAGCGCCTGGGGGCGGCCCGCTGGGCGGCGGGCGTGATGGGGAGGATCCGGCTCGACTTCAACGGCGGGATGCCGCCCACGGCCGCTCCGGCGGCGATCGCCGGGCTCGGACATCTGAGGCTGGACCTCGCCGAGCAGCCGCTTCCGGCCGACGCGGGCATCCACTGGTGGCGGCGTCTGGCCGAGATCGGGCTCCCTCTGGCGGCCGACGAGTCCCTGGGTGACCCCCGCCTGGCGGGGTTCCTGTGCGATGAGGAGGTCTGCCTCGCGATCAAGGTGGCGACCGTGGGTGGCCCGGGCGCGAGCCTTCGCCTCGCCGCCCGCGCCACCGGCCCGGTGCTGATCGCATCCTCCTATGAGACCTCGATCGGGCTCGCCGCCGGCCTTCACGCCGCCTGCGCTCTCCGCCGCGACCCGCCCGCCTGCGGGCTGGCGACCCGGCACCTCTTGGAGGCGGACATCGCGACCGGCCTGGCCGCCGGCGGCCCGCGCCTCGCGCTGCCTGGCGGAAGCGGCCTTGGAGTCGAGCTGGATCGTGGCGCGCTCGCCCGCTACCGGCGCGACACCTGATCCAGATGCCGGCGGAGGATGGCCGCGAAAAGGCCCGGACGCTCGAGGTGGACCGCGTGGCCGGCACCGGGAACGATCTCGGCGCGGCCGTCCTGGACGGTGGTCGCCAGCCGCCGGGCGTGGGCGGCGTAGCGGGCGTCCCGAACCCCGGCCACGAAGAGCGCCGGCGCGGTGAATCCGGCCAGCTGATCCCAGACCGGCTCCATCGCGCCGGCTCCCATGCCTCGAAGGCAGGCCGCGAGATGGGCCGGATCCTGCTCGAGGCGCTCCCGGCGGCGCGCCGCCCCGAACTCGGGCCCGCGCCGCCGCTCGCTCTCGAAAAGAGGCAGGGAACCGAATCGGTCGGCGAAAAGCGCCGCCCCCCCGCGCTCGACATCGTCGGCCAGCGCCTGGTCCGAGCGCAGCCGCCGCTCGCGTTCCGGTCCGGGGAGGCCGGCATGGGCCCCGATCGTGGTCAGCGAGAGCAGCCGCGATGGTGCCCAAGCCGCGATATGGAGGGCGAGGCGGCCGCCCATCGAGTAGGCGACCAGGTGGACCGCCTCCGAACCCCAGAGGGACTCCAGCTCGGCTTGGCAGCCCGCCATGGTGGTGCCGCGGAGGTCGGGGGCGAGGCAGCGCCAGCCGGCCGGGAGGAGCCCGATCACCTCGTCCCAGCTGCGGCCCCGCTGGCCGAGGCCGTGCAGGAAGGCGACCAGCATCGGTCGATGGTGGCACAGAGGTGAGGGAGGGATCCGCCAACCACGCCTTCGCCGCCACGTTCGTGGACCAGCTGGCGGCGTCCGGGCTCCGGGACGCCGTGGTCGCACCCGGTTCGCGCTCGGCGCCCCTGGCGATGGCCCTCGCCCGGCATCCGGGAATCCGAGTCCACGTTCACATCGACGAGCGGAGCGCCGGCTTCTACGCGCTCGGGATGGCCAAGGCGGCCGGCCGGCCGCCGGCCTTGCTGACGACCTCGGGCACCGCCGCGGCCGAGCTCCACGCGGCGGTGATCGAGGCCCGGCAGTCGTTCTCGCCGCTCATCGTCCTCACCGCCGATCGGCCGCCCGAGCTGCGCGACAGCGGCGCCAATCAGTCGATCGACCAGATCCGCCTCTTCGGGTCGGCGCCGCGCTGGTTCTGCGACACGGGGACCCCGGAGTGGGTCCCGGGCGCGGAGCGAGTCTGGCGGCGGCTCGCCGCCCGCGCCTGCGCCGAGGCGGCCGGTCCTCCGGCGGGTCCGGTCCACCTCAACTGTGCCTTCCGGGAGCCCCTGACGCCGCCGCCGGATTCGCCCCCCCGGGCGCTCCCGGCCGGGCTGCCGTTCCGGTTCTCGGCCCGACGCGCGGAACCGCCCCCGGGGGCGGCCGCGAGCCTGGCGGAGGAGCTCCAGAAGGCCCAACGCCCGGTGCTGGTGGCGGGGACGATGGCGGACGGCGCGCGCCTGGCCGAGCCGCTGGCGGCCCTGGCCAGGGGGGGCGCGCCGCTGCTGGCGGAGGCCACCTCCGGCTGTCGGGTGAGCGGCCTGCCGGGTGTCGTCGGAGCCTACGACGCCCTCCTCCGGGACTGGTCCTGGGCGGCCGCGCATCGACCCGACCTGGTGCTGCGGGTGGGCGGGACGCCAACCTCCAAGGCGCTCAACGCCTGGCTCGCCGCCTCCCAGCCGCGGACGCTGCTGGTCGATCCCGACCGCGCCTGGGCCGACCCCGACAGCCTGGCCACCGAGATCGTCGCCTGCGATCCGGAGCCGCTGCTCGCGGAGGCGGGCGCACTCGTGCGACCGCGTTCCTCAGCCTGGGCGGAAGCCTGGGCGCGGGGCTCGGAGGTGGCGGCGGCGGCGCTGGGCGGCGCCCTTGACAAGACCCCCCTGCACGAGGGCCATGCCGTCCGCGCGCTCGCCCGCCACCTCCGCCCGGACGCCACCCTGGTGGTCGGGTCCAGCATGGCCATTCGCGACGTCGACGCCTTCTGGCCGGTCCAGGCCGGCGGCCCCCGCTTCCTCGCCAACCGCGGCGCCAGCGGTATCGACGGGCTGGTCTCGACCGCTCTCGGGGTGGCGGCGGCGGGCGGCCCCACGGTGGCGCTGCTCGGGGACCTGAGCCTCTACCACGACATGAACGGGCTCTGGGCGGTGCGTCGCCATGGCCTCTCGGCCACCTTCGTGGTGCTCGACAACGACGGGGGCGGGATCTTCTCCCACCTGCCGCCCGCCGAGCACGAGGACGTCTTCGAAGAGCTGTTCGGGACCCCTCTCGGACTTCGCATGGAGGATGTCGCCGCGCTCTACGGCCTTCGCTTCGCGTCCGTCGATTCGGCGGCGCACCTGGATCGGATGCTGGCGGCCCTGCTCGGGTCGGGTGACGCCACCCTGGTCGCGGTGCGATTCCGGCGCGAGGGGAGCCTGGCCGGCCACCGCGCCGCCTGGCGCGCCGTCTCGGAGGCGCTGGCGGGGGGGTGAGCCCGGGGCGGCGGTCGTCCGGTCAGCCGAGCGCTCCGAGGAGGGCGCGGAGCTTGAGCTCGGTCTCCTCGAGCTCTCGATCCGGACTCGAGCCGGGCATCAATCCCGCCCCCGCGTAGAGCCGGGCGCCGTCCTCCCAGAGGAGGCCGCATCGGAGCGCGAGCGCGAACTCGCCGTCGCCGCGGGCATCTACCCAGCCGACGCCGCCCGCGTACCAGCCCCGCTCCATGCACTCGACCTCGTCGATGATCCCCAGCGCCTCCCGGCGGGGCCAGCCCGCCACGGCTGGGGTGGGGTGGAGCGCGGCGCAGAGCTGGAGGACGTCGGCGGGTGGGGCCGTGAGCTCGGAGGTGATGGTGGTGGCGAGGTGCTGGATGTTGGTCAGCCGCACCACCTCGGCCGCCGACATCTCGACCCGGGAGCTCAGCGGCTCCAGCGCCGACACGACGTGGCCCGTGACCAGGGCGTGCTCGGCGCGGTCCTTGGCGCTTGCCTTAAGCTCGGCGGCCAAGCGCTCGTCCTGCTCCTCGTCGCCACCTCGCGCCACCGAGCCCGCCATCGGTTGGGACACCGCCCGCCGCTCGCGCCGGGCCACCAGCAGCTCGGGAGAGGCGCCCACCAGGGCGGTGCCATCGTCACCCGCGACCAGGTAGACGAAGCAGGAGGGGTAGGCGGCCCGGAGCGCCGCGGCGACCTCCCCGCCGGAGAGGACGCCGTCCGCGCGGGCGACCACCTCCCGGGCGATCACGACCTTCTCCGCCTCACCGCCGCGCAGCCGGGCGATGACCCCCCCGGCGACTGCCCGCCAGCGCTCGGCGGAGAGCGCCGGCTCGACGGCCAGGCGGCGGGCGGCGGGAGCCGTGGCGGGGCTCACC
>JBOHUX010000171.1:0-4861 GCA_050734915.1 Candidatus Dormibacteraceae bacterium
TGGAGCCCGAGCCGGTGCCGGAGCCCGAGCCTGTGCCGGAGCCCGAGCCGGTGCCGGACTTCGCACCCGCGCCCGTCTACCGGGCGCCGCTGCGCCGGTGGGACTGGCAGGTCATCCCGCAGTCGACGCCGAGCGCCGCCGCCGACCAGCCGGCCGGTGAGCCGGCGGCGATCGCCGCCGCTCCGGCGGCCGTGGTCGCGGTCGTGGAGCCGGTCCACATTCCCTGGCGGGAGATCTATGATCGGTCGGACTTCGCGCGATCTCTGCTCAGCTACGTGAGCCTGGCCTCGGCGGTGGTCCTGGTCGTGCTCGGGATCCTGATCATGGCCGGCAGCCGGGCCTGACCGGACCCCTTTCGCGCCGCCGCGGCGGCCGGGCGGCGGGGTGGCAGGCGGTCGCGTGCCCGGTCGAGGCTCCCCGCTATGATCGAGCGAGAATGGAGGGCCGCCGCCTCGCCGCCGTCCTCCCGAGGCCGGATCCCGCCCTCGCCGCAGGCGGCTGACCCCGGCCCACCGAAGAAGGACCGCCCGGGGACCGCTGGACAGATGAGCAGACTGCTGGACCGCGCCGACCAACGGCTCGGCCACGGGCTCGAGAGCCTGGTCGTCCATCACCACCGCCGCCGCCTGGCGCGGGTCGGCTGGAGGCGGGCGCTGGAGGCGGGGACCGACCCTTTGGGAACCGACCTCTGGGCGGCTGGCGAGCCCCCGCCCCGGCCCGGGAACGCCGTCGAGATCCTGGTCGATGGGGCGCGTGCGCTGGCGGCGATGGCGGCTGAGATCAGGGCCGCCCGATCCCACGTCCACATCGCCGGCTGGCACGTCACCCCCGGCTTCGAGCTGACCAGGCGGGGGGTGCCGACCGTCCTCCACCGGCTGCTGGCGGAAACGGCGGAACGGGTGCCGGTCCGGGTCCTCCTCTGGGGCGGCGCTCCCGTCCCCGTCTTCCGGCCCTCGCGGCGAGACGCCCGGGCCGTTCGCGACACGCTGCGCGCCGGCAGCGCCGTCCAGTGCGCGCTCGACGTCCGGGAGCGGCCGATGCACTGCCACCACGAGAAGACCATCGTCATCGACGATCGCGTGGCCTTCGTGGGCGGGATCGATCTCACCAACCTGGCCGGAGACCGCTATGACGAGAGCCTGCATCCCGCCCGGGGGTCGATCGGATGGCACGACCTGGCGGCGCGACTGCGGGGCCCGGTCGTGGGGGACGTCGCGGAGCACTTCCACCAGCGGTGGCGGGCGACCACCGGCGAGCACCTGCCGCCGCCGGCCGCCTCGGAGGCGGCGGGATCGGTCGAGGTTCAGCTCGTCCGCACGGTTCCGGACGGAATGTACGAACAGTGGCCGCGGGGCGACTTCCGGATTCTCGAGGCCTACCTTCGCGCGCTGGGGTCGGCGACCCGGCTGATCTACCTGGAGAACCAGTTCCTCTGGTCGCCGGAGATCCTCGCGGTGCTGCGGCACAAGCTCAGGCATCCGCCAACCTCCGGGTTCCGGCTCGTCATCGTGCTTCCCGCCAAGCCGAACAGCGGCGCCGACGACACCCGCGGCCAGCTGGGGACACTGCTGGAGGCGGACGGCGGGGGCGGGCGTCTGCTCGCCTGCGCGCTGCGCGCCCACGGCGCCCAGGCCGACCAGATCTACGTGCACGCCAAGATCGGCGTCGTGGACGACCGCTGGATGACCCTCGGCTCCGCCAATCTCAACGAGCACTCGCTCTTCAATGACACCGAGGTGAACGTCCTGCTCCGCGACGAGGGCCTGATCAGGCGCACCCGCGAGCGGCTCTGGGCGGAGCATCTGGAGCTCGGCGCGGACGAGGTGGGCCGGGATCCCACCGCGGTCGTCGACACGCTCTGGAGGCCGATCGCCGAGGAGCAGTCCCGGCGGCGCGGGCGCGGTGAGGCCCCCACGCACCGGCTCGTCACCCTGCCTGGGCTGTCGAGGCGGTCCGGGCTCCTGCTCGGCCCTCTCCAGGGGCTGCTGGTCGACGGCTGAGCCCGCCGGGCCCTCGGGGCCCGGACGGCCCCCCTTTCTTCAAACTGGGCTGGATGCACCATCTCCCCCACCTCATCCGTGCCCTGGCTCCCTTCATCGAGCACTACGGGTACGCGGCCATCTTCCTGGGCGTCCTGCTGGAGGACTTCGGCGTGCCCCTCCCGGGTGAGACGCTGATGATCGCCGGCGCGGTATTCGCGGGGCTCGGCCGGCTCAGCATCGTCTGGGTCCTGGTGCTGGCGTTCCTGGGGGCCGTGATCGGGGACAACATCGGCTACGCGATCGGCCACCTCGGCGGGCGGCGGCTGGTGCTGCGCTTCGGCCGGTACGTCCTCCTCACCCCCGCCCGGCTGGATGACGTGGAGAGGTTCTTCAACCGGCACGGGGGCAAGGTGGTGCTGATCGCACGCTTCGTGGAGGTCCTGCGGCAGGCGAACGGGATCGTGGCCGGGATCGCCGGCATGCCCTGGCCGCGGTTCCTGCTCTTCGAATCGATCGGGGCCGCGCTCTGGGTGGCCGCCTGGGGCTCGGTTGGCTACTTCGCCGGGGACAAGCTGGACCTCATCTACGGGACCTTCACCCACTACCTGCTCCTGGTCGCCGTCGCGGCGGGGATCGTGGTGCTGGCGTTCGCCGCCCACCGGACGCGGGGCCTCTGGTGGCGGCGGCGCTGATGCGTGGAAGAGCATCGGCGGGGCCGGTGTCAGTCAGAGCCGGGGCATGACCTGAAGTCCTCCACCTCGAGGATGAGGCGGGCAAGGCGCTCGGCCCCGCCCAGGTCCCCCATCACGGTGTCGGCGACGACGACGCGGACCCCTCCCGCCCTGACCTCTGCCACCGAGGCCCGATCGACCTCATCGAGGACGAAGGTGGCGGCGTGCGGCGCCAGCCCCGCGGCCACGGCCGCCGGGGTCGCCTCGCGGCCCAGCCCTCGCAGCATCTCCACGGTCGGCCCCTTGAGGGCCCGCCCACCGACGATCGGGGTCACCGCGACGGCCGACCGGCGCTCGAAGTGATCCCCCAAGAGGCGGAGGATGGGCGCCAGGCTGATGACCGGGTTCGAGGGGCCGAGGACGACCAGGTCGGCGGCCGCGACCGCCTCCACCGCCTCCGGGCTCGGCCGCGCGCTCTCGAGGCCCGCCAGCACGAGGCCGCGGACGGTCGGCAGGCACCGCTCGCGCACGAAGTACTCCTGGAAGGAGAGCCGCCCGAGGTCGGTCTCGAACCAGGTCCGCACAGCGTCGTCGCTCATCGGCAGCACCCGACAGGCAAGCCCCAGCCGCCCCACCAGATCGGCCGTCGCCTCGGTCAGGCGCATCCCCGCCGCCAGCATCCGCGCCCGGAGCAGGTGCGTCGCCAGGTCGCGATCGCCGATCTGGAACCAGGTCGGCTCACCGTAGCGCCGCAGCATGTCCAGCGCGGCGAAGGATTCGCCGGCGAGCCCGAATCCGGCCTCGTCGTTGAAGATCCCCGCCAGCCGGTAGACAACCGAGTCGGTGTCGGGGCTGATGTGAAGCCCCCACAGCTCGAGGTCGTCGGCGGTGTTGGTGACCACCGACAGGGCGTCCGCGGGCACGACCCGCAGGAAGCCGGCGGCGAGAAGCGCCCCGCCCGTGCCTCCCGCCAGCACGCAGACCTTCACGCTCTCATCGGAAGAGGTCGAGCTCGGGCGGCCGGACCAGGTCCTGGCCACTTCCGGCCGGTCCCTCCGGATGGTACCCGCGCACGATCGCGACCGGAACCCGGCCCGTCTTGCCCATGACCAGCTCGGCGGCCCCCGCCAGCTCGTCCGCGACCGCGAGGACGGTCCCCTCCAGCTCCCGCCCCCAGTCGTCCGCCTGGCCGCGGTAGTCGATCGCCGCGGGGGTGCCCGCGATGCCGAGCGCCACGTTGGTCAGGCCCAGGCGCCAGGGCCTGCCGAAGGTGTCCGTGACGATCACCCCGACCGTCCGGCCGGTCAGCTCGTGAATGCGGTCGCGCAGACGCGATGCGCTCTCGTCGCAATCGTCCGGCAGCAGGGACACGACCTCATCTCCGGGCACGTTGGAGTGATCGATGCCGGCGTTGGCGCAGATGAACCCCTGCCCCGTCTCCACGATCAGCACCCGCTCCTGGCGCACGATCCGGACCGACTCGTCGAGGACCGCCTGGACCGCCCGCGGGTCGGCGAGCAGGGCGGGCGCGAGCTCGTGCGCACGCGCTCCCGCCACAACCGTGCCAAGGTCCCTCAATTTGCCCTCTGCCTTGGACACAACCTTCTGGGCGACCACCAACACGTCGCCGTCGGCCAGCTCCGTGTCCCGTCCCGCGAGTGCGCCCATGATCAGCGTCGCCAGATCGTCGCCCAGGGTGACCTCCGGCAGCCCCTCGACGGGCAGGATCTCGATCCTCACCCGGCCGGTTCCATCCGGCGCAGCCGGTCCAGGTCGTCGGGCTCGTCGAGATCCAAGGCCAGGGCCGGCGACACGTGGAGCGCGAAAGGAATGCCCCGGGCGGCGGCGTCGGCCTCGTACCTGGCCAAAGAGCCGTCGCCGAAGTGCAGCCCCACCGCCCCGGGCGGGGCCAGATAGAGCGCGTTGGTCCCGCCGCGCCCGGTCGCCGGAGCCGCCAGCACGGCCGGAGCTCCCAGCGCGGAGCCGGCGGAGAGCATCCGGGCGACGTGGCGGCCGGTGACCAGGGGGAGATCGCTGGAGAGCAGGAGCACGGCCGCCGCCCCGCGCCCGAGCGCGTGCTGGATGCCGGCCGCGGCGGCTTGATTCTGGCCACTCGGGCGGGACTCGATCAGCACCTCCACGCCGGCCGCCCGCGCCAGCTCGGCCGCATCCGCGCCCCCCGCGACCGCCAGCGCGTGGGGCCCGGCG
>JBOHUX010000172.1:0-4757 GCA_050734915.1 Candidatus Dormibacteraceae bacterium
GCGTTGTCCTCTCGCGAGAGGTCCTGCGGCGAGGCGTCCTGAGGCGAGGCGTCCTGCCGCACCACCGCCTGCTCCGCGAGCAGCCGGCGGATCCTCGTCACCATGTCGCCTCCGCCATTGGTGTCCAGGGTCTCCTCGGCGGCCGGGTCGGACGCGAACTGCCGCACAGCGAAGTCCTCGACGCGGAAGGCCTCGCCGGCCGCCGCCCCGGGCACCATGGCCTCGGGAGCCAGGAGCTCCTGGGGGTGCCACGACATGGGCAGCTCGTCGGCGCCTTGGCCGCTCGTCACGTCCATCGCCTCGAAGCGCGTCCTGATCCCGGGCTCGGTGTCCAGCACGCTGGGCGGCGGCGCCGGAACGGAGACCTCGTCATCGCGGCGCTCCGACCGGGCGCGATCGATCGCCCGCTGGGCGCCCAACTCGGCCGCCCGCTCGAGACCGCCGGCGGCGAAGTCGTGCAGCTGGGCGCCGGCCCGCGCCCGCTCACGCTGGGAGGCCATCTCGGCCTCGAACAGCTCCCACGCCGCCCGCTTGCAGTCGGCCGCGGAGCGGTACCCATCCCAGGCCTGAGCCTCCATGGCCCAGACGGAGGGATCGTCCGCGCGCGAGCGCGCCGACTCCTGCACCGCGTTCCAGGTCGTCCGGGCGAGCCGCCAGGACTGATGGGCCGCCTCGTGCAGCCGCTCCGCCTGACCGTCCTCGATCCTCTTCATTTCGAGCATTTTTGGGTGAAACCCTCCTTTCTCGCTCGCCGATCGCCCTGCCGACTGCGATCCGACTCCGGCACGACGTCCGCGACACTGCCGCAACCGTAGTCCCGCCCGAAGCCCCGAGCATCGGGCATGAGTACCGATCCTTCCCCCTGCAAAGGCAGGATGCGGGGACGCCCAAATGCCCCCCTCCGATTCGGTGCAGCGGCATGTGGGCGTCATCCCGGCGTGGCCCTAACGTGCAATTCGGCGTCAGCAAGGACGTTAGGCCCCGTGACAAGGGGCACCACCGAGCGCCGACCCGGCCCGGTCGCAAGACCAAATCTCAAACGGGGAAGGCAAGGAGGATTCGAAAGGTGAGCAACTTCAAGAAGACGCTGGCGGGAATCATCGCGGCCGGGGCGCTGCTCGCGCTCGCGGGCGGGACCATGGCCGGATTCAACGCCAGCACCGTCAACCCCGGCAACGTGCTCTCGAACGGCACCGTGACCATGACCAACGTGGCCGGGACCGTCATCTCCGGCAGCAACTGCACCACCGCCACCAACAACGGCACCTGCGCGACCCTGTTCGGCACCGGCAACACCAGCTTCAAGCCTGGCGGGCCGGACGCCGCCAACAGCGCCACCATCACCTACACCGGCAGCTCGACGCCGACCAGCGACTTCCGCCTCTACGCCGGCAACTACACCGCCAAGCTGGCGGCCAGCTCGGCGCTCTGCACCGCCCCCTCGAGCGGCGCCGGCAACCCGGGCACCGCCCTGGACCTCCTGGTCACGGTCGGATCCTCGAGCCCCAGCCTTCTCTACCCGGCCGCCAGCACCACGCTCTCCGCGAGCGGCGGCCTGGCCTCCGGCACCAGCTACACGAGCCTGAGCGTCGCCTCGGCGCCCGCGCTGGCCAGCGGCCAGGAGATCATCCTCTACTCGGCGGGCACCTACCAGCAGGTGACCACCTCGGCGGCCGTGATCGCCGGCGCGACCACCATCCCGGTGACAAGCTTCAGCGCCAACTTCAGCTACCCGGCCAGCACCACTCAGATCGCGCTCCAGGGCACGCTCGACAACTTCGCCAGCACCTATGCCACCAGCGGCACCGGGCTGCAGCTGCGGGGCGGCACCAACGGTTCCGGCGCGGCCGGCGCCTGGGCGACCAGCGACAGCTCGGTCTTCAACATCAAGGTCCACCTCGACGGCGCGGCGGGCAACTCCTTCCAGGGCTGCCAGTCGCAGACCGACCTCGACTGGTACGCGGCGGCGTAGGGACTTGCTCACCCTCGTATCGGACTCCTTCCTTACGGATGAGCCGGCGGAGCGCGACAGCTCCGCCGGCCGCCGGCTGCCGGACGAGGTTCTCGCCGACGCCGATGGCATCCAGAGCCTGCTGGCGGTCCTGCTCCGGGGGCGGCCGCCGGTGCACATCTTCCCCGCCAGCCTTCGCGCTCAGCCGCCTGCCGTCCGGTCGTCCGGGGCCGCCGCTCCCCTCCCGGCCGGCATCGCCGAGCCAGTCATCGCGGCCTTGCGGGGGCCCTCCCATCTCACTCCCGTTCTCGCCTCCCGGCTCGCCGCCGCCGCCCTCCCCCGCCCCCAGCGCCTGCCCGGTCTCCTCCGCGGCGGGGCCCTCGGGGCGTGGATCGGCCGGCTGGCGATCGCGGCCACCGCCGGCGCGCTGGTCACCAGCGTGCTGATGGTGGCGATCCCCATCGTCCTGCCCGTGCAGGAGTTCGCCGTCCTCTCCGGGAGCATGACCCCCACCATCCCGGTCGGCTCGCTGGTGGTGGACACGCGGGTGCCGCCCGCCCAGCTGAAGGTCGGCGACGTGATCACCTTCCAGCCCCCCGGCCGCCCGGGCGTCCTGGAGACGCACCGCATCCACTCTCTGACCCCGGGCCCGAACGGGCCCGTGGTGCGGACCAAGGGCGACGCCAACCCGGTCCCCGACGCCTGGAGCGTGACGCTGACCGGCTCCGGCTGGCGGACCGCCTTCTCGGTGCCCGGCCTCGGCTACCTGATGGTCCTCGCCAAGTCGTCGCTGGGGCGCCTGCTCCTGATCGTCGTCCCGGCGCTGATCCTGGGCCTGCTCTACCTCGCTGACCTGCGTCCCGGCACGAGCCGGAGGGCGGCGCCGGCATGAGGAGCAGGGTGCGGCGGGGGATCCGCTTCCCGGTCGCGGTCGTGCTCGCCCTCAGCGTGGCGATCTGGGTGCTGCCCTACGGACGGATCATCGATCAGGCCGCGGCGGGGGTGCTCTCAGCCCTCACCGCCAACCCCGCCCAGCTGATCGCCAACACCTCGCTCAACGCTCCCACCGGGCTCACCGCGCAGCCGTCCGGCCGCGACGTGATCCTGGGCTGGAACGCCGCCAACGGGAGCGGCTACTCGCTGCAGTGGAGGACGAACCCCAACTCAACCTGTCCGGGGGCAGCCTACCCGGTCGGCGGCACCACCGTGGGGCTGACGCTGACCGACGTCACCGAGCGCGCGCGGCCGGCCGGGACCTGGATCTGCTACCGCGCGGTGACCACGTACGCGGGCTGGTCCAGCCAGGGCGGCAACCCGACCGTGGCGGCTCAGGTCGGCTTCCTGGCCAACTCGGTGCGCACCATCAACGGCGGTACCGCCGGGGCCATCGACCAGGGCGACAGCATCATCGTCACCTTCAACCAGCCCGCGACGCCACCGACGGTCCCGGGCGGCTACCAGAACGTCTGCGCCAGCACCGGCCAGAACGCGGCCGCCAACACCATCTACCTGTTCACGGACGGCGCGCTTCCCTGCAGCGGGGTGGCCGGTGCCACCCTGACCGGTGGCCGCGTCATCGACACCGGCGGCGGGGATGACAGCTACCCGATCACCTACGCCTGGAGCAACGGCTCGCCCGCCACGGGCTACTCGACGCTGACCATGACGCTGGGGGCCGACGTCAGCGGCCAGCCGCCCAACGCGTCGGGCACCTGGACTTTCATCCCCGCCCCCAACACCGTCACCTCGGCCACCGGCGGGCTCGCCATCTGCACCACGGCGCCCGCCTGCACGCCCAGCTCGCCGTCGGGCTTCTGACACGGTCGGAGGCTCTTAAGGTGGAAACCTCTGTGCCCCTCGCGCGCCTCGCGCGAGGACGCGCCCTCCGGCACCTGAGCCTGCCCCGGATGCCAGGGCATTCGAGGTCGAGGGGCCTGCTCGCGCTGCTCGCCGCGGGCGTCCTTCTCGCCATCGCCCTCGGGCGCGGGCACCCCTTCGTGGACATGACCAACGACCATCAGGGGCGTGCCCTGTTCGCCCCCGGGGCGCTGCACGCCGGCGTCGCCGCGGAGGCCGGGATCACGCTCGGCAACGACGGCGCGCTCCCCTATGACTACTCGGTCCGGACCAGCGGCGGGCTGCCGCCCGGGACCCGGGTCCGGATCACGGAAGCAGGGCGCGGCACCCCTCTCTACGACGGTCCCGCGCCCCGGTCGGAGGCTCCTCTGGGCGCGCTCGATCCCGGCCAGCGGATTTCGCTGACGGTGGAGATCCGCGTCCCCTCCGGAGCGCGGTTCGAGGGCGGGAGCCCGGCCTTCATCTGGTCGGCCGCCGCCACCGGCTGGTCGGGCTGGCAGGTTGCCGTGCTGGTCCTGATCAACGTGCTCGGGCTGGCGGTGCTCGCCAACGAGCTGCGCCGCCCGCGCCCCCGGCCGGCGCCGGGCCCGGGCCTCCCAGGACACAGCTGACCATCTCGTGCCCCCGCGGGCGTGCGTCACGGTTACCATCTCGGGTGCCAGATGACGGCCCGATCCACTGCGTTGCTGCCCAGGCGTCCTCGGTCCCGAAGCGCGGTCGCGAAGTGTGCGCTCCTGCTCGGGAGCCTGCTCGCTCTGCTGAACGTCGAACCGGCCGCCGCCACGCGCGCCCCCTCCCCCCCTCCGCTCCCGACCGCCCCTCCCCAGCCGACGCCCACCGCCAGGCCCTCCCCGCCGCCCACGCCGGTTCCGACCGCCTCCCCCCGGCCCGCGCCCACGCCCCCCGACGCGCCTCTTCCCGCCCCGCCGCCGGCGGCATCCGGATCACC
>JBOHUX010000173.1:0-4734 GCA_050734915.1 Candidatus Dormibacteraceae bacterium
TCCCTAACCGGGGCCGCGTGCGGCCAGCCGGTCCCGAAGGTGGCGGGCCCGGACCAGCAGCCGCCAGCCCCGGGTCGACATCATCCTCTCGATCTCGTCGAGCGCAGCCCGGTGCCGGCGGGCGAGGCGCTCGACGTCTCGGGTTCGGGCTTCGAGCTCGCCCCTCATCCTCATATCGGAGATTCGAACGTGCTCCAGCGCCTCCGGATCGGCCAGCAGGGAGGCCGCCCCCGAGATCGGAATCGGCCTGTCGGACGCGATCGCGACGAGATAGGCGGGCGCCGGCGGCCCCGCCACGACCTCGGCCACCCCCCCCGGGAAGGCGGCGGTGCTCGTCTCCAGGACCCCGGCGTCCCCGCCGAGGGGAAGGATCAGCGAGCTGGCCCCGCTGACCTGGCCCCAGACCGCGACGTGCTCGAATCGCGAGTGGAGGAAGTCGCGAAACTCCTGCTGGTCGAGCTCGCGGACGTGGAAGGGATTGCGCTCCTGATCGCGCCGATAGACTTGACGGTCAGGAGTCGAGACAACGAACATGCCCCCTTTCCCCAGCACCCGCCGCACCTCATCCAGCACGCGCTGCTGCTCGGCGAGATGCTCGATCACCTCGAAGCAGACGACCAGCCCCTGCGAGCCGTCTCGGAATTCGCGCAGGTCCAGCGCTGAGCCCTCGACGAACTCCGCGTTGGGCAGTCGATAGTTGGCCCGCGCATGGAGGACGGCAGCAGGGTCGATCTCGACTCCGGTCACCCGGCGGGCCCGTTGGGCCAGGATGCACGTCCCGTAGCCCTCGCCGCAGCCGAGGTCGAGCACCTCGCGACCCTCCGCCAGGCGAGAGGCGAACGCGTAGCGGTGGAGGTGCTCGTAGACGACCTCCAGGCGCCCCAGCCAGGGCACGCACCGCTCGCCCGTCCATTCGATCAGGCGATCAGGGACAGGCGGATCAGCGCGCTCCATCCAGCCCCTCACTCTAACCGAGGGTGTGGCCGCTCAGGACGCCGGCGGGCGGAGCCGAAGCGGGTCTCACGAGCGGCCGATGACGGGAGGTGACGCCGAACCGGCCGCATCGGTCGTCATCCTCAACTACAACGGCCTCCACTTCCTCGACGCCTGCCTGACCCTCCTTCTCGCCCAGGAGCTGGAGCCGCGACGGCCGGGCGCCGGGTTCGAGGTCCTCCTCGTCGACAACGCATCCGTCGACGGGTCGTCCGAGCACGTCCGCTGCCGCTATCCCCGCGTCCGCGTGATCGACGCCGGTGCCAATCTGGGGTTCGCTGCCGGCAACAACCTCGGCATCCGGGAGGCCGCCGGCCGGTACGTGGTCCTGCTCAACAACGACACCCGCGTCCGCCCCGGCTGGCTGGCGGCGCTGGTCGCCGCCGCGGACTCCGACGAGGCCGTCGGCGCGGTCGCCGCCAAGCTCGTGTTCCTGGATCCGCCGAACACGATCCAGAACGCGGGCTCGATTCTGCTCTCGGACGGCAGTGGCGCCGACCGAGGGTTCCGGGAACCGGACCGGGGTCAGTACGACCGCCGGGAGGAGGTCTTCGGCGCCTGCGGCGCCAGCGTCCTTCTCCGAAGGCGGATGCTGGAGGACGTGGGCGATTTCGATGAGACCTTCTTCATGTACTACGAGGACACCGACCTCAACTGGCGGATGCGGCTCCGGGGCTGGAGAGTGCTCTATGAGCCGGCGGCCGTCGTCGACCACGTCCATGCCGGCTCCAGCGTCGAGTGGTCGCCCTTCTTCACCTTCCACGTCGACCGCAACCGGCTCCTGATGCTCGCCAAGAACGCGCCCCCTCGCGCCGTGGCCAGGTCCTATGCCGCCTTCGTCCGCCTGGCGGCACGGAACGCCGTCCGGGGCGTGGTGCGCCCCCTGCGGCGCCGGATGCGCCCCTTGCGGCCGCTCTTCACCCCCCTCATGGGGCCGCCCAACCTCGAGCTCCAGCGGGCATTCGATCAGACCCTTCCCGCCGAGGCCCGGCACGGGTCGGGCTTCGGGCGGGCGAAGATCCACGCCAAGGTGCTCGCGTCGCTCCTCAGGCACCTGCCCGGGATGCTCGCCAAGCGCCGCAGGATCAGGTCCCGTCGCCGGGTGGCGGATTCCGAGATCGAGCGCTGGACCGTGCCCCGAGAGCTGTGGCGAAAGACCTGAGGGTCGGCCTTTACTCCCCGTTCTTCGGGAGCACCGTGGGAGGGGGTGAGAAGTATCTGGGCGTGACCGCCGAGGCGATCCGCGACGCCTTCCCGGAGGCGACGGTCGAGATCCTCAGCCCGGTTCCCGCCGACCGAGAGCGCTACCGGCGGATGCTCGACCTCGACCTGGAGGGCATCGGCCTGGTTTCGACCAACCGGACGGTGACCCGGGCCCACAGGCTGGCCGGCCGCATGCCGGCGCTGCGCCTCTACCGGGACCTCGTGGTGAGCGCCCAGGCCGCCGGCATGACCAGGCGCTACGACCTCCTGCTGACCATGGTCTACGTGCTGCCCGCCTTCTCACGAGCCCGGCGGACGGTCATCCTCTGCCAGTTTCCCTACGAGCGGGGGGCCGATCGCTGGCGCCGGGGGCGGGCGCGCGGCTGGCCCTACTGGTTCTACAGCTGGCCCTACCGGGTCCTCCAGCCGCGGCTGGTGGGCGGCGCCATCGAGAGCGAGGCGGCGGTCATCTGCCAGTCGCAGTACGTCCGGCACTGGGTGAACGAGTTCTGGGGCCGGGACGCCGCCGTCGTCAACCCTCCCATCGATGTCCCGGAGTCAGATCCCGACTGGGGCTCCAAGGAGAAGATGATCCTGTCCGTGGGCCGCTTCTTCGCGGGAGGGCACAGCAAGCGGCACGACTTCATGATCGAGGCCTTTCGGGATCTCTGCGACGCCGGCCTCGAGGGCTGGCGGCTGCACCTGGCCGGCTATGTCCATCGCGAGCCGCGCAACGTCGGCTATTTCGAGCGCGTCCGCCGGCTCGCGGTCGGGTACCCGGTCCGGATCCACGAGGACGCGTCCTTCGAAGAGCTCCAGGACCTCTACCGGCGCGCCGCCATCTACTGGCACGCTTCCGGCTGGAGCGTGGACACGGACGTCCACCCGATCACGCTCGAGCACTTCGGCATGACGACCGCGGAGGCGATGGGGCACGGCGTGGTGCCGGTCGTGATCGCCCGCGGCGGCCAGCCGGAGGTGGTCGAGGACGGGGTGGACGGTTTCCTGTGGACCGAACCCGCTCAGCTCAAGGCGCGCACCATCCAGCTGGTGACGGATCCTCAGCTTCGCGCCCGCCTCGGCCAGGCCGCGCGCCGCTCGTCCTTCCGATTCTCCCGTCCCGAGTTCAGGCGTCGGATGGCGGCTGAGCTGGACCCGATCTTCGCTGGGCTTGGAGCCGGTGCCAGGGGACGATCGCAAGGAGGAGCACGGCCAGGAGAGCGATCAGGGTGATCGCGACGCCCGCGATCACCCGCGCCGGCCGGAACTGGAAGGTGACCGTGTGCGTACCGGCGGGCACCCGGACCGAGCGCAGGAAGCCGGCGTACTTCCGGATGGTGACCGGCCGCCCGTCGGCGGTCGCCGTCCAGCCGGGATAGTACGCGTCCGCGAGCACGAGGGTGCCTTTCGCCCCCGGCACCGCCACGGTGACCCGCTCGCCCTCGTCGCTGGTGATTCGGGCCGCGACTCGGCCGGAACCGGTCTCGAGCCAGGCGCGGGTGGGGCGGGCGGCGCCCGCCGGACGCCAGGCGGCGACGTTGCCCAGCACCCGCGCGCGGACGAGGCACCTTGCGCAGCCGGGCGGGTTGGGATCGGCGCTCCGGGCGGTGAGCACGACGGCGGTGCCCGTCAGGCCGAGCCAGGACGGGTGCCAGACGGTGCTGGTGAGCGTGCTGTCGGTGAAGTCCGGCCGGTTGCCGCTGGCCGGCGGCAGGAGCGGCTTTCTGAAGCGGACATAGCCATCCAGTGGCAGGATGCCGCCGTCGTATCCGTCCGCGGTCAGGTGCGCCGCGCCCATCCCGACATTGGGCCGCAGCGCCGAACGCCAGGTGAGCAGGAATTCGAAGTGGGCCCGGTCGGCGGCCGTCAGCCGGTAGGAGGCGAGGGTCTTGGGCAGCGGTACGGGGACGGCGGGCAGGAGTGCCAGGTAGCGATGACCGGGCCCCGCCGGCAGCAGGGACTGCGCGGTCACCGGCTGCCTGTAGATGAGGTCCGGGAGTGGGTGCCGCTGCTCGGTGTTGGAGCCGGCCACGAAGAGCTCGGCGAACACGAGCGCGGGGAGCGCCCACAGCGGTGCCCAGCGGAGCCGGCGGGTGCCGGCGGCGAGGACGGCGCCCGCGATCACCACCGCCGCCACCGTGAAGGCGGCGAGCCCGACCAGGTCGAGGTCGGGATAGGGGCGGGGGAACGCCTTCCACAGCCGGGGGGTGGGCTGGGCCACGAACCGGGCGGCGTAGATCCCGAGGGTGGGGAGCGCGGTCAGAAGCCCGGCCAGGCCGACGCCGGCCCAGGAGCGCCTCCGCCACCGAGCGCGCCGTGACGCGATCGCAAGCTGGGCGGCGGCGCGTGCGCCGTGACCGGCCATGAGGGCCAGGGCGACGGCGCTGAACACCTGGAGGCGGGCGGGGACGCGGAAGAGCGCCAGGCCGGGCAGGAACCGGAAGAGGAGGTCGAAGAGGTGGCCGCGGATGCCGATCGCCGCCCAGACCGCGGCGATCCCCAGCGCGAGCAGGAACAGCACTCGAGACCGGCGAGGCC
>JBOHUX010000174.1:0-4698 GCA_050734915.1 Candidatus Dormibacteraceae bacterium
GCCGAGCCGTCCGGTGACGGCCACCGACCAGCCGGGGCGGGCGGCCGAGCGAGGCACGACGGCCCCAGCGGGGCGCCCCAGGACCGTCACCGCCAGGCAGGCGTGCCGGGGCGCGGAGGTGGTGTCGCCGCCGGCCAGGCGGAGGCCGACATCGCCGGCCAGACCGGACATGCCCATGTAGAGGCCGACCACGTCCTCGGCGGTCCACGAGTCGGGCACCGAGACCGAGACCAGCCCGTAGGTGGGGCGGGCACCCTTGCAGGCGAGATCGCCGAGCGTGAGCGCGAGGGCGCGCCAGCCGATCTCCTCGACCCGAAGCCAGCGGCGGTCGAAGTGGACCCCCTCCACGAAGGCATCGACCGTGGCCACCGTGGTGCCGCCGGGGGGGTCCGACCAAGCGGCGGCGTCGTCCTCGCCCGGCCCCACCAGGAGATCGCCGCCACGCATCGACAGGTGAGGCAGGATCAGCTTCAGAAGCCCCCCCTCTCCGATGTCTCGCAGCGCCGTCATGCCAGCATCTCGCGGAGCCGCCGGGCGGCCGCCTCGGGATCGGCGGCCTCCGCGAGGGCGCGGATGACCGAGGCGCGGTGGATGCCGGCGGCCACCAGCCGGCCGGCATTGGCGGGCTCGATGCCTCCGATCGCGAAGACGGGCACCTGGGTGGCTTCCGCGACGGCGGCGACGCCGACGGGTCCGATCGCCGGCCTGGCCGCCTTGATCGGAGTGTCGAAGGCCGGGCCCGCCCCCAGATGGTCGGCCCCGGCCGCGACCGCGCGGCGGGCGGCCTTTGGCGTGGAGGCCGAGGCGCCGATCAAGAGCCCGGGTCCCGCCACGCGGCGGGCGGCGGCCAAAGAGAGGTCGTCGTCGCCCAGGTGGACCCCGTCGGCACCGGCCGCCAGGGCGAGATCGAGATGATCGTTGACGATGAGCAGCGCCCCCGCCTCCCGGGTCATCCTCACCAGCGTGACGGCGAGCGCCAGGAGCGGCCCCCGGTCGAGCGTCTTGTGGCGCAGCTGGAGCATGTCCACGCCTCCGCGCAGGTAGGCACCCGCCAGCTCCAGCAGGCGCTCGGGAGCCGCGTCGGGCGTGATCGCGTAGAGGCGGGCGGCCGCCAGAAGGCCCCGCCGCGATCCTGCGGGGGCGCCGGTCACGGCCGGTCTCAGCCCAGGATCTCGCGGAGCTTCTCGCGCAGGGAGTCCGGAGCGCGGTCGCTGGAGCAGCAGGTCCTCACCAGCCGCTTGACCTCCACCTCCAGGTGGAAGCGATCCTCACAGGGCGGGCAATCCTTCAGATGCCTGCGCACCTCCAGGACCTCGGCGTCCGACAGCTCCCGATCGACGAAGCCGTCCAGCTTCTCGACGCAGTCGCGGCAGTTCATGCCGGTTCCCCGCGCCGCGCCTCGGCCCCCCCGCCCGCCTGCACGATCCCGGACTCGACCGCGTATCCATAGAGGCTCTGCTGAAGCTGGCGGCGCGCCCGGTGCAGCCTCGACATCACGGTCCCGATAGGAACGTCCAGGATCCGCGCCGCGTCCTTGTACGCGAAGCCCTCGACGTCCACAAGCAGCACCACCTCCCGGTGCAGCGGTGGCAGCGTCTCGACGGCGGACACCACCTCGGTCGCCGCCAGCTGGTCCAGCACCTGCGACTCCGGGCCCGGGCCCTTGTCGCGGAGCCGGTCGTAGAGCGCGAAGTCATCGCCGTCGTCGAGGCTCAGCTCCTCCTGGCGGCCAGCTCGGAAGCGATCCCAGAAGAGGTTGCGCATGATGGCGAAGAGCCAGGCCTTCATGTTGGTCCCGGCTTCGAAGCTGTGCTGGTATCTCAGTGCTCTCACGTAGGTGTCCTGGACCAGGTCCTGCGCCTGATCGGGGTCGCGGGTCAGCCTGAGGGCGCCTCGGTACAGGGTGTCCAGGTGGGTCAATGCCTCCACCGAGAAGGCGCTCTCCTGCTCCTGTGCCACGTCCTCAAGTCTAGGGAGGCCAGGTGCCATCTCATCACCTTCCCTGTGCCGTTGAACTCGCCGCCGGTAGGCCCTATTCCCGGTCCTCCGCTCCCAGGTGGACTCGTGCGACCCGCGCGCCGATCGACGTCAGCACCTCGTAGGCGATCGTACCCGACCATGAGGCCACCTGGCCGGCGTCGATGCTCTCCGAGCCCGAAGATCCGATCAGCGTCGCCACGTCGCCGGGGACCGCCTCCGCGATGCCCGTCACGTCGAGCGTGACCGCGTCCATGCTGACGGCGCCCACCAGTGGCGCGCGGCGCCCCCGGACCAGGGCCCAGCCCCGGTTGCCGCGGGCGCGATGAACGCCGTCCGCGTACCCCATGGCGACGGTCGCGATGCGGGCGCGGGCCAGTGCCCGCCAGGTGGCTCCGTAGCCCACCGCGGCGCCCTGGTCCACGGTCCGCACGTGGGTGATCCGGCCGTGCAGGCTGAGTGCGGGCCGGAGGCTGTACCCGGCGCAGCCGTAGAGGGCGATCCCGACCCGGACAGCGTCGAGGGCCATCTCGGGGAAGCGCAGCGCGGAGGCGGAATTGCCCGCGTGGCGCAGCCCAGGCTCGACGCCGAGAGCGGCCAGTGCCTCCTGGAAGAGGCGGAACTGGGCACGGGTGAACTCCTCGTCGGAGTCGGCGCAGGCGAAATGCGTCATCGTGCCCGCCAGCCGGAGCCCGGGCGCGCCCACGATGAAGGCGGCCAGTTGGGGGGCCTCCTCGGGGCGGCAGCCCAGGCGGCCCATGCCGGTGTCGATCTTGAGGTGGACGGGAAGCGGATGGCGGGGGTCGGCGGCGCGGGACAGGGCGGCGGCCAGCTCCATGCTCGAGCAGACGACGGCGGTCCCGGTGGCGGCGGCCTCGGCCGCGGCGCCGGGGGCGAGCCCGCCGAGCGCGAGGACACGGTCCGGAGGGCAGACGCCGCTGAGTGCGCGGGCCTCCGCGAGGGTGGACACCGCCAGCCCGTGCGCGCCCCCCGCCAGGGCCGCCCGGGCGACCGGCTCGGCACCGTGGCCGTAGCCGTCCGCCTTCACGACCGCGAACAGCCTGGTTCCGGGCGGGACCCGGCTCAGCACCACCGCCACGTTGTGGCGGATGGCCGCGAGATCCACCTCGGCCCACCGGTCCGGCGGCGAGGGGGCGATCAGAGGCCACCCCGACGGAGAAGGTTCATGACCTGCGGAATCTCGGGCAGGAGGTCGGACGCGAGGAGGCCGCTGTCGCCCAGTCTGGCCGTCAGCCGCCGGCCCGCCTCCGCGTGCACGTAGACGCCGGAGACGGCCGCCTCGAAGGGCGCCAGCCCCTGCGCCAGGAGGCCGGTGACGACGCCGCCGAGCACGTCGCCGGTGCCGCCGGTGGCCAGGGCGGGAACCTGGTGCGGGTCGGTGGCCAGACGGCCGCCCGGGTCGGCGACGACCGTGTGGGCACCCTTCAGCACCACCACCGCCCCCCAGGCTCGGGCGGCCCTCTGCGCGGCGGCCTCCCGGTCGGCGTCGATCTCGGCGACGGGAACGGCGAGCAGCCTCGACATCTCGCCCGGGTGTGGAGTCAGCACCCGCGCGGCGCCCAGCCGCCCCTTGAGGCGGGGGCTGGCGGCGAGGGCGTTGAGCCCGTCCGCGTCGATCACGGCAGGGCACCGGACGTGAGGCAGGAGGTCCTGCACCAGCCGCCACGTGGAGCCATCGCGACCGAGCCCGGGCCCGATCAGAAAGGCGGCGGCGCCCTCCAGCCAGCGGAGGACGACGTCGTGAGCCGCGTGGCCGACGGCGCCCGGCGCGACCTCGGGCAGGGGGATCGCCATCACCTCGGTGCACTTGACGGCGAGGATCACGTAGACCCCCTCCGCCACCAGAAGGCGCACGGTGCCGGCGCCGGCGCGAGCGGCCGCCGTCGAGGAGAGGTACGCCGCCCCGGTCAGCCCCAGGCTGCCTGCCAGCACGATGACGCTTCCGAAGGTGCCCTTGTGGGCGCCGGCCGGTCGCTTCGGCATGACGACCGCCGCCGGGGCGGGCAGCGGCGCCGGCTCGGCGGGAGCGCTCTCCTCGCCCGGCATCTCGAGCACGGCGCTCGCCACCGCCAGCCCGGCGTGGTGGGTGATGCTGACCTGGACCGTGGCGCCACGGGTCTCCCCGAGGAGGCGGACCCGCGGCGCCCCGCCCGGTCCGGGGAGGATCTCGATCCGCCGCCGGGGGAAGCAGATGGACGTGCCGTCGAAGCACTTGATGACCGCCTCCTTGGCCGCCCACCGCCCGGCCAGGCTCTCCGCCCGCCCCGCGCAGTAGTCGATCTCGGCGGCTGTGTAGGCCTTCTCCAGGAACGCCCGCCCGGAGCGCTCCAGCGCCAGCGCCACCCGCGCGACCCCCACCGCGTCCACCCCGATCCGCCGCACAAGACAAGTGTATGGGCGAGCCCTCCGCGCCCCGCGAAGCGGACCAACCCAGAGCCGTAGCTCAGAAGATCAAAGGCGTGACCAGGTAGCCCCGGGTCCCCCGGGGCGTCTGAGTCCCGAATACCAAGTTCTCACTGACCGAGGCCCGGCACTTCGTCCGGAGGGGACCCCGCGGGGGGACCATCCGGGTCCCTCCGCGCCGTAGCCCAGAAGAGCAAAGGCGTGATCAGTGAGCCCCGGGTCCCCCGGGGCGTCTGAGTCCCGACTACCAAGTTCTCACCGACCGAGGCCGGGCACTCCGTCCGGAGGGGGCACGCG
>JBOHUX010000175.1:0-4692 GCA_050734915.1 Candidatus Dormibacteraceae bacterium
CAATGCCCAGGCAGCCGGCGATCTCGTTGGTCAATTCCGGGTGGGCCCGGCCGGAGAAAAGCATCAGCTTCTTCTCGCCGGTCGCGGTGATGCCGGTCACGCGTCCTGAGCTCCCTCACTCGTTGCGGCGTCCTGTTCCCCGGCGTGCCGTCCCCCGGCGCCCGGCCCGCCAGAACTCTGTCCGCCAGGACTCTGCCCGCCAGGGGTCTGGTGGGCAGGATCCCGTCCGCTGCCGGCCAGTTGCCCGTCAGCGATGTTTCCCGCGTTGTTCATACCCTCTGCCGAGCCACCTGCATCGACCTTGCTGCCCGGAGGAAGATACGCGAAGGGCCCCACGACCGCCCCCGCGCCGATATCGGCCCCCCGGCAGACGGACTGGATGACGGTGGCCCCCTCGCCCACGGACGTGTCCCGCAGTTGCGCCCCGGGGCCGACCCGGGCCCCCGCCGCCACCGCGGTGCGGCCCTCAAGCTGGGTGCCCGGCCCGACCTCGACGTCGCGCGCGAGGCTCACCCCGGTGTCGATCCAGGTCGTCGCCGGGTCCACGACCGTGACCCCGGCGCCCATCCAGGTGCCGAGCAGCCGCGCGTTGAAGATCTGCCGCGCCCGGGCCAGCTGGGCGCGGTCGTTCACGCCCAGCACCTCGTCCGGGTCCTGCAGGGTCACCGAGGCCACATGGTGACCCTCGGCGCGGAGGATCGCGATCACGTCGGTGAGATACTCCTCACCCTTGGCGTTGTCGGTGGGCACCCGCTTGACCGCGTCGCCGAGCAGGTGCGCCTCGAAGGCGTAGACCCCCGAGTTGATCTCATCGACGGCCCGCTCGTCCGGGGTCGCGTCCGCCTCCTCGGTGATCTTCAGGAAGGCGCCGGAGTCATCGCGGATGATGCGCCCGTAGCCGGCGGGGCTGGCGACCCGGGCAGTGAGCACTGTGGCCGCGGCCTCCCGGGCCTGGTGTTCACGGACCAGGGCGGCCAGCGTGGCGCCGCGCAGGAGCGGCGCGTCCGCGTAGGTGACCACGATCGTCCCGTGGTCCAGCCCGACCTCCTCGATCACGGTCCGGACCGCGTGGCCGGTGCCACCCTGGCGGTGCTGGACCACGGCCTGGGCATCCGGGGCGTCGCTGGCCAGGTACTCGGTGACCTCGCGGCGGCGGTGACCCACCACCACGATGAGACGGACCGGATCCGTCTCGCGCGCGGTGGCCAGCACGTGCCCGAGCAGGGTCTCGCCGCAGATCTGATGCAGCACCTTGGGGGTATCGGACTTCATCCGCGTACCCTCGCCCGCGGCCAGGATGATGACCGCAGCCGGACGGCTCACACTCACTTGGCGGTGCTCCTCGGTTGCTGCTCCCCGGATGCCGGGATCCCGCTCCCCGGTTGCGCCGTCATGGCCCGCGCTGATCCCGCCCGCTCACCTGGCACATCAGTACACGCGCC
Source organism: Candidatus Dormibacteraceae bacterium (assembly GCA_050734915.1). Lineage (GTDB taxonomy): Bacteria > Chloroflexota > Dormibacteria > Dormibacterales > Dormibacteraceae > JBOHUX01. Next base: position 1,443 of record JBOHUX010000175.1, read on the forward strand.
CGACACCGGCAGGATACCGTCCGGTTCGTCTCGCTGCTGCGGCGGTGGCTGGGGTGAAGCCCCTGCTCAGCGGAACGTAGCCAGGCCCGCACAGGCCGCCAGAACCGTCGGCGCACCATTTCGGCCCGGGTGTCCCTGAGAGGCAGGTTTTGTCGGTACCTACCGCTAGTATTCGAACATGAATTCGATCAAATTAGATTCCCTGACGCCCCCAGGTGCCGCCGACCAGCTCCGGGAGCGGGCCATCGCGCTGCGCCGGGCCGGACGGTCCCGCCGGGAGATCAAGGAGATCCTCGGCATCGGCAGCAATCAGACCCTGAGCGAGGCCCTGCGCGGCGAGCCACCGCCCGAGTGGACCCGCCGTCCCCGGGCTAAGGACGATCTGCACGACCGGGCCCGCGGGCTGCGTGAGCAGGGTCTCGACTACGAGGAGATCGCCTCGGCGTTAGGCGTGTCGAAAAGCTCAGTCTCACTTTGGGTCAGGGACATGGCGCGGCCCGAGCGACTCAGCTACGAAGAGTGCCGCAAGCGCTCAGCCGAAGGAGCGCAGCGGTACTGGGCCGCGGAACGACCGGTTCGCGCGGCCCGGCGTGAGGCAGTCCACGCCGCGGCCGCGGCCGAGATCGGCCCCTTAACGGAACGGGAGATCCTGATCGCCGGGGCCATCGCCTACTGGTGTGAGGGCGCGAAGAGCAAGGCTCACAGGAGACAAGACCGCGTGGTCTTCGTCAACAGCGATCCAGCCCTGATTAGGTTCTTCCTCAGGTTTCTGGACACGGTCGGCATCGGCCGGGAGGACCTTACCTATCGTGTACATATCCACGAAACGGCCGATGTCCCCGGAGCGGAACGGTTCTGGCAGAGGGTTACTGGGGCGGATCCACGTCAGTTTCGCCGTACGGTCCTCAAGACTCACAACCCGAGGACGGTCCGCACGAACGTGGGTGACGACTACCACGGCTGTCTTCGCGTCGAAGTCCGGCGCAGCGCCAACCTTTACCAGCAGATCGACGGCTGGGCCAGCACGATCATGGCCGACCCAGCCGGGGCCTAATGCGCCGGAGTCGACCCAGCAATGCGTCGAACCTGGTTGACCTGCCACAGAGCTCCCGGGAGAGGATTCGAACCTCTGTTGACGGGATCAAAACCCGTAGTCATGCCGCTAGACCACCCGGGACCGTGTCTCGCCGCAAACTCTACCGGGCCGCGAGGGAGGCGGCTCCAGACCTCGAGGACGAGTGGGGAGGAACTGGCGATGTGGGCTCGGTCTCGCCTGGGTAGTCCTGATATCTGCACGGTGTTGCGGGACGCCCCATCATCGCGGCCGTCTCGGTATCTGAGACGGGCTAGATGACTACTCTGCGCTGACTGCCCGGCCACATGGCGAAGTCTTTCGGTCTCCGCATGTGCAACTTACGGTTTCGTAGGTTACGGTGACGTAAGCGTCATGATTTCCGCGAGGCTGGGTAGCTGGGCGGGGACAGACGCGAGGCCCGACCTCCCAGGCCCCGAGACCAGAGCGAGGTTCAAGCAATGACTGCCTCCCCCGAGACCGTCACGAACGGAACTATCCCGGCTGCGGCCCCTGCGGCCCCTGCGGCCCCCACGGTCACCCGGCGCACGCCCCTGCCGGAGATAGAACCCGAGCCGAGCCGCCCGCTGGACCACTTCCTGGTCGGCCTGTTTGTCGCCGTCCCGCTCCTCGCGGTCCTCGCCGCGGTCCCCCTGGCCTGGAATCTTGGCTGGCTCGGCTGGCACGACGTGGTGATCGCGCTGATCTTCTACGTGATCTCCGGGATGGGGATCAGCATGGGCTTCCACCGCTATTTCACCCACTCGTCGTTCAAGGCGAACCGGGGACTCAAGATCGCGCTGGCCATCGCGGGCACCCTGGCCATCGAGGGGCCGGTGCTGGTCTGGGTGGCTGACCACCGCCGGCACCACAAGTACAGCGACAAGGAGGGCGACCCCCACTCGCCGTGGCGCTTCGGCACCGACTGGAAGGCACTCACCAAGGGCTTCGGCTACGCCCACGTCGGCTGGCTGTTCAACCCGAACCGCACGTCGCAGGCCAAGTTCTGCCCGGACCTGCTGGCGGACAAGGACGTCAGCCGCATCTCACGCTGGTTCCCCGGCCTGGTCGCCGTGTCGCTGCTCGCCCCCGCCCTGATTGGCGGCCTCTGGTCTATGTCCATCGCCGGCGCGCTTACCGCGTTCTTCTGGGCCAGCCTGGTCCGGATCTGCCTGCTGCACCACGTGACCTGGTCGATCAACTCGGTCTGCCACACGTTCGGCCACGAGGACTTCGAGGTGCGCGACAAGTCCCGCAACGTCGCCTGGCTGGCCATCCCCTCGTTCGGCGAGTCCTGGCACAACCTGCACCACTCCGACCCGACCTGTGCCCGGCATGGCGCGCTCAAGGGCCAGATCGACCTCAGCGCCCGGGTGATCGCCTGGGCCGAGCAGCTCGGCTGGGCCTACGACGTCCGCTGGCCGGACGGCGACCGGCTGTCCGCCCGGCTGACCGGGGTGCGGGGCAAGACGCTCGGCTCCATGACCGACCGCCAGGCCCCGAAGTCAGGGGACCGGAAGGCTGCGTGATGGCGTCATGATGGGCTGGTGACCAATTCGGACTCGGGCTCGAATCAGCGTAAGCGGATGACCGGAAAAGAACGCCGCGAGCAGCTGCTGGACGTCGGCCGGCGGCTGTTCGCGGAACGGGGCTTCGAAGGCACCTCCATCGAGGAGATCGCGGCGCAGGCGGGCGTGTCCAAGCCGGTGGTCTACGAGCACTTCGGTGGCAAGGAAGGCCTGTACGCGGTGGTGGTGGACCGCGAGGTCGAGCGATTGCTGGCGATGGCCACCCGGATCCTGGGCGGCGAGCACACCAGGGAGAAGTTCGAGGCGGCGGCGGTCGTCCTGCTCAAGTACATCGAGGATGACGCCGACGGCTTCCGCATCCTGGTCCGCGACTCCCACCCGGCCTCGGGTTCCGGCACTTTCGGCAGCCTGATCAGCGATATCGCCAGCCAGGTCGAGTACATCCTGAGCGACTTCTTCGCGGCCCGCGGCTATGACCCGAAGCTGGTGCCGATGTACGCGCAGATGCTGGTGGGCATGGTGGCGATGACCGGGCAGTGGTGGCTGGACGCCCGCAAGCCGAAGATGGAGGAGGTCGCGGCGCACCTCATCAACCTGGCCTGGAACGGGTTGTCGCAGCTGGAGACCAAGCCGCGGATCTCCAGCGAGG
>JBOHUX010000176.1:0-4660 GCA_050734915.1 Candidatus Dormibacteraceae bacterium
TGCCATCGTGCGGTTGGTCGGGGCCGTGCTCGCCGAACAGCACGACGAATGGTTGGTGGCCGCCCGGCGCTACCTCAGCGCCGAGTCGCTGAAGCTGGCTCAGCTGCCCGAGCTCGAGGAGGAGGTGCCCGAGCTGGCGGCGGTCAGCTGATGTTGGTGGATGACTTGGTCGTCACCTCGTACACCACTTGACTGGACGTGGCCTCGCTCCCTTGAGGGACGTGTACGCGCTCCAAGGTGGCGAGGGGCGGCTTCTCTGGGCGGGCGCCGACTACCGATCGCTGTGGACATGGAGGCCTGGAGACCCGACCGCTCACATGCTGGTCCAGGTGCGCGAAGGAGAGGCGACACAGGCCCCACAGGCCGCAGGTCCACTGATCGCTTGGCATGGGATCAACGCCACCTTCGTAGCGGATACCCGGTCCCGGGCTTACACGCAGGTGACCGAACGCTACGGCTATCCAGTTGCTGGAGGCAGCCTCCTCATCGTATCGGCGCCCGGCACCGGCGGGTCTGGGAAGCCCGCGCCTGGAACCCCCGGAGTCGTCTCTCTGGTTCCGATCTCTGAGCTAGCGCCCTTGCCCGCGTGTAAGTAGGGCGAGAGGAGTTCACCGGAGGTCGCCGTGCAGGCGCCGCAGGGGTAGCCCGACCAGGCTTCTCACCTGCTGTCGGGCTCGTAGGCGGAGCGGCGGGGGCGGTGGCCGGCGGCCGGCCCGGGGGTCGGTGGACCGTTCCACCACCGCCCGGTGGAAGTCCTCTGCGCTTCGGCCCGGATAGAAGACGAGCACCCGGCCCAGGTCGTGGCGGCCGAAGTGGCTGTCACTGCCGGCCAGACGCGCTCCCACCCTCTCCCGGTGGGCCTCGTAGAAGGCCTCCAGCGCCCGCTGCCGCCGCCGCGTCGTCGGCGCGGTATGGACGACCTCCAGACCGTCCACGCTCCGCTGATCGATGAGGCGGGCCAGCATGGCCGGCTGGCAGGAGGCGAAGTAGGTGGGCATGAACGGATGCGGGATGACGGCCAGGCCGCCCTGGGCGTGGATGGCATCGACGGTGTAGGCAAGGCTCCTGCCCGCCGGCACCGGCCGCTCCAGGAACCAGCCCAGGACGTGGGTCTGGGCGGGCCAGGCGGTGGTGACCTCCTCCCCCCGGACCACCTCCAGGCCGGCGTCCCGGCCTCGCTCCCAGACCTCCCTTGCGCCGGCCATGGTGTCGTGGTCGGTGATCGCGATCAGGTCGAGCCGGGCGGCGACGGCCGCCGCCACCAGCTCGGCCGGCCCGACCACGGCGTCGGATGCCGTCGTGTGGCAGTGGGGATCGGCCAGCCCCAACTCAGCCCGCCTCCTCGAACAGGGCGCGGGCGAACGCGTGCGGCTCGAACGGGGCGAGGTCGGCGACGGCCTCCCCCACCCCCATCAGCTTGGCCGGCAGCCTAAGGTCCGACTCGATGGCCACCACCGCCCCGCCCCGGGCGGTTCCGTCCATCTTGGCCAGCACCAGCCCGGTGATGAGGAGCGCCTCGTGGAAGCCGCGCGCCTGGTTGAGGCTCGACTGTCCGAGCGAGGCGTCGAGGACCAGGAGCGACTCGTGGGGCGCCCCGGCCAGAGCCCGGCCGGCGACCCGGCCGACCTTGGCCAGTTCCTGGAGGAGATTCCGCTGCGTCTGGAGCCGCCCGGCGGTGTCGACCACGACCACGTCGTAGCCCCGGGAGGCGGCCATCAAGAGCCCGTCGAAAACGACGGCCGCCGGGTCGCCCCCCGGCTTGCCCGCGAAACTGGGCACCCCCGCCCGCTCCGCCCAGGCGACCACCTGCTCGATGCCCGCCGCCCGGTAGGTGTCGGCCGCCACCACCAGCGGGCGGCGTCCCTCCACCCGCATCAGGTGCGCCAGCTTGCCGGCGGTGGTCGTCTTGCCCGCCCCGTTGACCCCGTAGAGGAGGACGCAGCTCGGGGAGGCTTCGAGGGACAGGCGCCGGGAGCCCGGGAACATCGCCAGCACCAGCTCCGCCTCGATGGCCGCACGAGCCAGCTCGACGCTGTCGGGCCGCCGCTCTCGAACTCCGGCGGCGATCCGCGCGGCGAGCTGCGGGCCCAGGTCGCCGGCCACCAGGAGATCCTCCAGGTCCCGGTAGAAGCCGGGCTCGAGGGGGGTGCCGAGGGCGCGCAGGCCTTCCGCGAAGAAAGTCCTGGTGCGGGACGCGATCCGGCCCCACAGACCTCCCCGCCCTGGTTCTGACAACCTGCCCTCGATTATGGCGGCGGGGTCGCCTCCAGGACCGTGATCCCGGCCAGGACTCAGTAGCCTCGGTCGCGGTCGACCACGTTCCGGAGGGGCTGGCCCGACCTGAGGCGGCGGAGGTTGTCCGCGAAGATGGGGACGAGCCCCGACACGTAATCCGGATGGCTGCCGGCGACGTGGGGCGTGATGATGACGTTGGGCATTCCCCAGAGCGGGCTGTCCACCGGCAGGGGCTCCTCGGCGAAGACGTCGAGCCCGGCCGCGCCGACCCGCCCCGACTCCAGCGCCCGCACCAGCGCCAATTGGTCGATCACCTCTCCCCGCGAGACGTTGATGACACCTGCGCCGCGGGCGATGGCGCCGAGCCGGCCCTCGTCGATCAGGTGCCGGGTCTCCGCGGTGAGCGGGCACGCGAGCACCAGCCAGTCCGCCCCTCCGAGCGCCCGGTCCAGATCCGGCACGCCGATCACGTCGGCGAACCCCGGCACCGGCTCGGGCCTGCGGCGGACCCCGGTCGCCCGCATCCCGAACGCGACGCCGAGCCGTGCCACCTGCCGGCCGATGGCTCCCATCCCGACCACCACCAAGGATCGGCCAGCGAGGTCGGCCGGGGTCCTCTCCTCCCAGACGTGCCGCCGCTGGCTCTCCGCGAACTCGGGAAGGCGGTGAGCAAGGCCCAGCAGGAGGGCGAACACATGCGCCGGCGCCTGGCTCGCGTGGGCGCCGGCCGCGGATGTCAGAGCGATGCCCGAAGGCATCCCGGGCAGCAGGTACCCCTCGACTCCGGCGGACACGGCCTGTATCCAGCGCAGCCTCGGCGCCCCCCACACCTGGTCGGCCGTGAGCGGCGGCCCGAACCAGACCTCGGCATCGGCGAGGACCTCCGCGAGCCGTTCGCGGGATGGGTACGAGCCCGGCCGAGATGGGGCCTCCAGCAAGGACACCTCACCGCACTCGTGGATCGCCTCCCGATGCCGATCTTCGAGCTCGAGGGAGGTGGCGACGACGATGCGCATCGAGCCAGTCTAGGGGCCGGGCGATTCTCGAAGCCCTCACCGTTTGCCCCCCAGGATCGCCTCAGGCGGTGGCCGCCCCCCGGTCCCCGATCGCGCCGGCCGGCCGCGGCCGGACGTCCTCGAGGCGGACCGAGACCAGGTGGGAGGAACCGCTCTCGTCGAGGTGGACTCCATAGAGGGCCGAGGCGCCGGCCATGGTCTGGTAGTTGTGCGTGATGACCAGGAACTGGCGCCGCCCGCCCAGGCGGCCGAGGAGCTGGGTGAAGCGCGCCACGTTGGCGTCATCGAGGGCCGCCTCGACCTCGTCCAAGATCACGAAGGGGCTCGGGTTGACCTCCTCCAGCGCCATCACCAGCGCCAGCGCGACCAGGGAGCGCTCACCGGAGCTGAGCAGATGGACGTTGCGCACCACCCGCTTGCGGGGCGGCTGGGCCCAGATCTCGACTCCGCTCCGTGGCCCATCGTCGCCGGCGACGTGGCGGAGCGTCGCCCGCCCGCCACCGGTCAGCTCGTCGAAGTACTCCTGGAAGTTGGCCGCCACGGCCCCGAACACCGCCTCGTAGCGGGACTCCTCCTCCGACCGCAGCCTGACCACCAGCTGGTCCAGGTCGGCGCGGGCGGCCTCGATGTCCGCCAGCTGCTCGGCGAGGACCCGATGCCGCTCCTCCAGCTCGACCAGCTCCCGCTCGGCGACATCGTTGGTGGGCCCGATCTCGACCAGGCGGCGCTCGAGGGAGCGCATCTCGCGCTCCCTCGCCTTCCCGCCCGGCACCTCCTCCGGCGCCCTGCCCTCCGGCATCCGTTGCCGCAGTTCCTCCATCCGGGCCAGCGCAAGCTCCTCCTCCCGGACGGCGAGACCGAGGCTCCCCTCCAGGTTGCCGAGCCGCAGACGTGTCTCGACGCGGGCGTCATCGAGGGCGACCAGCCGCCCGGCCGACTCCGCGGTCTCCGCCTCCTCCTCGGGAGACCGCGTCTCCGCCTCCGCCAGGCGCTGCTGGGCGGCCGCCATCGCCGCCTCCAGCGAAGGCCCCTCGGCGCGAGCCCGGTCCGCCAGCGCGGCCGCCTCGGCCGCCCGCCGTGCCCGCGCCAGACGACTCGCCTCGATGGCGCCCCGGTCAGCCTCGACGGCGGCCAACTGGCGCCCGAGGTCGCCCAGCCGGTCCCGCCACCGCATGCGCTCCAGCTCGAGCCGGCGGACCTCGGCCCGGTGCTCGGACAGGAGCGTGTCCCGCTCCGCCTGCGCCCGCACAAGGTGCGCGGCCCGCGCTTCCGACGAGCTCGCCGCGCTCTCCAGGGACGGGAGGCGCCCCGCCTCGGCCGACTCGGCCGCGACCGCCGCCTCCAGGCGCCCTCTCTCCTGCTCGAGCCGGGGCCCGGCCGACGCCGGCTGGCGGAGATCCACGAGGTCC
>JBOHUX010000177.1:0-4639 GCA_050734915.1 Candidatus Dormibacteraceae bacterium
CGTGGGGGCGGGGATTTTTATAATATACATGCTTGGGCCAACCAGAGCGAGGGACGGGAAAACGTTAACCCCCCCCCGGGCGCGATTAGACTTCAGGCGGCGATCAGCCGCGCGGCGTAGGTTTGTGGGCTGGAGATCCAGAGAAGGAAGGTTGAGCACGGCCCGCGTCAGAAGCCGCCGCTTCCTCGTCACCGCACTCGTCGCGATCGCGCTGCTCCTCTCGCTGGGAGCGGTCGCGGTCCTGGAAGGCGACCTCCCGGATGCCGTCGGCGATCTCACCGGTGGCTTCGTCCACCTCCTCCGGGGCCACGGGGTCGCGGGCGCCGGCGTCGCGCTCTATCTCGAGGAGTCGGGGGTGCCGATGCCCATCCCCGGTGACGTCTTCGTCATGTACGTCGGGCAGGCCGCTGCCCGCCACCCGACGGGCTGGATCATCTCCTGGCTGGGCCTGCTGGCGGCGGTCCTGCTGGGCGCGACCAACCTCTACCTGATCTCACGACGCTGGGGCCGGAGACTGGCCGTCGGCCGCATCGGCCACACCATGCACCTCACCCCCCAGCGCCTCCAGAAGGGCGAGGATTGGTTCCGGAAATACGGCGCGTGGGCGCTGATCTTCGGGCGCCACGTGCCGGGACTGCGAGTTCCGATCACGGTGGCCGCGGGCGCCCTCCACGTCCGCTACCCGGTCTTCCTGGTCAGCGTGGCGGTCTCGACGGGAGTGTGGCTGGCGATCTATCTGACCGTGGGCGCCACCGTCGGCGGGCGCCTGCGCGGCTTCCTGAGCCTGCACAGGTCCACGTACATCCTGGCCCCGGCCGCCGCGCTCCTGCTGGTCGGGTACTTCCTCTATCGCTTCATCGCGTATCGGGCGCCCGAGCGCGCCGAGAGCCCGCCGGCCCGTCCCTGACCGAGAGTTGGAAGGGGCGGGCCGCCCGCTGGGGCGACGCCTCTGGCCGGTCCGCGTTTCCCGTTCAGGCTCGGATGAGTGAATCGAGGAGGCCGGGTCAGTGCCGTCCCTGATGCCGGCCGCCGCCGGCCGGGGCGCCGAAGATCCCCGCCCCGGCGGTCTGGGTCGCCACCTCCGTGTGATCACAGGTCGAGCTGTTGGTGGTCGAGGTGGTGCAGCCCGGCGGGGGCGGGCTGTTGGGGTCGGTTCCGTACTGATCGTCGCTGTAGACGATCGAGGCCAGGCCCGTGATGGGGCTGGCGGCGACCCCGAAGTCGTCGTACAGATCCCGGTTGCCGGTGCAGGTTACCCCGCTCTCGCAGACGCCACCGTAGTGGTTGATCGGGCTCGCCGCGACCTGGCTGAAGCCACCGCCGCCGGTTGCCTTGAGGTTCTGCGCGAAGTAGACGTTCCAGGCCGCGGAGGCGGGGTAGTTGTCCGGCGTCGAGTGCCCGTCGTAGTAGCCGCTGCCGTAGTAGACGACGTCCAACTTGCCCGCGGCGCCGGCCGTGCTCCAGGGCATGATCGCCGTGTTGGCGGGCGCGCTGTTGACCCGCACCGGCGCGGACCAGCTGCGGCCGTGGTCGGCCGAGTAGCTGTAGTCGATGTTGTGGTCGTCGGAGTAGATCGAGTAGACGTTGCCGCCGCGATCGATGCTCACGTTGACGAACTGGTGGCCGTAGGAGACCTTGGGGTCGAGGTTGACGTAGACGGGGTGGTCGGTGAAGGTCTTGCCGCCGTCCTTGGAGACGCCCATCCAGACCGCGTGGTAGCCGCAGGAGCCGGCCTCGCCACAGGCCAACTCGCCCTGGCTGGCGATGCCGCTGAATGTGGCGTAGACGAAGTGGCTGACGGGGTCGATCATGAGGTTCCCGATCTGATTGTTGTTGATGAGCCAGAGGTGGTTGGCGTCGATCACGTCGCCCAGTTGCGTGAAGGCGAGGCCGGCGTTGAAGCTGCAGTTGAGGTCGATGTTGGCGGTGGCGACGTCGTGATAGTCGACGCAGACCTTGCTGGCGCCGTCGGCGGCGATCCACTCCCGGTCGTCGCCGGGGACGAGGGCGCCGACGGGGTTGAGGGCGAACGTCCTGCCACCGTCCCGGCTGGTGCTGACGTCCACGTTGGCCAGGCTGAGGCTGGCCACGTAGACGTTGTGGAAGCCGGCGGCGTTCTTGACCGGTGCGGTGGCGAGGTCGGTGTCACCCCCGCCAGGGGCGAAGCCGGAGTTGTTGCTGGTCGAGCCGGCGTCCGGCGAGCTGAGCGCTGTGTAGTGGCGGCCGCCGTCGGTGGACTTCCACGCCTCCGTCCCGCCTCCGAGGCCGTTCTCCGAGGTTGCGTAGAGGTTGCCCGCCCGGTCGGCCCGGATGGCCGGCTCGGAGGCGAAGTTGTTGCAGGCGGCACCGGCGCCGGGGCAGACCGTTCCCGGGACCGACGACACCTCGTAGTTGGTGAAGGCGGCCGCAGCGGCGATCGGACGGGGCGCCGGAGCCCGGCCCCCGGCCGCGTGGCCCGTGGCCATCGTCGGTATGAGGCTGGCGAAGGCCACGGTCAGGCTGACACCCAGAGCGCCGGCGGTCCGGCCGATGGCGGTCGATCGCATGAGCGACTCCCCCTTGCGCTGAAGGGTACGGTCCGGATGTGGCCTCGCACCCACTTGCAGTTCACTCTATGTTGATAGCGACGTTGAGGTCAAATCCATCAATACGGCCCCGGTTCGCGGCCCGGGCCGGCCGGGCTCAGCCCGGCGAGGCGCGGCGGCGCTTGGCGGCGAGGGTCGAGATGGCCTCCAAGAGGCAGCGGTTGGCGTTCTGGGCCGTCAGCTCGGCGTGGTCGTAGGGCGGGCAGACCTCGACCACGTCCATGGCGGCGAGGTCGGTCTCCATGACGACCCGCCGCACCACTCTCAGCAACTGTTCCGGCCGCAGGCCGCCGGGCTCCGGTGTGCCCGTCCCCGGCGCGAAGCCGGGATCCAGCACATCGATGTCCACCGAGAGATAGATCCGGGAGGGCCCGTCGAGCGCCTCGGCGATGGCCTGCGCCAGCACCTCGTCCAGCCCGCGGTCGTGGATCTCCCCCATCAGGTGCCAGCGCATGCCCTGCCCCCTCATCCAGGCGAAGGTCTCCGGCCCCGGCCAGTAGCCGCGCAGCCCGACCTGCACGAAGTTCCGGCCCGGCACCGCGCCCGACTCGATCAGCCGTCGCATGGGGGTGCCGTGCGATCGCAGGTTGCCCCACGCGTCGTCGCCGGTGTCGGCGTGGGCGTCGAGGTGGACGATGCCGAGCGACCCCGGCGGCATCGTCGCCGCGACCGCCGAGGCCGACGGGTAGGTGATCGAGTGGTCGCCGCCGATCACGAGCGGGATCACGCCCGCCCCGGCGATTTCCTTGACGGCGTCGAAGATCGCCTGGTGCGAAACCTCGGCCAGACCCGGCGGGCACACCGCGTCGCCGCAGTCGACGACGCGCAGCACCTCCAGGGGAGCCACCTCCAGCTCGAGGTGCCATTCCGCCGGCTGGTAGTTGGCCGTGCGCACGGCGCGGGGCCCGTAGCGCGCGCCCGGCCGGGCGGTCACGGAGTCGTCCCAGGGCGCGCCCACGATGGCGAGGTCCGCGCCCGCCTCGCGCAGAGCCTCGAGATCGTGGATCGCAGGGACCTTCATGAAGGTGGTCGGCCCGAGGTAGAAGGGGCCGTCCACCTGGGCGTCGTATCGCGATCCCGCCACTTGTCTCCTCCTTGACTGGGCGCGACAAATCGGGGGCGCCGAGAGGGGAGTATAGGGACGCCGCGTCCGGTGGCGGCCGGGCCGGGATCGGGCTCTCGCGGCGGCCGATATGATTCGGCCGGGTTGGACCTCCTCTGCGCCCTCGGCGATCTGCTTCAGGACGTCGTCGTCGCCCCCGCCGGGCCGGTTCTGGACGACGATGACAACCCGGCCCGAGTCACCTTCTCGTCCGGCGGCCAGGCGGCCAACTTCTGCGCCTGGGCGGTTCGCCTCGGCGCGCCCGCCCGGCTGATCGCAAAGGTGGGCGACGACGAGGTCGGACACCGGCTGGTGGAGGAGGCACGCGCCCGGGGCGTCGACGTGCGAACGGCCTCGGGCCCGGCGCCGACCGGCACCGTCGTGGTGATCGCCGGACCCGGCGGCCGGCGCACCTTCTTCACCCAGCGCGGGGCCAGCGTCGGCCTCGCACCGCATGAGGTCCGGGAGGAGTGGATGGAGGGCGTCCGCCTGCTCCACGTGCCTGCCTACTCCCTCTTCCGGGAGCCAATCGCGGCGGCCGCCCGGCGGGCCGTCACCCTGGCCCGCCGGCGGCAGGCCCTTCTGTCCATCGACCTCTCCTCGGCGGCGGGCATCCGCCGGCGGGGGCCGGCCCGGCTGGCGCGGGTCCTTCGCGAGCTGCGGCCCGACTTCCTGTTCGCCACCGCGATGGAGCGCGACGCGCTGGGAGCGCCCCTCGCCGAGACCGCCCGGACGGTGGTCCTCAAGATGGCGCCGAGGGCTGTCAGGTGGACGGGGTCGCCCTCTCCGCCGCCGAGGCCGAGGTCGTGGACGGCAGCGGGGCGGGCGACGCGCTGGCGGCCGGGTTCTGCGTCGCGTCGATGGCGGGAGCGGCGCCGCTCGAGGCGGGGCGCCGCGCGCTCGAGGTCGCGGCCCTCGCCATGGGCCGGGCCGGCGCCCAGCCGTGAGGATC
>JBOHUX010000178.1:0-4602 GCA_050734915.1 Candidatus Dormibacteraceae bacterium
GGCCCAGGCCGCCGTCCAGCCGGCGCGGCAGGCCGACCACGACCTCGGTCGCGCCCACCGCCCGCGCCACGGACGCGATCCGGCGGGCCAGGTCGTCCCCGGGCTCGGCCGGGATCGCGGCGAGCGGCTGGGCGGTCAGCCCCAGAGGGTCGCTGACCGCGAGCCCGACCCGCTTGGAGCCGGGGTCCACGGCAAGCACCCGCGTGTTCAGTTGATCTCCCTCCACTCGGTCCCGCCTGGCGGGGTGTGAATCCGGGCCGTCAGGCCGGCTGCGTCGCCGCCTTGCCCTGCTCCACAACGTACCTGACCTCGATGCGCGAACTCAACCAGGGCAGCATGGGAAGCTCGAACGGGCTCTCCGTGTAGTTGGCGGAGCGCACCGGGAGTCCGCGCAGGTAGGCGGCGGCGGTACTCCGCGAGTGCCCGGCAAGGTGCGACTTGATGGTCGCGAAGTCGAGGACGGGGGCCACGTAGCCGCTCGCGGTGCCGTGGAAGGTCATCAGCCCGTCCCCCGACGCGGCGGTGACCTGGTAGTCGGTCTTGAGGCCGTTGTCGGTCAGCTGGTAGCCGGACCGGACCTTCCCCCTCAGCGCGTCGAGGAGGGCCTTGCGCACCTCCGCGTCCTTATAGGCGGAGGCGTCCCCCTTGAGCGTCATGGCGGCCGTGAAGCTGTCCACCTTGTCCCCCACCTTGTGATCCGCGGTGAACTGGGCGGGCTCGAATGTGACGTTCTGGGCCGCGACCTTCTCCCCCCGCCGGGCCTGCTTGGCGAGGTCTGAGGTGAGCTGCTTCTGGAGCTGCTTCTGGAGCGCCAGGCGGGCGTTGTTGTAGTCGTCCTGCGACATGACGTGGCGGGAGACGGCGTCGGCTCCGCCGCCGGTGGGATCGGCCTGGCTGGCCTTGAGACAGGGCTGTCCGGTAAGGGGGTCCATGGGACTGTTGTCAACCGAGGTGATGGTCCCCGCCGGCACGTCGCCCGCGGCTCCCGCCGTCACCGCCCTGACCGAGAAGGGGACCTGCTTCCCGGCCGGGACCGGCGTGCCGTTGCCGGCCTGCGCGTCCGCCGTCGTGATCTGGAACTCCTGGCCGCCCCCGCTCACGAGCGCTCCCTGCGGAATGTAGAAGCCCGGCCCCGCGCAGCTGTCGGCGATGGTGACCGCGCCGGCGGCGGCCTTGGCGGGCGTGGTCTGGACCCCCGTGGTCGGGATCGTCTGCGTGGCGGTGTCGCTGGCCGTGATCGCCCGCGTGGGGATGGGTCCGTGGCCGGCGGCGCCGGTGACGTCGAACGGCTTGCTGAGCGGTTGCGCCTGCGCGATCAGCGTCACCTGCGCCGAGGGCACGTAGAGCGCCACCGCGAGCAGCCCCGCCAGCATCACCGCCGCCGCCCCCCCGTAGAGGAGGCGGCGGGGCCGCGCGCCGCCGGCGGGTCTCGGTGACGAGCCTCGATAGGTCGACCCGCGCCGCATCGCGGTCGGAGCCTCCTGCCCTGGGGAGGGCATCTCGGTGACCCCCCCGGGATCGAGGCTCGCGGCGACGGGCGATGGCGCCAGAGGTGACGGCGGGACCGGCCAGGCGAGCGGCGAAGGCGCCGGGGAGAGGCTCTCGGAGAGGGTGGCGGCGGATCCCGGCACCGACTCCGCCAGGCCGGCGTCGAACTGCCCGAGCGCCGCATAGCCGGCGAGACCGACCTCCCGCGCCATCTGGCGGGTGGTCTCCTCGGGGCTGATGATGGCGATCCGCTTGCCCAGCCGGCCGCCGTAGTGATTGATCAACGCGAGGTCGAACCGGCTCCGCCCGATCGTCGATCGGACCGGGACCACGACCGGCACGTCATCCCCCGCCGACCGCCGCAGGCGGTCGATGAGCTCTGGGACCTCGGCCTCGGGTTCGAGGTAGATGGGGTCGGTGGCCATGGGGTTCAGAGTTCCTTCCCAGCTCGGGATGTCCTGACGAGAATCCTCACGAAACGCGCATCGACTTGAGCACGCCGCGCATGACGGTGCTGAGGACCGTCGCATCCTCGGAGCCGGCGCGCAGCGCGTGGTCGGCCAGGCCCATGGGTCCCACGTCCTGGGGCGAGGTGAGCTGCCCCGTGGAGTCGAACAGCCTGTGCACGTCGCCCGGCTTCAGCCGGCGGGCCACAGGCGCCCGGCTGAAGGGCAGCCCGCTCGCCCAGGTGGCGCGCCCAAGCTCGGCCGGCAGCTCGGGCAGCAGGCTACCTCCGCCGCATAGGAAGATCGAATTGGGCAGCACCTCACCCCGCGCCAGCTCCTTGAGGCACAGGTAGAGACCCTGCAGGAGCACCTCGACATCGGCGCCGATCAGCGCGCCGACCCGGGAATCCTCCTCCGCCGGTAGCAGACCCTCGGAGTGGCGGAGCTTGCGAGCCTCCGCCTCGTCCATGCTGACGCCGAGCGTCTGCGCCAGCCGGCGCGTGAAGGCGCGGCCGCCGAGGTTGAACATGCGCGTGCCCTCGACTCCACCATCCCGGACCAGAGCCACATCCGTGGTCCCGCCGCCGACGTCGACGAAGATCGCACCCGACTCCATGACCTCCTCGCCGGCACACGCCAGGGCCACCGCGTAGGGCTGGGCGACGCTCGCCGTCAGCTCCAGGTCCAGCTCCCGCACCACCGTCTCCAGCGCGCCGATGTGGGTCATCGGGCAGAAGGTGTTGAAGACGGTGATCTCCAGGTTGCGGCCTTGGAAGCCGATCGGGTTCGAGATCGGATAGCCGTCCATGCGGACGCTCGTGATGGCGGAGTGGACCAGCCGGGCCTCCAGCTCCGCGCCGTAGCCACGCTCCAGCTCCAGCTGGTGCTGGGCCTCCCTCAGCGCCCGCTTCTGGACAAGCTGCAGCAGGTTCCGCAGCTCGGACTGCTTGACGCCCGCCTGGGGCCTGTCGCGCGGGTAGGCGATCGACGACGAGAAGCCCTTGACGAGCTCCCCGGCGACGCCGACCACCGCCTGGCCGGGCACCACGCCGGCCATGTCCTCGGCCGCCTCCATGGCGGCGTTGGCCGCGTCGATCACCGCCTCTAGGTCGGCCACCGCGCCCCCGCTCATGGCGCTCACCCGCTGCGGCTCGCGGCCGACCCCGAGCACCACTCCGGACTCCTCGTCCCTCTCCCCCTCGCGGCGCACGACCAGGGCCTTGATGAGTTCGGTCCCGATGTCCAGGGCGGTGATGTTCCGCGTGAAGTCGTCCTTCCCCCGGCGGAGGAAGGGACTCATCCGAGCAGGCCCCTGAGGTCGGCGGCCGCCGGGGTCGGCCTCTCGAGCCTGCCCTGGACGAGCGCCGGGCGGCCGCCGCCCGGGCCCAAGAGGGCCTTCAGCCGGTTGCCGTCGATCTCGCCGGCCTTGTCGCCGGCGTGCTCGCGGGCGACCTTGACCACGTACGCGGAGATGGCCGGGCTGGTGGCGACGACGACGCCCGGGCGCTCCATGGTCTCGGAGTACCGATCCGCGTACGCCCGCAGATCGTCCATGTCAGTCGCCGTCACCTTCACCACCAGCACCGGAACGCCATTCTCAAGGACGGCGAGGTCCTGATGCGCGGACACGGTCCCGGCCCCGCTCGCCTGCACGCTCGCCACGCGCAGGCGGTCGGTGAGCTGGGCGATCTGGCGGCGGGCACGACGCATCTCCGCGGTGAGCTCGGCGAGCCGCCTCGATGCCTCGTCGGGCGACCCGCCCAGGGTTCGGGAGACCTCGGCGAGCGTGTCCAGGCGCCGGCGGACGAGGTCCTCGGCCGACTCCCCGGCGACCAGATCGAGGCGCCTCAACCCGGCGCCGATGCTCGACTCGGAGATGATCAGTGCGGGCCCGACGTCGGCCGTGCTCTGGACGTGGACCCCGCCGCAGAGCTCGCTCGTCCAGTCCCCGAAGCTGACGACCCTGACCACGTCGCCGTACTTCTCGTCGAAGAGATGCATGGCACCGGACTCGGCCGCCTCCCGGTAGCTCCGGTGGCTCTCGCGTAAGGGCAGCGCCGCCCGCACCTGATCGTTGACGCGACGCCCGACGCGCTCCAGTTCGGCTGCGGTCATGGCGCGGTTGAGAGGGATGTCGAAGGTGGTGTGGTCGGGGCCCACCCAGGAGCCCTTCTGGACGACCGTGTCCCCGAGCACCTCACGAAGGGCCTTGTGGAGCAGGTGAGTGGCCGTGTGGTGGCGGGCGATCTGGCGGCGCCGGGCGCTGTCCACCGCCGCCTGTACGCGCTCCCCGACCCGCACCGTGCCGACCACGACGGTGCCGAGGTGGACGACGACGCCGTCCGCCGGCCGCCGGGTATCCTCCACCCGGAGCCTGCCATCGGCGCCGGCGATGGCGCCGGTGTCCCCGACCTGGCCCCCCGACTCGCCGTAGAAGGGGGTGCGGTCCAGGAACACCTCGGCCTCCTGGCCCTCGGTGACCTGGTCCACGGCCCCGCCGCCGGCGCGCAGCGCCAGGACCGTGGCGGGCGCCTCCAGGTCCCGGTAGCCCACGAATTCGGAGCGCGGCATCTCGCGGACCTCGTCCCAAGGTCCGCTGAACGGGGAGCGCGAGCGCGCCCGCTGGGCGGCCATGGCGGCCTCGAAGGCCTCCATGTCCACACTCAGC
>JBOHUX010000179.1:0-4599 GCA_050734915.1 Candidatus Dormibacteraceae bacterium
GCTCAAGCGCCGGCGCCGAGTGTTCAGGCCGCGCCGGATCAGGACCTTGTAAACGCCGGTCGGGGAGATCTCCAGTGAGCCCCACATCGGCAGCGCCAGCTGGGCCGCTATCCGCCGCGGCCCCAAGCCGGGGTCCCTGGAGCCCCAGGGTGTCGCCTAATCTCGGAAGCTGTTCAGACTAGGTTCCCGGCTCGTCGCCGGCGTTGATCCACCGGCCGCCGCCCCCGGCGGCGACCAGCTCCTCGGCGGCGGGTGGCCCCCAGGTGCCGGGCGCGTAGGGCTCCGGGTGGCCGTCGGCCTCCCAGGCCCTGAGCAGGGGCTCCACGATCTCCCAGCAGCGCTCGATCTCGGCGGCGCTGGGGAAGACGCCGTGCTCGCCGGCCAGGACCTCGCTGAGGACGTTCTCGTAGGCGTCGGGCAGCGGCTCCCGGGCGAGTCCCGCGTACTCCAGCCTCAGCCCCGCCGGCACGATCTCGAACCCGCCCCCGGGCCGCTTGGCGCCGATGCGGATCGTGATCCCCTCGTCGGGCTGGACCCGGATGACGAGCAGCGTCGGGAGCCCCGCCTGCCGGCGCCCGTTGAGCCGGAGGTGGGGCGCCTCGCGGAAGCGGACGATGACCTCGGTGCCCCGCCGGTGAAGGGCCTTGCCGGTCCGGATCAGGATCGGGATCCCCTCCCAGCGCCAGCTCTCGGCCGAGAGGCGGGCGGCGACGTAGGTCTCCCGCCGCGAGTTCCGCGACACCCCGTTCTCGTCCAGGTAGCCGAGGTACTGCCCCCTGACGGCCTGCTGGGGATCGATCGGCTGGACCGCCCGCAGGGCCTCCAACTTGGCGTTCCGGATGTCGGCCGCCTCGAACGTGATCGGGGGTTCCATGGTCACCAGCGCCAGGACCTGGAGGACGTGGTTCTGGACCATGTCGCGAACGGCGCCCGCCTGGTCGTAGTACCCCGCGCGGCCCCCCACGCCCATGTCTTCGGCGACCGTGATCTGGATGCTCTGGATCAGCGTCCGGTTCCAGATCGGTTCGAAGATCGAGTTGCTGAAGCGGAGCGCGAGCGTGTTCTGGACGGTGTCCTTGGCCAGGTAGTGGTCGATGCGGAACACCTCCTCCTCGGCGAAGACCTGGTCCAGCTCGACGTTGATGGCCCGCGCGGACAGGAGGTCGTGGCCGAGCGGCTTCTCGAGCACGATCCGGCGGCTGTGGTCGCCGTGGCGGCCGAGTCCGACCTCCCCCAGGCTGCGCACGATGGCTTCGAATGCCTGGGGCGGCGTCGCCAGGTAGAAGATCGAGCTCCGGGAGGCGCCCAGCGTCTCCCCCAGACCCGCGAAGGTGGTGCTGTCGCCGTAGTCCAGCTTCGCCCATGCCGCCGCCCGCGCCAGCTCGTCGCTTCCGGTTGACTCCGCCACTCGGCTCCGGAACTGGTCATCCGAGACCTCCGAGCGCCCGGCGCCCAGAATCCGGGTCTGCGGCGAGAGCGCGCCCTTGCGGACGAGGCCGCCGAGGGCGGGCAGGACCTTGCGGCCGGCGAGGTCACCGGAGGCGCCGAAGAGGACGATGTCGGTCTCGGCCACCTGCATATGATGGCGGGGATGGCCATTTTGGGGACGCCTCGGCGCCGGGTCGAGGGCGCCGCCAAGGTGACCGGCGCCACCCGCTATGGCGCCGACCTGCGGGTCCCCGGCCTGGTTCACGTCCGGCTCGTCCTCAGCCAGTTCGCGCACGCGCGCCTGAACTCGATCGAGACGGCCGCCGCCCGCCGGGCGCCGGGGGTGCTGGCGGTGGTCACCGGGCACGATCTCCCGCCGCTGGAGGTGCCCGGGCCCGACCTTCCACTGGCCCGGGAGGAGGTCTTCTACGCCGGCCAGCCGATCGCCGCCGTGATCGCGGAGTCGGACCTGGCGGCGGCGGACGGGGCGGCGCTCGTCGAGGTCCACTACCAGCCGCTGCCGGCGGTGACCGACGTCCATGCGGCCATGGGGTGGGACGCGCCCCGGGTCCTGGACGCCTTGGCCTCGCATGCGGAGGAGGACGCCGGCCTCCACGGCGCGGTGACCGGCGCCGAGGTGACCGGCGAGGACCTGCCTCCGAATGTGACCTCGAAGGTCCGCTTCCGGCGTGGCGATGCCGCCGCCGCGCTGGCCGGCGCGGACGTCGTCGTCGAGGGCACCTACCTGATCCCCAGCGTCCACCAGGGCTTCCTGGAGCCACACGTCGCGATCGCGCGACCCGAGCCCGAGGGCGGCTTCACGATCTGGACCTCCACCCAGGATGTCTTCGGCGTCCGGGAGACCGTCGCCGACCAGCTGAAGATCCCGCACGGCGAGGTGAGGGTGGTCCAGATGCCGGTGGGGGGTGGTTTCGGCGGCAAGTTCTTCCTGCTCGAGGCCCTCGTCGCCCTCCTCGCCGGCTGCGTTGGGCGTCCGGTTCGGCTGGAGCTGACCCGGGCCGAGGAGTTCGCGATGGGGCGGGGCGGCCCCGGGGCGGTGATCGAGCTGAGGTTGGGCGCCGCCCGCGACGGCTCCCTGGCGGGGCTGGTCGCGTCGGTGATCGATGACAACGGCGCCTGCGCCGGGGACTGCGCGGGGAGCATCTGCTTTCTCATGGGCAGCACGTACCGTCTGCCCGCCTTCGAGCTGACGGGAGTCGAGGTCGCCAGCCACAAGCCGCCCACGACCGCCTACCGGGCGCCGGGCGGGCCCCAGGCCTTCTTCGCCCTCGAGTCGGCGATGGGCGAGCTGGCCGAGCGGCTCGGTGCGGATCCGGTGGAGTTGCGGCTTCGCCATGCCCTCCGGGAGGGCGACCTCGACGCGCGTGGCGATCCCCGGCCCCGGATCGGACTCGTCGAGTGCCTGGAGGCGGCCCGTGACCACCCTCTCCACACGGCCACCCGGGGGCCGGAGGAGGGGCTCGGAGTCGCCGCCGGCGGCTGGGGCGGGGGCTCCCAGGCGGCCGCCGCCGGCTGCCGGCTGGAGTCGGACGGCACCCTCACGCTTCAGCTCGGCTCGGTCGACATCACGGGCACGGATACGACGCTGGCGATGATCGCGGCCGAGGCGTTCGGCATCTCACCGGAGAAGGTGAGGGTCGAGAAGGGGGACAGCGGCAGCGCCCCCTTCGCGGGCGGCGCGGGCGGCAGCAAGATCACCTACACCGTCGGACCGGCGGCCGAGCGGGCCGCGGCCGACGCGCGCCGGCAGGTCCTCGAGGTGGCCGCGGAGGAGCTGGAGGCGGCGGCTGAGGACCTCGTCCTGGCGGATGGACGGGTGAGCGTCCGGGGGGTGCCCGGTCGCGGCCTCGAACTGGGCGCGCTGGCCCGTCTCACCACCCAGTTCGGGAGCCGCCACGCACCCGTGCACGGATTCGGCCGGACGGCCGTCCACCGCCCCTCGCCCATGTACACGGTCCATCTCTGCCGGGTCCGGGTGGACGCGGAGACCGGTGAGTACGCGCTCACCGGATACGCGGCGATCCAGGACGTCGGCCGCGCCCTCAACCCGCCCGAGGTGGAGGCCCAGGTCCAGGGCGGCGCCACCCAGGGTGTCGGCCGCGCGATCGGGGAGGAGCTGGCCTACGACGCCGACGGCGGGCTCCTGACCGGCAGCTTCCTCACCTATGGCCTGCCGACGATCGACCAGGTGCCGGAGATCGCGGTCCGGCTGGTCGAGATCCCCTCGCCCCACGGCCCGGGCGGAGCGAAGGGGGTGGGCGAGCCTCCGGCCGTACCGGGCGCGGCCGCGGTGGCCAATGCCATCGCCGACGCCTCCGGCGTGCGGGTGCGCGAGCTTCCCATCGACCCCTCCCGGCTGGTCGGGCGGGATTCGGCGAGTCAGGAGGCCGCACGAGCCGCGAAGTGCGACTCGAACCTCGGGGCCGGCTCCGCGAACGTGGACCACGACCCCCCCTCGCCATGGACCGTCCCGGCTCGAACCACGAAGAACTGCCCGCCGGCGACGCTCGCCACCAGGACGGTCGGGGAGTTTCCACCCCCGATCACACCCTGGTCGCGCATGAGCACGTAGACCTCGGCGCCCGAGATGACCGTGGGGGCGGCCTCGGCCGTCGCTGTCGTGCCACCCACTCGGCCTCCAGGAATCCGCAGTGTGATCCTGGCCCGGCTCGCATAGGCAGCGGGTGACGGCCCGATGAACGAGATGACCCGCAGGGGATAGTCGGTCACTATCGAGGGGATCCCGCTGAACCTGTGAGATACGCCCGGTCCTGACACCACCCCGTGCACGATCCCCGGGTCGAACGGGGGGGCGATGAGGCGATCCAACTGCTGGTCGTGGCTCAGGCCACGGACAGCCGGAGGTTGCGTGAGATCGGCGTGCATGACAATCCCAGTGTTCCCCTTGAGCAGGGTCGGCGCGGACATCCAGAGCCCCACACCAGCGCCGAAAAGAGTGGTGCCGACCACGACCAGCAGCTTTCGGTGGGCCTTCGGCCACCCGGACAACAGAGGCCTCCCTAACATGCGGGGCGCACCGGGGAGGTTAGCGTCCACGGACGTGGTGTACGAGTTCCGGTCTGAGAGGCCTGGATAGAAGACGACCATCGATCATCCTTTGCGGACCTTCACACCCACAAGGAGAAACCG